>CAVOEB010000073.1:0-14385 GCA_963694715.1 Alphaproteobacteria bacterium | reverse complement strand
TGCCAACCGCGACTTCACCGTCGGCGATGCCGGCAATCTCAAGCGTGTGCATGAGGCAGAACATCGCGATTTGATCAAAAGTCAGCGACGTGTTGTCTATCAGCCAGACAGCAGTCGCTTTGGGCATGAGAGGCGCTTCAGCCATATTAGTCTCCATCGGCGACGACTATCGAGGCGTCTTCAGGGGCGCCACCTCACCGCTACCGGTTGTGTGGAACGTTGATGTTGACGCGAATATAACGGGGATCACGGCGGGCGCAAAGCTGAAAATCTCCAGACCCTGCCCTGTCAGATAGATCGAAACCCCTATCGGATCAAGAGGTTCTTGTCAGATCGTGAGCACGATCTTGCCGATATGCGCGCCTGATTCCAGGCGCGCATGGGCCTGGGCGGCGTCAGCCAGGGCGAACTGACTATCGATAACCGGCGCGATTCGGCCTGCAGCTAGTAGTGGCCAGACGTGGTGTTCGAGCGCCCGCGCGATAGTGGCCTTCTGGCTGACGCTTCGGGAGCGCAGGGTGGATCCCGTGATCGTCAGGCGCTTGAGCAGGACCGCGCCGACCCCGATGGTCGCCTGGTTGCCGCCCATAAGCGCGATATTGACGATGCGCCCCTCGGTGCGCAGCGCCTTGAGATTACGCGCAAGGTAATCGCCGGCAACCATATCGAGGATGACATCGACGCCTTCGCCGCCGGTCAGCCCGCGGACCACGGCGACGAAGTCCTCCGTTCGGTAGTCGATCGCGCGCTCTGCGCCCAGGCGTTCGCAGGCGGCGCATTTGTTGGGTGATCCGGCGGTGGCGAAGACACGCGCGCCCCAGGCTCGAGCGAGCTGGATGGCGGTGGTTCCGATGCCGCTCGATCCGCCGTGAATCAAGACCCGTTCGCCGGGTGCGAGGCGGCCGCGTTTGAACAGGTTGGTCCAGACCGTAAAAAAGGTTTCCGGCAGGGCGGCTGCCTGAACCGCGTCGAGCCCGTCGGGCACAGGCAGTGCCTGGGGCTCGGCCACGGCGCAGAACTGGGCGTAACCGCCGCCCGAGACCAGCGCCGTCACCCGAGCACCGAGGGGCCAGCGCGAGGCCCCTGGCCCCTGAGCCACGACTGTACCGCAGACCTCGAGACCCGGAATGTCGCTGGCGCCGGGCGGTGGGGGATAGCTGCCCTCGCGTTGCATCGCGTCGGGTCGGTTGACGCCCGCGGCTTGGACGGCGACGAGCACTTCGCCGGCCCCCGGCACAGGGGTTGGGCGCTCGACCGCGCGAAGCACGCCGGGACCCCCCGGTTCACTGATTTCGATGGCGGTCATCGTGGCGGGAAGGGGTGCGGTCATGGCTACCTCATGGCTTGATGGCATCTTACTTTAGCCGGTTCGGACCGGATGTTTGAAGGCCCGAGACGGGCGCGCTAATCTGGCGGTTGCTCGGTGCGACGGTAACAAGAGGAGAAGCGCCCATGGACCCCGAAGATCTCGAACCCCGGCTCCAGCCCAAACCGGTCAAGGATCTTGAGCCCATGTCCGTTGAGGCCCTGACCGACTATATAGCTGAACTCGAAGGCGAAATCGAACGGGCACGGCAAATGATTGCGTCGAAGCAATCGGCTCGTGGTGCTGCCGAGACGTTCTTCAAGGAATAAGCGGGGCTTTTTCGTAATCGTCGGTTGCGGCGGGCCACCGTCGTTAAGCTTGTCTTAAGGTTTAGCGCCTAATCTGACCATTGATGGAGACGGGTTTCCCGCTTCCATCATTCTAGTCCTCCCTAACTGTTTCATCGATGGTGGGGGTTAGAGGGCTCAGGTTCCAGTATCCCGAAGAGTTTGTTAAATTCTCGCCTCGAAATTTGTCCGAGAGGTCGAAAGGAGAGTTCATGGACGCCGGTCAACCGCCTGAGGGAACGCCGAGCCTGGAGACGGTGTTCGAGCGGATTTACGACGAAATTGAGCTACTCCCCGGAAATCGGACAGTGACGTAAGCTACGGATTCGGTATCTGCTGGTCTTTGAGAGAGGAGATCAGTGATGACGAAGCGCAAGCAACACAAGGCCGAGTTCAAGGCGCGGGTTGCGCTTGAGGCTCTGAAGGGCGAACAGACGGTTGCCGAGCTAGCGAGCCGTTTTGAGATCCATCCGGCGATGATCCATCAATGGAAGAAGGCGCTGCTCGAAGGAGCGCGGGAGATCCTCCAGCGTGGTCGCAACCCCGCAGCGCCGGAGGCAGATGCCGGCCGGATCAAGGAACTCCATGCCAAGATCGGCGAGCTGACGGTGGAACGGGATTTCTTGGAACAAGGGCTGCGTCTGCTCCCCGGCAGGAGCGCAAGGCGATGATTCGGCCCGACCATCCCGCCCTGTCGATCGTCCGGCAGTGCCGTCTGGCGTCGGTCGGCCGTTCGACGTTCTATCATGTGCCCCGTCATGGGGTTAATGGGGGCGAGAGCCCGGAGACCCTTGAACTGATGGCAAAGATCGATCACCAGTTTCTGGAGACGCCGTTCTACGGCGCCCGACAGATGACGTGGTACCTGAGGGCCGCCGGGCATCCGGTGAACATCAAGCGGGTGCGTCGCCTGATGCGGCTGATGGGCCTGATGCCGATTTACCGTAAGCCGCGGACCAGCGTTCCCGCCAAGGGACATAGGCCTTACCCGTATCTGCTGCGGGGTGTCCGGATCGAGCGGGCGAACCACGTGTGGTGTGCCGACATCACTTACATCCCACTGGCGAAGGGCTTCCTGTATCTGGTGGCGATCATGGACTGGTGGAGCCGCAAGGTTCTGGCGTGGCGTCTGTCGAACACCGTGGACGTGCAGTTTTGCGTCGATACGCTGGATGACGCGTTGAGCCGGTATGGTCCACCGGAGATATTCAACACCGACCAGGGCAGCCAGTTTACGTCCTGGACGTGGACGCAGCGGCTGAGAGAAGCCGGGGTTCACATCTTGATGGATGGGCGCGGCCGGTTCCTCGACAACATCTTCACCGAGCGGCTGTGGCGCTCGATGAAGTACGAGTGCATCTATCTGCACGCCTTCGCCGGCGGGCGGGAGGCCCGTCGGAAGATCGGCGACTGGATGAGCTTTTACAACCACCGGCGGCCTCATGCCGCGCATGGCGGCAAGACGCCGGTCGGTGTATATCGGGAAAGGCTGTCGGCTTCCGGCCCGGGCTTGCGCCCGGCCCTCCACCCGACAGCCCTGGCAGTATAACGAGAAGTGACACGAAACCCGATCGGCAGGCCCGAACTGTAGCTTAATTTGCAGCCGAAACTGTCCAATGAATGGGGGGTGGCTCAATACCAGAGCTGTCACACGCTCTAGAAAGGCGCTGAATATGTGGTGCCGTGGTCGCCTCTCTCTTTTCCTCTCACCACTACTATTTCGATAAAAGCCTGGTCCACATAATCCTTTGATCGTTCATCCCTCATGTTCCTGCGCACCTTTCTTTTAACCGTCGCCTTGCTCGTCGCGGGATTGATGGTGATCTATCGGGTAGACCCCTCGAATCCCTTTGCGGAGGCGGCTGTCGACGGACAATGCCGGACGTTGGATCTATTCACCGCGCAGGATATTGCTGAAATCAAATATGAGCACGCCGAGGCGCACAAGCGTTTCGACCTAGGCTTATTTGGCAGCAGTCGCGTGCTCATGGTTGGCAGCTCTGACATTAAGAGCCAGCCGAGCCGCTTTTTCAATTTTGCTGTAGCAGGCATGTCGCTGCGTCAAAGCGTGGCGCTTTTGGAGTCGCTTGCCGCAGCGAAGCGAGCGCCTAGACGAGCCTTGATAGGCTTCGACAACATGGCCATGCAGTTTTACGGCAACGCTGAATGGCCGCCGATGCCCGAGCGATTGGTGCATGTTTATCGCGATTTGATCGCACCCGAGGCAGGGCAAACTCTCGGGTTGAACGCGAGAATTAGAATGGCTTGGCGCCACATGTGGACGTTTTGGCAAACGGTAAAGCAGAGCTTGAGCACGAGCCGTTTGCGCGCTCGGGTGTCCGAGGCCAACCCCAATAATGAGACGGATTGTTACGGCGCGGACGGTAGCCGTAAGCAGCGGGAAAATTTCGCGCCGACCAAAATTACACTCACGCCGCCTGCCAAACAAAGCGTGCCACCCGGCTATCTCGATCACGACATGGCGCGGCTTGCGGCCTTAGGAGACAGCGAAATCATCGTCTTCGAAACGCCGTTGGCGCCAGGTTTGGTTTCTGCTGACCCGATTTCGGCGGCGACGCGCTCAGCGTGGCTTGCGGCTTGCACGGCGCATGGGCTGACCTGTGTGCCGGCACCGGTCACTGTACAGTCCGAGAGCGGTCCATATTGGAGCGATGCCTCACATTCCCCTGCCGCTGCACTGGGTCGCTATTTAGCTGTTCTTTCGGGTGGGATAGCTCCAAAACAATGACCTTCAACCAGTTGGAGTTCCTGTTCATCTTCCTGCCGCTGGCGATGGTTGGGTATTTTATGCCGGGCCTCGCCAGATTTCGTCCCTGGTGGCTGGTCGGTGTCTCGCTGGTGTTTTACGGCTTGAGTGGGTGGGATCATGCGCTCGTGCTCTGCGCTGGGATATTCTGGGTACATCTCATAACACGCTCCGACGTGGTGGTTGGCAATCGTGCGCTGACCGTGTTGGCGTCGATTGGGCCGTTACTTGCGCTCGCGTACTTCAAGTACAGCAATTTCTTAGTTCAGGATGTGCTGGGACTGAAGGACGACAAAGGCGATACGACTTTTTCTCTTTTCGACGACGTGATACTTCCTGCGGGTATATCGTTTTTTACGTTCCAACTCGTCGCCTACGCCATCGATCGCTATCGCGGAAAAATAAAGCAGCATGTAGGCCTCGTACCGCTCGCCGTCTACATCACATTTTTTCCTCAGTTGGTCGCTGGCCCAATTGTCAGATACATGCAGGTGAAGGGCGCAATCGAAAGCATGCGCACCTTTCGTCCGAAATATGACGCGGTTGCGGAAGGCGTCGCGTTGGCCGTCTTCGGCCTGGCGCTCAAGGTGCTGGTGGCAGACGGTCTGGCACAATACGTCGATGTTCTTTCATCGAATCCGACGACGCTTGGCCCGGTCGCGGCCTACTACCTCGTGTTCGCGTTCAGCATGCAAATTTACTTCGATTTTTATGGCTACTCTCTCATGGCAATCGGGTTGGGTCGGTTTTTCGGATTTACGTTGCCTGACAATTTCTTGCGGCCATACGAGGCGCTCAACCCTAAAGACTTCTGGCGCCGCTGGCATGTCAGTCTGTCTTACTGGATTCGCGACTATCTCTATCTGCCGCTCGGTGGAAACAAGCGTTATCTGCGCAACATTCTGATTATATTTGCGCTCTGTGGCCTCTGGCATGGCGCCGGGTTCAATTTCGTCGTCTGGGGCTTGTTTCACGCCATTCTGGTGATCGGATATCGTTGGACTGCACCAGTCTGGGACTCTATGCCGCGAATCGTACAGATCGCGCTCACGTTTTTTCTCGTTTCGTTGGGCTGGGTTTTCTTTCTGTTCGAATTTGACGACGTGGCCAGCTTCGGCCTGAACTTGCTCGGACTCTCATCTGCCGCCGTCGTGGTGCCGGTTACGGTGGAGATGTGGGGTTATCTCGCGGGCGCGACCGTTGTTTGCTACTTTCTCAACCCAGAGAAAGTCACGGCGCTTCTGCGTCGGGGGGCGCAGGAGCGCGTTCTGCTCGGAGTGGCGCTTGGCGTTGTCTTTTTCTCGGCAATCTTATTTTTGGATCGCTCGCAAATCTTTATCTACTTCAGATTTTAGAATATTCGGACCTGATCGTCCCCAACCCAATACCAGCCCAACCACTTGAAAGGGCTGGCGGGCCCAAGCAATTGCATACTTGGCTCGCCTGCACCCGCCGGAATACTGTTGCGCCCCTCATAACGCAGACTATCACGCGGCAATGATTGCGCCCTCCTGGGCGGTTATGAGACGGGAATAGCCGAAAATATCGGCGGGCACGATAGCCGACAACCTGCACCGCTTGCACTTCGATATATTGAAAGTCTAGCGAGACGCGTTCGGTGAATATACGAGCACTATGGAGATAAGCTGAATGTCCGTTGTTCGCTGAGGCTGTTGAAAAACTCTTGTGCAGGCGCCTAGTGCGAAATTTCTTGCCCACTGGCTGGCTTCACATACCTTCGATACGAAAGGGGGTCGGCAGAGGAACCCAAAACTTCGTCCTGACAGCGCGTAGGGTCGTAAAGACACCCTCTGGAGCCATTCGTCCCTCGTAAAATCAAATCAGGCAATTCCTAGCGCCACCCTCCACCCGGCTCGAAAATTGGCTGGACCACAATGGGGCAACAGCACACGCACCCAGGGCAGCCACGACGGGGGCTATACCCCTTCATCCTCGCGCGCGCAGGCCTTGCCGCAGCCTGCTGCATCGGTCGGGCTAGGATTTCTTGTCCATGACGCCTATCTGTTCCCGATTTTCGCGGGCTTCGTCGGGCTCGGCCTCTGGCTGCTTCATCGCTCGACCCGGCGGCACGGCGACCGTTGCCCGTTCCGGCTCGCGCTGGCGGGCGGTCTCGTCTCGCTTGGCGGGCTCAGGCGGCAAGCCAACTTTGATTCCGGACAGCGAGCGTCTCGGCACGAAACACCTTGAAGATGCGGCGGGATAGAAGATGGCGTTGCGCGTAGAAGGCGTTGTAGACGGCGGCGTGGACTGACAGGAACCGTTGGGCTGATCCCGGTGACTTGAACCGCTGCTGCTTTCGCTCTCGCCGCCGAACCGGCTGGTGGGAATTCTCCGCCCGATTGTTAGAGCGCAATCCCTGATCGTGGGCCGCAGGCAATCGTTCCTCAGAAACATCGATGTCACGCTCGGTCAAAATACCCTCGACGTCACGGAACGACAGCGTGAATCGGGCGTAGAGCCAGACCGCATGTTGGATGATCTCGGGCGGAAAGCGATGACGCTTGAATGAAATTGGGGTCGCACGTCGACGGGAAACTTACGCTTTGGTTCCGCTAGTAGACCTTCCAAAGGCCACGTCTTTTTTAGACCTGGCTGTCTAGCCTACAGCCCCGAGCATCACGGAATGAGACTAAGCGCCGTTGGGTCTCGTCCCACAGCACAAGACGAACGCAGCCAAAACTTTGAAGCAGTGTGAGCCGGTTTACTTTGCCCAGCTCGGGATGTTCGCTAAGCACTCGTGGAAGACGGTAGTAAGGGATACCGCTGCATAAGTGGTGCGCGTGATGCACACCGATATTTGCCGTAAACCAGCGGAGAACTCTCGGCAAGTCGTAGTGGGAGCTCCCGTACAATGCGGCCTCATGCCGGCTCCATTTATCGCCGTGCGCCCAGAATGTCTCTTCGAATTGATGCTGAACATAGAACAGCCACACTCCGATTAAGGCCGCAAGAAAAGTGATCGGCAGCTGAATGAGCAAGAACGGCCCGATGCCCACGAGCCAGATTAGTAGGGCAAAGACGGCCGCGGAGGTAAGATTCGTCGCCAAGCTGCCGGTCCAGGCGCGCCGACCACCGTGGATGAAGTCCGGCGGGAGCCTATTGCGAAGCACGAACACATATCCGGGACCAATACCGAACATAATGAGCGGGTGTCGGTACAAACGGTAGCGAAGGCGGCGCCAGCGCGAAAGCGCCTGAAACTCGCGTACCGTCAGGGTCCCGATGTCGCCGATCCCTCGGCGCTTCAAATGACCGGCGCCAGCGTGATGGATAGAATGGCTGCGGCGCCAGGCGTCGTAAGGCGTCAGCGTAAGCACGCCGATGATACGACCAACCCAATCGTTCATGTGTCGATGGCGGAAGAAGGCACCATGTCCGCAATCGTGCTGGACCATAAACAGTCTCACGAGAAACCCCGCTGCGATTATTGAGAGCGCCGGCGATAGCTCCCAATAGCCGAAACGAGAAGCTGCCCAGGCCAATGTCCAGAGCCCCACGAATGGCAAGAGCGTAAGCGCAATTTCGAGGATGCTGCGACTGTGACTGGGCTTACGGTAACGAGTCAGAATCTGCGCCCATTGCAGCGCGCTAGTTGATACAGCGGAGGCAGAGTTTTGTTTTAGATGCACAACAGTGTCTTATCATTCTAAAGCGAAGAAGAAAACTCGGCTGACTATCAGATGCGGCCCGGTCTCACGGCTCGAGCGGCGTGTCGTTACGCGAGCCCCATTCGGTCCAGGAGCCGTCATAGACCGCCGCATCGGGATAGCCGATCAGGTAGAGCCCAAGCGCTAGAATTGCGGCGGTCACACCCGAGCCGCAACTCGCGGTCACAGGGCGGGAGAGATCGAGGCCCGCTTCGGCAAAAAGCCCGCGCAAGGCCTCGGCGTCGGCCATGGTGCCGGTCTCGGGATCGAGCATCCGCTGGTAATGCAAATTCCGGCTGGCGGGAATATGCCCGGTGCGCAGGCCGGGGCGAGGCTCCGCCTCGCTACCCTCGAACCGGCCCGGCGAGCGTGCGTCGATCACCTGGTCGCGCTTGCTTTTGAGGTTTGCCATCATTTGACTTAGATCGCGCAGCAGAAGGCTATTCAGACGGCTGGTGAAGTGTCGCTCGCGGGGCATGGTTTCGTCGTCGGTGACCGGACGGCTCTCGGCGAGCCATTTGGGCAGGCCGCCGTCGAGTATCGCGATATCGTTGTGGCCGAAGACCCGGAACATCCACCACACGCGCGCTGCGCTGAACAGGCCGGGGCCGTCATAGACGATGATGCGGTTGCCGTCGCCTAAGCCCAGCTGGCGCACGCGGCTCGCGAATTTTTCCTGGCGCGGCATCATGTGGGGCAGGGGGTTGTCGGTGTCGGCGATCTCGTTGATGTCGAAAAACACCGCATCCGGAATATGCCGCTCGTCGTATTGGGCGCGGGCATCGCGCCCGGTATAGGGCATGAAGTACGAGCCGTCGACGACGCGGACGTCCGGGGCGTCGAGATGCTGTGCCAGCCAGTCGGTGCTGACAAGCGCGTCGGGGTTAGCGTAACTCATGCCTTGTCCTTGGTCAGCAGAAAATTGCCGTGCGCATCGATATCCGCAACCCAGCCGGAGCGTAACAGGATAGTCGTCAATTCCGCTTCTGCAATAGCGGGGCCGTCGATATGCATGCCCGGTCCCAGCCGGTCGGCATCGAACACGGGCAGGAGCGCCGCAGCTCCTACCTCGTGGCGATAGACTTCGCGCCGGCCCTTGGGCACCACGGCGCCCGCCGGGACCACCGGTGACGGTACTTCACGATCGGCGGAATAGCGACCCGCGCCCACCGCGCGCACCTTCCAGGCGGTAAATTCCACGCTCTCCTCGGGGTTGTGGATGGTGTAAACCCTCTGGTGTATGGCGTGAAAATCCGACACCAGGTCAGCGACATCGTCGGCGCCGAGCCCGCCCGGGCCTGGGGAAAAGGGTACGTCGATCTCCCAGGATTGAAAGCGGTAGCGCGCCGAGAACAGGTGATCGTAGCGGCGATCTTCGGTCGCGACGCCGGCGCGCTCCAGAAAGGCGGCGCCCTTTGTGGTCAGTTCGGTGAGCACCCGGTTGACCGCGTCGGCGTCGAACCGCTCGCCGGTCATCGCCAGGGTGGCGACGGCTTCGCTGCGAAATTCCGAGACCAGCCCGCCGAAGGCGCTCAAGCCTGCCACGAAGCGTGGGATCATGGTCCGCGTAATTCCCAGGATATCGGCCATTTCGCACAAGTGAGCGGCGGTCGCACCGCCGCCAGCGACCAGATAGCACTCGCGAGGGTCGAGCCCTTCGCCCACCGTGATGTCCTCGATCGCAGCGATCATGGTGTGGTTGCTGGCCGCGTGGATAGCGTGGGCGGTCTCCAGCAGCCCGGTGCCCAGGCGCGCGCCGACGGCTTCGACGGCGGCTTTCGCGGCGGCCCGATCGAGCCTGATGCGCCCGCCGAGGAAGAAGTCGGGGTCGATGATGCCCAGCACCACGTTGGCGTCCGTGACTGTGGCTTCGGTGCCGCCCGCACCGTAGCAGGCGGGGCCCGGTTGCGCGCCCGCGCTTTGGGGGCCGACATGAAGCAGGCCGCCGGGATCAACCCAGGCGATGCTGCCGCCGCCCGCGCCGACCGAGCGGACGTCGACCTTGGGCAGGCCGAGCAGGTCGTAGCGGGTCAGCATGGCCTCGGGCGAAACCACGATTTCGCGGTCACGGATGGCGGAGACGTCGAGCGTGGTGCCGCCCATGTCGATAACGATGACGTCGGGCTCGTCGGTCAGGTGGCGAGCCGCGACGGGCGCCAGGGTGGGGCCGGACATGACGCTGTAGATCGGTCGTTCGACGATCTCGGCGGCCTGCATCATGCCGCCGACGCAATTCGCGATGAGCAGGTCGTTGCGGTAGCCCGCCTCGCGCAGGCTGTCCTCGATGGACGAAACGTAGCGGCTGATGACTGGCGCGAGCGATGCGTTGATGGACGCAGAAATGGCGCGGCGGTATTCCCGGGAGACCGGATTGAGCTCGTGGCTGAGCGTGACCGGCAGGTCGGGCAGCTCGTCGCGCAAGATTTCCGCCACCCGACGCTCGTGGGCACCGTCGATGATCGACCAGAGCAGGCAGACGGCGATGGCTTCGGTTTCCATCCGACGAAAATGATCGGCGGCCGCACGCACGTCGGCCTCGTTGAGCGGCTCGAGCTCGCGGCCGCTGGAATCGAACCGTCCGCCGACCTCGACGGTGAGGTTGCGCGCAACGAAGGGCTCCGGGTAATCGAGATGCCAGTCGAAACTGCGTTTTTCTGGGGCGTCCCGAAGCGTGAGGATGTCGGGGTGACCGGCGTTGACGATCAGGCCCACCCGGGCGGTCTTGCCCTCGATCAGCGCGTTGGTCGACGCGGTGGTGCCGTGGATGATGACGTCGACCTCGGCCAGAAAGCGGTCGAGACCGAGTCCGGCATCTTCGGCCGCGAGCGCGAGTGCGTTCATGAACCCGCGATCGAAATCGGGCGGTGTCGAGGCGGTCTTGAAAATCCGCAAATTGTCGCCGGTGGCGACGACGCAGTCCGTAAAGGTGCCGCCCGTATCGATGCAGACGGCGTAGGTCATACGGGCTGGCCGCGCAACTCTGCCGTCGCGGCCTCGTCGACCTCGAAATCGACGCCGTTGGCGGCCCGGACGAGCGCCACGGCGTAGACGGTTTGCGCCTGTTCGTGCGAAAGCCAGCCGCGGTTGACCGTGGCCGCGACCCGCGCGGGATTACGTGCGCGGGGGTCGCCGTAACCGCCGCCCGCGTTGGAGCGATAACAGATCGCCTCGTCGGGACCGCATATTTCTTCGTGAAACGAGGGCAGGGTGTGCACCGTGCCGTCGGAGTGGCGTTTGGCGTTGATCGCAGGCGCGCCATCGCTTCCGCCCAGCGCACCCTTCGAGGCAAACATGTCGCCGTCGCTCGCATAGTTGACGGTGACGTCGTGATCCAGCGGACGGTAGCTGCCTTGCGTGGCGGGCGCGCCATCCCACTCGCCGCAGCCCAGCGTATCAGAGCTCAGCCGACGTTCCTCGATGAGTACGGGATACATGCTTTCGACTGTCTCGATGGGATCGATCCGTAGCATGCCGCCGTCGCACGGCGCGCCGTGGGTAACCCAGCCGTCGTGGCCGTCGACCCCGGCGCCGCCGCTTAAACCCAGCATGAACTGGTTGATGTAGGGCTCTGGCCGGTCGCTGCGCGGGTCGAGCCCCGAGATTACGGCGAGCCCGCTGGTCTGGGAATAGCCGGCCTCGGCACGGCCATGGGGCCGGCCCATCTGGGTAAAGCAACCCGATACGGCGGTCGAGAGGCGATCGTTGACGTTGGTGGTCGCCACCGAGGTGCCGACGGGGTAGGTCGGACGGCCGACGACGCAGCCGTCGCGCAGCAATATTTCGACCCGGCTGGCGCTGCCTTCGTTGTGCGGGATGGTCGGGTCGAGGTTGTTGTAGACGCCGATCAGGCAGCCCGCGGTGGCGCAGGTCTCGGATTGGTTGATGCCGCCCGGCACGCAGTCCATGTTGTCGCGCACGTCGACGGTGATCATGGCGGTCGCGGGATCGACGGTGAGCGTCGCGCGCACGGGCACGCCCTCGTCGGCCACGGTGGGCACCGGGTCATGGCGGGTTTCGTAACTCCAGGTTCCGGCGGGCAGGGCGCGGATAGCGGCGATCATGCGCCGCTCGCCATAGGCGATCCAGGCCTCGATGAACGCCTTGACAGTCGCAAGGCCGTATTTCGTGACCAGCTCCTTGAGGCGGCGCTCGGCGGTGCGACACGCGCCGACCTGGGCGCGGTAGTCGCCATACCAGACATCGGCGACCCGGATCTGCATGCGGCACATGCGGATGAGGTCGGGTTTGTCTTCGTAATGCTCCTGGAAGCGGACGCAGGGAAAATGCAGCCCCTCTTCGTAGATGGTCCGCGCGTAGGGCAGGTAGGTGGTGGGCTCGGGCGCGCCGATATCGGCATGGTGCGCGCGCACCACGGTCCAGAACAGGGGTTCGCCCTCGCAGAAGACGGGCACGCAAAGCGCGATGTCGGCGTGATGGGTACCGCCCGTGTAGGAGCAGTTGTTCACATAGGCATCGCCCTCCTTAACGTCGTCGAAGAATTTGCTGATCGGGCGGGTGGTCAGCGACAGCGCTGCGAGATGGACCGGCAGGCCGCTCTCGCAGGAAATCTGGCGATGGTCGTAGGTGACGATGCCGCAGGAGAAGTCGCGCGAGGTCTTGATCACCGACGAGCGGCTGGTGCGTACCACGGTGTTGGTCATCTCGCGCAGGATCGCGGACATGCGGCTCGAGAGGACCGCCAGCAGGGTCGGATCGAACCCCTCGGCGTCGGCCGCGGGTTCAGTCATCGAGCCATTCGGGCACGGGCAGGCCTTTTTCGCGCAAGAACTCGGGATTGAACATCTTGCTCTGGTAGCGCGCGCCGCTGTCGCACAGCATGGTGACGATGGTGTGTCCCGGGCCCATCTCGCGAGCGAGGCGGATCGCGCCGGCGACGTTGATGCCGCTGGAGCCGCCGACCAGTAACCCTTCCTTGCGGACCAGGTCGAAGACGATGCGCAGAGCTTCGTCGTCGGGGATCTGGAAGGCTATATCCACGGGCGTGCCCTCGACGTTCGCCGTGATCCGGCCCTGGCCGATGCCTTCGGTGATCGAGGTGCCGCCGCTCTTGAGCTCACCCGAGGTAAACCAGGAATACATCGCCGCGCCCATGGGGTCTGCGAGGGCAATGGTGACGTCGGGGTTCTGCTCCTTGAGATAGAGTCCGACGCCCGAGAGCGTGCCTCCGGTGCCGATGGCGTTGACGAAGCCGTCGATTTTGCCATCGGTCTGGCGCCAGATCTCGGGCCCCGTGGTCTCAATATGGGCGCGCCGGTTCGCGAGGTTGTCGAACTGGTCGGCCCAGATCGCCCCGTTCGGATCCGAGGCCTCGAGTTCCTCGGAACGGCGCTTGGCGACATGGTTGAAATTGCCGGGATCTTTGTACGGCTTCTGGGGCACGAGTTCGACCTCGGCGCCGAGCAGGCGAAGCGCGTCGACTTTCTCGTGCGAGAGATTGTCGTTCATGACGATGAGCGAACGAAAGCCCAGCGCGTTGCCGACCACGGCGAGACCGATGCCTGTGTTGCCCGCGCTGCCTTCGACGATAATCCCGCCCGGCTGGATTACGCCACGGTCGAGGGCATCCTTAATGATGAAGAGGCCGGCGCGATCCTTAACCGAGCCGCCCGGGTTCATGAATTCGCACTTGGCGAGAATTTCGCATCCCGTCGCCTCAGAGGCGCCCGTCAGGCGGATCAGGGGCGTGTTGCCGATGAGGTCGAGCAAGGTGGTTCGGATGTCCATGGCGGCGCCTTCGGGGTGATTTGTCGTTGGCGGATCGTCGGGTGGCTCCCGCAGGTTCAAGGTAGCCAGTGGGTGGGCCGCAATCAAGCGCGCTGGCGCCGGATTTTGCCCCTATACTGACGCCACTATGTTGCGCCTGACCCAGATCATCGGCCACGCCAGCGACCCCGAACTGGTCGAGCAGTTGCACGCGCTCTCGCACAAGGGGCGGGTCGAATATCTGGAGCTTTCCCGGGATGACACCCACCGGCACCGTCTGCGCAAGGAGACCGACAAGGGCACGGACTGCGCGGTGGCGCTAGATCGCGCCGCCAAGCTCGGCGACGGCGCGATCCTGCTGCTCGACGATCTGCGCGCGGTCGTCGTGCGTATGGAGGAAAGCCGCTGGCTGCGGCTACATCCGAAAGACACGGCCACCGCCGTCGAACTCGGCTTCCTGTGCGGCAATTTGCATTGGCGGGTGCGCTTCGACGGTCCGGTCATGGCGGTGGCGCTTGACGGACCGGAAGAGGATTATCTGGCCCGCCTCTCGCCGTTCCTCGAGGGCGGCCA
>CAVOEB010000072.1:0-14688 GCA_963694715.1 Alphaproteobacteria bacterium | reverse complement strand
CCTCGGCAACCTCGCCGTCGGCCATCCGCTCGATCTGCAGCTTCGTCTTGACGAAGGTTATCGGGCAAATTTTATCCGTGATGTCGAGAAAATAGTCGGGACGATTGACCATAAAAATTACCTAGAGGCTACGGGTCGCTGAGAAAGCAAGAGAAAATTCGTTATTTTGAGTTTGAAAAAACCAAGACAAGATTATATATAGATTATCTAATTATTGCGAACAGGATGGATAACCTATGTCAGATGAAATCAATCGCGGGGAATTGCTGGCCCTTACGACGGAAATCGTCGCGTCTCACATCTCGAACAACGACGTGCCGGTAAGCGAGTTGCCACAACTCATCAAGCAGATCTACGGCACGCTCTCGGACCTCTCGAGTGAGACGGATGCGTTAGCGGCCCCCCAGCCCGCGGTATCGATCAAGAAATCCGTGACGCCGGACTACATCGTCTGCCTCGAGGACGGCAAAAAGCTCAAGATGCTCAAGCGTCATTTGATGACAAGCTACAAATTAACGCCGGACCAGTATCGCAAACGCTGGGGGCTGCCCGCCGACTATCCCATGGTGGCGCCGAATTATGCGCTGCAGCGCAGCCAATTGGCCAAGAAAATTGGCCTCGGAACCCGTCCGCGCCGTCGCTAGGGGCCGGCCACTGCGCCTCGTCACTCCATCCTCTGTAATTTATCTTGATTATTAGGGTGACGACGCGGATCGTAGGTGAATTGTGGTTAGACAACCGGCCCCTTCCCGACTGGAGCAGCTGTGCATCAGCCGGGGTTTGAAGATGACCGAACAACGCAAGGTGGTTGCCCGCGTGTTGTCAGATGCACGCGATCATCCCGACGTGGAAGAGCTCTACAAGCGCGCTTCGGTGATCGATCCCAAGGTAAGCTTGGCCACGGTCTACCGGACGGTCCGGCTGTTCGAGAATTCGGGCATGCTGGAGCGCCACGACTTCGGCGACGGGCGGGCGCGCTACGAACGGGCGGACGACGGGCACCACGATCACCTGATCGACATGGAAACGGGCAAGGTTATTGAATTCGAGAATGCAAAGATTGAGGCGCTTCAGCGCGAAGTGGCGCGTGAGCTCGGTTATCGCCTGGTCGATCACCGGCTCGAGCTCTACGGCGTGGCGTTGTCTGACAATGATGAGTGAAGGCAGGGATGTAGTCGTGTGCCCGATCACTGAAAAGCCGATTCTACCGTGACCCGCGAACCCATACAGGGTATCCAGGCCGGTAGCCTGGAGGTGCGCCTGGCGCGCACGCCCGACGAGATCGCGGCGGCGCTGTCGTTGCGCTATCGCGTGTTCTACGACGAGATGGGCGCCAAGCCGAGCCCCGAGATGGCGGCGCGCAGGCAGGATTTCGACGCCTTCGACGAAATTTGCGATCATTTGCTCGTGATTGATTGTGATCGCGCCGGCGCGGACGCCGTGGTCGGGACGTACCGCTTGCTGCGCCGCTCGGTGGCCGATCGTCACGACGGATTCTACACGGCCGATGAATACGATATCGGCGCCGTGCTTCGGCTGCCGGGTGAGATTCTCGAACTGGGGCGCTCGTGCGTCGACGCCGCCTATCGCAACCGCGCTACTATGACCATGCTGTGGCGCGGCAACGCGGCCTATGTGGATTTCTACGACATTACCCTGATGTTCGGCTGCGGCAGCCTGCACGGGACCGATCCCCGGGAGTTGGCTCTGCCTCTGTCCTATCTCTATCATCATCACATGGCGCCGCCGGAGTTTCGGCCGGTGGCTCTGCCCGAGCGCTATATAGACATGAACCTGATGCCAAAGGACCAGATCAACGCCAAGGCGGCACTCAAGACGTTGCCGCCCCTGATCAAGGGCTATCTGCGCCTGGGCGGATTTATAGGCGACGGCGCGGTCATCGACAGGCAGTGGAACTCGGTCGATGTGTCGATCATGGTCAAGACCGATCTCGTGACCCAGAAATATCGCGACCACCTTGCTTGAGCGACCCTGACCCGATGCGCGCTTTCATCAGCCTCGTGCGTTTCCTGTTCTGGACCTGCAGCCTGATTCCTGTCCAGATGGCCTTGCTCGCGCTGAATTCGAGCGCCGCCCGGCGCCTTCCAGTGGCCTACCATCGCGGGGTCTGCCGGATTATCGGCTTCCATCTGGTGATCAAGGGCGAGCAATGCCGCGCGGCGCCGGTTCTGTTCGTCTCCAACCACAGCTCCTACCTTGACATCGCCGTCCTGGGCAGCGTGATCGAGGCCTCGTTCGTCGCCAAATCCGAGGTCGCGAGCTGGCCGTTCTTCGGTCTTCTAGCCAAGCTGCAGCGCACGGTATTCGTCGACCGGCGGGTCTCCCAGACCGCAGGCGGGCGCGACGCCATGACGGCTCGGCTCGAGACCGGCGACCGCCTCGTGCTATTTCCCGAGGGTACGAGCAACGACGGCAACCGGGTGCTGCCCTTCAAGAGCGCCTATTTTGGCCTAGCGGAAAAGTCGGTCGGCGGCAAGTCTCTGACCGTACAGCCGGTATCGGTCGCTTATACCCGCCTCGATCACATGCCCATGGGGCGGCGCTACCGGCCGGAGTTTGCGTGGTACGGCGATATGGAACTGCCGGCCCATCTGTGGAACGTGTTTGGCACCGGGCCGACCGGCGTTGAGGTTCGTTTCCATGAGCCGGTCACCATCGAGCGGTTTCGCTCGCGCAAGGAAATGTCGGCCTACTGCCACGATACGGTGGCGGCGGGTGTGGCGAAGTCTCTGGCGGGTGAGCCGTGGCGCGGCGTGCGGAAGAAGAAAACGCGTTTTCGCCGCCTGCGCCAAGCGGCGGCCGCGGTGGGGCGCTAGTGTGACAGGGAACCGCCGGGTGCTAGAGTCGAATCGTGGCTTTGCCGCAATTCCAGATGTTTCAGGGACAGCCGTGTGCATGACGGCGATCGGCCCGGGACGCTGAGCGTGTCGAAATCGCTCTTCATCAAGAGTTTCGGCTGCCAGATGAACGTCTACGATTCGGGACGCATGGCCGACGTGCTGGCGCTAGCGGGTTACGATCCGGTATCCGACGCCGCCGATGCGGACGTTGTGATCCTCAATACCTGCCATATCCGCGAAAAGGCGGCGGAAAAGGTCTATTCCGACCTAGGCCGGCTGCGTCAGCTGAAAGACCGGCGGCGCGTTGCCGGTCGACCGCTGGTGCTCGCGGTTGCCGGCTGTGTCGCTCAGGCCGAGGGTGAGGAGATGATCCGACGCGCCCCCCAGGTCGACATCGTGCTCGGGCCGCAGACCTACCACCGTCTGCCCGACATGGTGGCCCGCGCGCGGGCCGGCGAGCGCGCGATCGTGGTGACGGATTTTCCCGTGGAGGAAAAATTTGATCACCTGGCGGCCGTAAGCCCGGCGCGGAGCGCCAGCGCGTTTCTTACCATTCAGGAGGGTTGCGACCGGTTCTGCACTTTCTGCGTCGTGCCCTATACCCGGGGCGCCGAGTTTTCGCGCCCGGTAGCGGCGGTGCTGGACGAAGCGAGGCGTCTGGTCGATGGCGGGGTCTGCGAGTTGACGTTGCTGGGCCAAAACGTAAACGCCTATCACGGCGTGTACGGCGAGGGGGAGGCGACGCTGGCGCATTTGCTGGGCCGCCTGACCGAGATTCCGGGCCTCGCCCGGCTTCGCTACACCACGTCGCATCCGAGAGACGTGACCGAGGAGCTGATCGCCGCGCACCGTGATTTGCCCCAGCTGATGCCCTATCTGCACTTGCCGGTGCAGTCCGGCTCAGATCGGGTGCTGGCGGCCATGAACCGACGTCACCGTGCGGCCGACTATCTCGATATTATTGAGCGGCTGCGCGCGGCGCGGCCCGATCTCGCCCTGTCGTCGGATTTTATCGTCGGCTTTCCGGGTGAAAGCGAGGCGGATTTCGAGGCAACGCTCGCGCTGGTGCGCGAGGTTAGCTATGCTCAGGCCTATTCGTTTAAATACAGCGTCCGGCCGGGCACGCCCGCGGCCGAGATAGACGGTCAGGTCGATGAGCCGGTCAAGGCCGAGAGGCTTGCCCGCCTGCAGGCGTTGCTCGACGAGCAGCAGCGCCGCTTCAACGACGCGGCGGTAGGCCACACCGTCGATGTGCTGTTTGAGCGCCGGGGACGCAACGCCGGGCAACTTGCGGGGCGCAGCCCTTGGATGCAGGCGGTCCATGCCGACGCGCCGGCCGAAACACTGGGCCGCCTCGCGCGGGTTGAGATAACGGCGGGCCATGCCAACAGCTTGAGCGGCCGCCTGGCGGCGGCCGGCACGGAGGCTCGCGGGTGAGGACTTCGCTCGACCCCCGCTCGCCCGCCACCGCACCCCTTGTTCTGCGGTTCGACGACAACGCGCTGCTCTCGCAGCTTTACGGCGAATACGACCACAACTTGATCCGTATCGAGCAGGAGATCGGCGTGCACGTCAACTCGCGCGGTAACGAGGTGGCGATCACGGGACCCAGCGATCAGGTGGGCATTGCGCGCGACGTCCTGACCGGACTCTACGATCAGCTCAAGCGAGGCCTGCCCGTGGATCGCGGCGAGGTCGACGGAGTCATCCGCATGGCCTGCGAGGCCTATCAGGCGGGGCTTGAGCCCGACATCGCGACGCCCGAGATCGTCAAGACCCCGCGTCGTCACATTCAGGCGCGCTCGCTGACCCAGGCTGCCTATCTCCGGGCCCAGCGGGAGAGCGAACTGGTGATTGGAACCGGCCCGGCGGGCACCGGCAAGACCTACTTGGCCGTCGCGATAGCCGCCTCGATGCTGGCTTCGGGCATGATCGACCGGATCATTCTGTCGCGCCCCGCGGTCGAAGCCGGCGAGCGGCTGGGCTTTCTGCCCGGCGATCTGAAGGAAAAGGTCGATCCCTATCTTCGCCCGCTCTACGACGCGCTACACGATATGATGCCCGCCGACGCGGTGGCGAAGGGGCTCGAGACGGAGCAGATCGAAATCGCGCCGCTCGCTTTCATGCGCGGGCGCACGCTCTCGAACGCGTTCGTCATCCTCGACGAGGCGCAAAACACTACGCCGGTACAGATGAAGATGTTCCTGACCCGGCTGGGCGAAAATTCGCGCATGGTGGTGACCGGCGACCTGTCGCAGATCGACCTACCGCCGCACACGGCGTCGGGGTTGAAGGCGGCGATCAACGTTCTGGACGGGGTTTCCGGGGTGCGCCTGGTTCGCTTCTCGGATGTAGATGTGGTGCGCAACCCACTGGTGACCCGGATCGTCCAGGCCTATGCCGCCGCTGACGCCCGAACCTCGTCGGAGGAAGGCGGACAGGCGTGAGCGGGCTCGCTATCGAGGTGGCGTTGGTTGATCCGCGCTGGGGCGAGGGCTTTAGCTATATTGAAGCGCTGTGCCGGCGCGCCGCCCTTGCGGCCTTCGCGGTAGCAGGGCTGGTCCCGGCGGCGGGGCTCGAGCTCTCTATTCTGCTCGCCGCCGACACTGAGTTGCGCCGTCTTAATCGCGAATTTCGCGGCATCGACAAAGCGACCAACGTGCTGGCGTTTCCCGGCGAAGATGTCGGCGAAGACGCTTCGGGCAGGCGCTTGCTGGGCGACGTCGCGCTAGGTTACGAGACGGTCTGTCGGGAAGCCCGCGAGGGGGAGATCTCGGCGTCGGATCATTTTGCTCATCTTGTGATTCATGGCTGCCTTCATCTCGCGGGATACGATCATCACGAGGATGTCGACGCGGTCCGCATGGAGGCGGCGGAGGTCGATGCGCTGGCACGGCTCGGTCGACCCGATCCCTACAACTCCGAAGCGGCTGCCCCGGCGCCGCAGATGGCCGGCCCGGTGCCGCGCCAGACGGTTCGATGAGCGACCGCCCTCTGTCTCGACCGCCCCGCGACGACGGAGCCGACTCTCCTATAACTCTTTTGAAGCCGACTCGCCAATGGCTCAAGAGCGTCAAGCGTAGGCATAACGGCGAATCGTCGCTGCGCGAAGAAGTCGAGGAGGCGATCGATACCCTCGACGAGGCCGCCGGCCAGATCGATACCAATGAGCGGGCACTGCTCGCCAACATGCTCGAATTCGGCAACACCCGGGTCGAGGATGTCACGCTGCCGCGCCCCGACATCGTCGCCGTCGAGGCCGGTGCCGGGATCGAGGGCATCGTCACGGTGGTCAAGGAAAAGGGCCATTCGCGACTGCCGGTCTATCGCTCGTCGCTTGTCGCCGTTCTCGCGCTGATCCATATTCGCGACCTGCTGGGCCAGATCGGATCGGGCAAGCCGCACAAAATCTCTAGCCTGATACGCCCTATCCTGTTCGTGCCCCCCTCGATGCGGGTTCTGGATCTGCTGGTCAAGATGCGCGATTCGCGGGTCCATATGGCGGTGGTGGTCGACGAGTACGGCGGCACCGACGGGCTCGTGACCATCGAAAACATCGTCGGCGAGATCGAGGGCGAGCACGACGAAACCGAGCTTCCCGGGCTGACCCAGGAGGCCGATGGCACCATCGTGGCTGACGCTCGCACCCGTCTCGCCAACATCGAGGCGATGCTGGGCCTGACCCTGGTCAGCAACGAAGATGATATTGACACCATCGGCGGGCTGGTGTTTACGCTGACCGGCCGAATTCCCCTCAAGGGCGAGCTGGTTTCCCATACCAGCGGCGTGGGGTTCGAGGCCCTCGAGGCCGATCCGCGGCGCGTCAAACGCCTGCGCGTCCGACGGTCGGCGGCGGCCGACCCCACGTGATACGGCGACCCGGCGAACTGGCTGGACTCGGCGGACGGATCGCCCGGATTTCGGGCTGGCGGCGCGCGTTGCTAGCGGTCGGCCTCGGGGTCGCCGCTGCTGCCGCGCTGCCACCGATCCATGCTCTGCCATTGCTGATCGTCGCCTTTACGGGCCTCGCCTGGATGGCGGCGGGAAGCCGCTCGGTGTGGCGCGCTTTTCTCGTGGGCTGGTGGTTCGGCATCGGCCATTTCCTCGCTGCGTTCTACTGGATCGGTGCCGCCCTGCTCACCGATCCCGAGCGCTATGCCATCGTCGTGGTGCCAGTGGTCCTGGGCATGGCGGCGGGTCTCGCGCTGTTCATCGGGGCGGCCGTCACGCTGGTCCATCTCTCGCGGGCCCGCGGCGCAGGGCTGGCGCTGGCGCTCGCGATCGCCTGGTCCCTCGCCGAATGGTTGCGCGGCCACATCCTGAGCGGCTTTCCTATGACGCCGCTCGGCACCGCCTGGGCCCCGCTCGACGCGATGCTCCAGGTCAGTGCGCTGGGCGGCGTGTGGAGCCTTGGCCTGATCACGGTACTGGCGGCGGCGATGCCGTCCTGCCTGGCGACGGGGGGCAAACCGGTGCGGCGCTGGGGGCCGGTCGTAGGCGCGGCGGCCATGCTGGTGGCGGCGGGCCTGTACGGTGCCGTGCGCCTCGCGGGCGCCTCCGAGGCGAACGTGCCCGAAGTCAGGCTGCGGCTGGTCCAGCCCAGTATTGCGCAGGAATTAAAATGGCAGGCCGGACAGGGTGAAGCGATCGTCGAGCACTATCTCGCGGCGTCGGCAAACGCCGCGGCTGAGGGAGTTAGTCATATCGTATGGCCGGAATCCGCGCTGCCCTACCGGGTCGCGGAGGAGCCTGCTTTGCTCGAGGCGATCGCGCGGATCGTGCCGCGAGATGGCTTGCTGTTCACAGGCTCCGTACGTAGCGCTATTAGGGACGGGGGCGAGCGGCGCTACTGGAATAGCCTGTTCGCCATCGATGCGCAGGGCGCACCCATAGCGGTTTACGACAAGGCCCATCTGGTGCCGTTTGGCGAATACATCCCATTTCGCAGCCTGGTCAGCGCCGTCAAGCTGACTTATGGCGCGGTAGATTTCTCCGCTGGATCGGGCCCCGTGACCTTGTTGCTGCCCGGCCTGCCGGCGCTCAGCGTCCTGATCTGTTACGAGGCGATCTTTCCCGGCGCCGTGGTGGCCGACGATGCGCGGCCCGAATGGTTTCTCAACATCACCAACGACGCCTGGTTTGGCATGACGTCGGGGCCCTACCAGCATTTCGCAAGCGCTCGGCTGCGCGCCGTCGAGGAGGGCGTGCCACTGGTGCGCGCGGCGAACAATGGTATTTCGGCAGTGCTCGACGCCCATGGCCGGATCACCGCACGGCTCGGCCTGAACGAACAGGGCGTGCTCGACGCCCCGCTCCCCGTCGCGCTGGAGACGCCGCCGCTCTATGCCCGGTTTGGCGACGGGCTTTATTTTATTTTATTATTGGTGGGCGCGTTGGTTGTCCTGACCCTCAACTACCGATCACAAATATTAACTAAAAAATAGAACTAAAGGTTAACAACCTATAGCTTGCAGATATAACCCTGTGACTGGAACTACGAAGTGTGTGCCTCGTGGTTCGATTTCAAAGATCAAGTGTCAAAGGATTTAAGTCAATGGCCATCCAATTCTGGACAGTGCGCACTAATACGGGATTCGTCCAGCATCCCGGTCACTCCTGAGCCATGCCAGCACAGACCCATCCCGTGGACGTGTATGTCGGATCCCGGGTCCGGCTGCGCCGTACCTTGCTCGGCATGAGCCAGCAGAAACTTGCTGAGGCGATCGGCCTGACGTTTCAACAGGTGCAGAAATACGAGAAGGGCGCGAACCGGATCGGCTCAAGCCGGCTTCACCAGCTGTCCAAGGTACTCGATATCCCGATCGCTTATTTTTTCGAAGATTTCCATGGGCCGGCGTCTATCCGCCAGCCCGGCCTCGCCGAGGCGCCGCCCGCAGGCTTTCGCCACGATCCAATGGTTTAGCGCGAAATTCTCGAACTGGTGCGCGCCTATTACAAGATTACCGATTCGTCGGCGCGTAAGCGACTCTTCGACCTGACCAAATCCCTGGCCGAGATCGCAGACCAGGATGTGGGCAATCCCAAGCCCCGCCGTCGGCGCCAGGATAGCTGACCGCCTGACTTTCTCCCGAGCCGGAGCGGCTTGACCCGCACGGCGTTCCTTGCGACAAGCGGTTATACTTTGCCAGTGGGAAGCCCAATTCCTTCCCTCAGGTGGCCGAACGATGGCGAGCGAGAAAATCAAGGGAGAGAGCCCGTGGCGCGACAAGACTACCTGTTCACGAGCGAATCCGTTTCCGAAGGCCATCCCGACAAGGTATGCGACCGCATCTCGGACGCGATCGTCGATAAGTACATTACGACCGACCCGTTCGCGCGGGTTGCCTGCGAAACCCTGGTGACGACCAATCGTGTCGTCGTGGCGGGAGAGGTCCGCAGCGCCAAGCCGATCGAGCAAAGCGAGATCGAAGCTACGATCCGCGAGGCCATCCGCCAGATCGGCTACGAACAGGACGGCTTTCACTGGGAGACAGCCAGCGTCGAGATTTATCTTCACGAACAATCGCGCGATATTGCCCAGGGCGTGGATGCGCGCGACAATAAGGACGAAGGGGCAGGCGACCAGGGATTGATGTTCGGTTACGCCTGCCGCGAGACCGATGCGTTGATGCCTGCACCGATCCATTTTTCACATCAAATTCTGTTGTCGCTCGCCGAGGCTCGCCACAGCGGGTCGGTGCCCAGCCTGCTGCCCGACTCCAAAAGCCAGGTGACGTTGGAATATGTCGACGGCAAGCCGGTGCGGGCGGCCGCGGTGGTGGTTTCGCACCAGCATGTAGAAGCGGCTAGCCAGGACGACGTACGCGACATCGTTCGCCCGCACGTGCTCAACGTTTTGCCTGACGGCTGGATGTGCGACGAGGCGAATTTCTACGTCAATCCGACAGGCCGTTTCGTGATCGGGGGTCCGGACGGCGATACCGGCCTGACCGGGCGCAAGATCATCGTCGACACCTACGGCGGTGCCGCGCCCCATGGCGGAGGCGCGTTTTCGGGTAAGGATCCGACCAAGGTCGATCGCTCGGCGGCCTATGCGGCGCGCTATCTGGCCAAGAACGTGGTTGCCGCGGAGCTGGCGGAGCGTTGTACCATCCAGCTCGCTTACGCGATCGGCGTGGCCGACCCGTTGTCGGTCTATGTCGACACCCATGAAACGGGACGGGTTTCCGAAGCCGAACTCGAATCCGCGTTGCGCGACGTGATGGATTTGCGTCCGCGCGGCATTCGCGAACATCTTGAGCTGAATAAGCCGGTTTTTGCACGTACTGCGGCGTACGGTCATTTCGGTCGTGCACCCGACGCAGACGGCGGATTTTCCTGGGAGCGCATCGACGCGGTCGACGCGCTACGCGCCAAGCTTGGCTAGGAGCCTTCGTCCGCCTGCGGGCCGTGCGGGGGCGCATCATGAACCAGAAAATGTCTGACAGGTGCCGTTCGGCCCACTTTGGCCGCCGGCACGGACATCGGCTACGCACGGGCCGTGCCCGGCTGCTCGCCGAGCGGCTCCCCGGGCTCAGCATCGAGGCTCCGGCAACCGGTGAACCGCCGCTCGACCCCGTGACACTGTTTGCACCGGAGGTCCGAGCGGTTTGGCTCGAGATAGGGTTTGGCGCGGGCGAGCATCTCACGGCCCAGGCGTTGGCGCATCCGGAAACCGGCATTATCGGCTGCGAACCCTTCGTCAACGGGGTCGCTGCCCTGCTCAGCCAAATCGACGACCAGGGTTTGACCAACGTCCGGATATACCCCGACGATACGATGGGCCTGATAGGCGGTCTAGCGGAAGCCAGCCTAGCGCGGGCCTTCATCCTGTTTCCCGATCCCTGGCCAAAGACACGCCATCACAAACGACGGCTGGTGCAAAGGCCGGTCCTCGATGAACTGGCCCGCCTTCTGATCGATGGCGCCGAGTTGCGGCTTGCCACCGATCACCCCGGCTATGCACGCTGGATGGTCGATCGCTGTCGCCGGCATGCAGCGTTTGAGTGGACTGCGCGGCGTGCCGACGATTGGCGGTCCAGGCCGGACGACTGGCCCGAGACCCGTTATGAGGCGAAGGCGCGCGCCGCCGGGCGGAACGCGACGTTTCTCACGTTTCGCCGTCGGCTCCGAAACTAGACGCGTCGCGGAGCGCGACACTCAGGATGGATCGGGCTCTGAGGGAGCATCGTCGGGTTCAGGCTGCTAATCGTCGGATTCGATGTCCGCGTCTTCGGCCTTCGGACTTTCGCTATCGTTGGAATGGGCGACCACCTTGGCGGCTTGGCGCCCCTTCGGACCATCCACCACCTCGAATCGAACTTCCGCGCTATCCGCCGCCAGTGTGCGGAAGCCGTCCATTTGGACGGCGCTGAAATGGACGGACACGCCGCCGCCGCCGTTCTGAGGGTCGATAAAACCGTAACCCTTCGCGTTATTGAACCATTTGACCGTACCACGGAGCATGGCCGTTTCCTCCCCAACCTAATCTTTAGATTAAGAGAGATTATGAGAACAATCCGCAAGTCAATTGGGGAGGCGCCACAAAACACTTGATGCCGCTTCGCGGATGGCTATATTTAAAGCGAGAACATATGGCTCCGGGAAATCGGGAGTTCGCGAAAGTGGGCCTGTCGCCCACTTTTTTATTTGTGCCGATGGTTTGAAGAGCTGATATGGAGTTCGAAGCCCGTATTGATGCCTTAGTGGCGCCGACCCTCGAAGCGATCGGCTACGGTGTCGTCCGGGTGCGGTTGCAGGGCACCAAGCGGCGTACATTGCAGATCATGATCGAGCGGACGGACGGGAACGAGATTACGGTAGTCGATTGCTCAGTGGCGAGCGTGGCGGTTTCCGCGTTTCTCGATGTCGAAGACCCGATTACGGGTGCCTACCAGTTGGAAATGAGTTCGCCGGGGATCGACCGGCCGTTGGTCAAGATGGGTGATTTTGAACGCTATGTCGGGTTCGACGCGCGAATCGAGACAAAGCAGCCGCACGATGGGCGCAAGCGCTTTCGGGGTCGGCTTTTGGGTGTGACGGACGGCGCAATCCGGTTGCGTCACGACAGGGGCACCGTCGCGATTGGGTTTGAAGAGATCGCGACGGCCCAATTGTTGTTGACGGACGAGCTGATCGCAGCGGCGCAGCGGAACAGGACGTAAAGCGAGATGGACATCGATATGGATGCCGGCGTAGGCCGGATTGAAATTCTGCAGGTCGCCGATACGGTGGCGCAGGAAAAGGGGATCGACCCCGACATCGTGATCGATGCGATGGAGGAGGCGATTCAACACGCCGGCAAGCGCAAATACGGCCAGGAACACGACATTCGCGCGGAGATCGATCGTAAGACCGGTGCTATCTCTCTGATGCGTTATGTCGAAGTGACCGACGAGGTCGAGAACGAGGCGATGCAGATTTCCGTTGAAGAGGCGCGCGAGCGGAACCCTGCGGCGCAAGCCGGGGATTTCATCTCGGATCAGTTGCCGCCGATCGATTTTGGCCGGATCGCGGCGCAGACGGCGAAGCAGGTGATAGTGCAAAAAGTCCGCGAAGCGGAGCGCGAACGTCAGTACGAAGAATACCGCGACCGTGTCGGCGAGGTGGTCAGTGGCCTGGTCAAACGTGCCGAATACGGTAACGTTACTGTCGACCTGGGGCGCGCCGAGGCCATTTTGCGGCGCGACGAGGGGCTGCCGCGCGAGAATTACCGGCTGGGCGACCGGGTCCGGGGCTACATCTACGATGTCCGGCGCGAGTTGCGCGGGCCGCAGATTTTTCTTTCGCGTTCGCATCCCGCCTTCATGGAGAAGCTGTTCGCGCACGAGGTGCCCGAGATCTACGACGGCATTATCGAGGTCAAGGCGGTGGCCCGCGACCCGGGTTCGCGCGCAAAGATTGCTGTCATTTCCAACGATTCTGGGATCGATCCAGTCGGTGCCTGCGTCGGCATGCGCGGCTCGCGCGTTCAGGCGGTGGTAAGCGAGCTGCAGGGCGAGAAGATCGATATCGTCAACTGGTCGCCCGATGAGGCGACCTTCATCGTCAACGCCCTGGCGCCCGCCGAGGTCACCAAGGTGGTACTCGACGAGGACACCAAGCGGATCGAGGTGGTGGTGCCCGACGACCAGCTCAGCCTCGCGATCGGGCGGCGTGGCCAGAATGTCCGTCTCGCCTCGCAACTAACGGGTTGGGACATCGATATCCTGACCGAGGCGGAGGAATCCGACCGCCGTCAAGAGGAGTTCCACGCACGCTCGAAAGCGTTTATCGAGTCGCTCGATATCGATGAGGTGATCGCTCATCTGCTCGTGACCGAGGGATTCTCCTCGGTCGAGGAGATCGCGTTCGTGCCGATCGAGGAACTCGCAGTGATCGAGGGCTTCGACGAGGGCTTGTCCGAAGAGTTGCGCAACCGGGCGCGGGCCTGGTTGGATGAGCAAACCGCGCGGATGAACACTCAGATTGCCGAGATGGCTCTGGCGGAGGGGCTCGTCGCACAGGAGGCCCTGACCCCGGCCATGTTGGTTGCGCTGGGCGAGGCGGGTGTGAAGACCCTCGATGATTTAGCCGATCTCGCGAGCGACGAGCTGATCGAAGTTCTGGGCACCGACGTGCTCAATGAGGACGAGGCGAACGGGATTATCATGGCCGCCCGTGCTCACTGGTTCGAGGATGAGGAAACCCCCGCAGGGGAGGTTGTTTCAGAAGCGGACGATGATGGCGAGGTGGCACCCGAGGCGGCGGCGACTGGGGAGGGCGACGAATCGGTATGATGGCGCAGCCGGATCCGGTGACGATACCCAGACCGAAGCGGGCGAGTCGACGCACAAGCCAGCGCGAGGCGGGCGCCGTGCGCCGATGCGCGGTGACCGGAGAAACGCGACCCGCTTGCGAGATGCTGCGCTTCGTGATCGGCCCCGAAGACCGCGTGGTATTCGATGTTGCCCGCGACTTGCCGGGCCGGGGAATCTGGTTGTCTGCGACCCGAGATGTGGTAAACACGGCTTGCGCTAAAGGGCGCTTCGCGGTGGCAAGCGGTGGCCGCGTCCAGGCTTCGACGGCGTTGGCCGACGAGGTTGAGAACCGGTTGGCGTGCCGTTGTCTCGACGCGTTGGGACTGGCGCGCCGTGCAGGCGATGCCGTCACTGGATTTGAGAAGGTCAAGGCCATGCTGGCCGGCGCTGCGGGGGCTGTTTTGCTTGGCGCCGCCGACGGCGCCGCCGACGGCCGCAACCGGATGCGCGCCCTGGCAGGCGGCGCACCGGTGGTGGAGCTGTTTACGAACGCCGAGCTTGCTTCGGCCCTTGGTCGCGAAAACGTGGTTCACGTGGCGATAAGGGAGGGCGGGTTGGCGCTGCGGGTTGTGCAGGATAGCGCGCGGCTGGCTGGGTTTCGCAGGACCGACGATGTCGGGCAACAATGATGAGTGATATGAGCGATACAGATGACCAAAATGACAAATCAGTAGCGGATAAGAAGCCGCTAAAGCTGCCCAACCTAGGCCGGCTTGAGCTCAAGAAAATTGTCGACGGCGGCCAGGTGCGCCAGAGCTTCTCGCACGGCCGAAGCCGTGCCGTCGCGGTCGAGGTCAAGAAGAAGCGGATTTTCAAGCGAGGCGAAGCCGGCGCCATGTTGGAGGTCACGGCGGCCAAGGCCGCGCTGCTGGTTGTCGAGGCGGCACCCCCGCCCCCGCCAGTCGTGGCAGCCCCGCCGACCGAGGACGCGGGAAAATCAACGCGTGGCATCGTGCTTCGGTCTTTGACCGAGGACGAGAAAGCCGCCCGCGCCCGCGCGGTCGGTGATGCGCGGAAGGCCGACGAAG
>CAVOEB010000071.1:0-15031 GCA_963694715.1 Alphaproteobacteria bacterium | reverse complement strand
CTATAAATTTGGGGTCCGACCACTCGTGGAGTAGGCGCACTCTGCACGTAATTCAGAAGCCTGTCTAGCAGTAATGCCGCCAAATTTGGCGTTGCGCTTGGTTGATATTATTGTCTGTACCAGTAGTGCCTAATGGGTGCGGTGGGCTTTAACGTGGGGCACAGCTGGTTGCTCAAGACGCCACACATTGTGCGTTGCAGTATCGTGGAGTTTACAAAATAATTACTTGTTTTATGCGAAAACTATCGCATGTATCTCGTAGAATATATGAAAAATGCTGCGTAGCAATATACTCCTGCCCCTATAACGATTTGGTCCTTCCCGGACGAGGTGCGCATGCTATTCTGCTGGAGACGAGCAGGATGACGTGAGAATGGGCGGAACAAGTCAGCGGGATCATTTTTTGGGTTGGCAGTGCCGGATACGGCAGCTCGCGATTCGCGAAAACGCGGGCCAGCCCAGCCCCGGGATGCGCCCCCGGGTGCTCGGTACGAGCGGCGCCGAGCTGGCGGACGGGATCAACGTGCTGATCATCGAGACCGAGCCCGAAGAGGCCACGAGCCTGTTTCGCTTCACCTGCCAGAAGAGCCACGACCCCCAGACCCGCTATGATGAGGCGCTGCGTTTTCTGGCCTCGGCCTATTATCAGTATCCGCGCGGATTCAGCGACTGTCTGAGCGCGACGTTTGCCGCGGATTCAGCGTTTGCCGCGCGGTTGCTGGCGCTGGGCTGTTGCCGGCTCGCCTTCAAACAGTTTGGTCAGCGCTACGATCTGGCTTGCGCGGTGAGCGAGCTTTCCTCCGATCACCCCCGCTACGAGGCCACCTTCTGGCACAACAAGCTGTTTAACGCCGCGCTGCCGTCGGGCGTGCGCATTCTCTCCTTCGCACCGGACTGGGCCAAGGCCGAAGCGGAGCCCGCGCCTTAAGCCGTGCACGGCGGCGCTTCGACGCATCAAAAGCCCGAAACTAGACAGGGCCCCCGAAGGAGCCCTGTCCAAACCGGCTCGTCGCGCGCGGCTAGAATTTGCGGTAAGCGGCGTAGAGATCGACCATTGGGTGGTGGTCCGACATCTGGAACTTGAGCAGCAGTTCGCGCGCGATCATGTCGCGGTCTTGCTGGTTGTCTGGCAGATCGACATCCTCGGGTACGGTCACCCAGCCGTTGATGTTGCGGTCGAACACGGCAGCCCGGCCTTCCTCGTAGCCCATGTGGATATCCTCGAGCCAGTTCAGATCGGTCCAGCCCATGGTTTCCATATAGGTTTTGAGGAACGGCGTAACCCGGTCGTAGTCGGGCACGAGGTTCACGTCGTAGCGGTAACCGATATGCTGGCCAATCTCGGCCTCGCGTTCGCTATCGAGGCCGGAACTCTTGAGGAAATAATCGACGTCCTGTTTGGTCTTCTTGCTCATGACCGCCTCCTAGTAGCGCGACATGTCGGGCTGGCCGACGGTGTGCTGAGTTCCCGCGAGCGGCACCATGGCGAGCGCGGACGCTTCCATGGTAAGCGCGGCGAGATCCTCCGGCTCAAGGGAATGCACGTTGGTCTTGCCGCACGCGCGGGCCATCATCTGGCATTCCATGGTCAGGGTATGGAGGAAGTTGTAGACCCGCTCGGCCGCCTCGTCGGGATTGAGGCGCTTGCGCAACTCGGGATCCTGGGTCGCTACGCCGACCGGACAGCGCCCAGTGTGACAGTGGTAGCAGTATCCCGCCTCGACGCCGATCTCGGCCTCGTAGTCGGCCTCGTCGATGTCCTTGTTGCAGTTTAGCGCCATCATCACCGAATGGCCGATTGCGACGGCGTCGGCGCCCAGTGCGAGCGCCTTGGCGACGTCGCCGCCGTTGCGGATGCCGCCGGCGTAAACCAGGCTGATGTTGCCGGTCTCGCCGACATCGTCGAGCGCCTTGCGCGCCTGGCGGATCGCCGCGATGCCCGGCACGCCGGTTTCTTCCGTGGCGAGATGGGGGCCGGCGCCCGTGGAGCCTTCCATGCCGTCCATATAAATGCTGTCGGGCCGGGTCTTGGCCGCCATGCGCACGTCGTCATAGACGCGCGCCGCACCCAGCTTGAGCTGGATGGGGATCTCGCCGTTGGTCGCCTCGCGGATCTCGTCAATCTTAAGCGCCAGATCGTCCGGGCCCAGCCAGTCCGGGTGGCGCGCCGGTGAGCGCTGGTCGATGCCCGCGGGCAGCGAGCGCATCTCGGCGACCTGGTCGGTTACCTTCTGGCCCATCAGATGGCCGCCCAGCCCGACCTTGCAGCCCTGGCCGATAAAGAATTCGCAGGCATCGGCAAGACGCAGATGGTGGGGATTGAAGCCGTAGCGCGACTGGATGCACTGATAGAGCCACTTCTCTGAGTAGCGCCGCTCGTCGGGGATCATGCCGCCCTCGCCCGAGCAGGTCGCGGTGCCCGCCATGGTGGCGCCACGCGCCAGCGCGGTCTTGGCCTCGTAGGACAGCGCACCGAAGCTCATGCCCGTGACGTAGATCGGGATGTCGAGCTCGAGCGGGCGTTTCGCCTTCGGGCCGATCAGGGTCTTGGTCTCGCACTTCTCGCGATAGCCCTCGATGACGAAGCGGGTCAACGTGCCCGGCATGAAAGTCAGATCGTCCCAGGTCGGAATTTTCTTGAACAGCGAAAAGCCGCGCATGCGGTAGCGCCCGAGCTCGGACTTGATATGGATATCGTCCATCACCTCGGGCGGGAACATGAAGCTCTTGCCGAGGAGGGATTTGTTGCGCGCCGGTTGGTTGTGACCGGGGCCCGCGCCGTTGCCTCTTTTCGATGCCACCGTGATCTCCTTTACAGCACAATTTTCTTTTCGGCCGGCTCCAGATTGTCGTAATTCCAGAGCTGCTTGCCCGAGACGATCTTTTGCAGGTTTTTGACCCCGCTGGGGGCCTCTAGGCCGAAGGTCGCAAGCTTCTTCTCGAGCCACGCCGCCTCGACGTCGTTGATCTCGCCGGGCACGGCGTCGACCCCAAGCCCGGCGATCTTGCCGCCGACATAGATCGTGCCGTCATACATCGAATCGCCGAGGTTGATGCCGGCGTCGCCCAGGATGATCATGCGCCCGCGCTGCATCATGAAACCGGAGAAGGCCCCGGTGCGCCCGCCCACGATAATGGTACCGCCCTTCTGGTCGATCCCGGTGCGTGAACCGACGTCGCCCTTGCAGATCAGGTCGCCGCCGCGGATCGCCGCGCCGAAGGTCGAACCGGCGTTCTTTTCGATCACGATGGTGCCGGCCATCATGTTCTCGGCACAGCTCCAGCCCACCCGGCCGGAAATCCGGATGTTCGGGCCGTCGACCAGGCCGCAGCCAAAATAGCCTAGGCTGCCTTCGAAATCGAGCTTGAGCCGGTTGAGGATACCGACCCCCAGGCTGTGTTTGGCGAGCGGGTTCTTGACCACGATATGGCCGTAGCCCTCGCCCATCAGTTCGCGGATGCGCAGGTTGACCGCCGGTCCCTCCAGCTCCGCCGCGTCGATCTCGGCGGTCTTGTCGAAATCGACCACGAACGCTTGCGGATAGGTGAAGTTATCGCTCTCCTCGGCAGAGAAGAACCTCTGCTGGGAACGCCCGGTGAGCTGCTCCGTGTGCAGCCCCATCTCGTAGGATTTGTGAGCGCTGTCGTCTTTTAATTGTGCCATACCATCACTTCCCCTTCGTAGGGATCCCAGGTATCGATCTCGTTTTTGAAGATGCTGCGGATCGCGACTTCTTCCGAGGCCACGCCGACGAAATCGTCGCTTTCGTAAAGCACCATCGGCTTTGCTGCCATGGTGTCCTTGGCCATGCCCAGGTGATCGCCGGTCGCGACCAGATAGGTGAACACGCCATCGAGATCACCGATCGAGCGCCGCATGGCGTCTTCGAGCTCGTCGCCCTGCTCGATCCGATCGGCGAGGTAGACGGCGATCAGCTCGGAATCGCAGTTCGACATGAAGCGCTGGCCGCGCCGCTCGAGGGCCCGGCGGCTGCCCCAGTAATTGGTGAGCTGGCCGTTATGCACGACCGCTACATCGTTGAACGGATAGGCCCAGTAGGGATGCGCCGAGCGAATGTCGACATCGGATTCGGTCGCCATGCGGGTATGCCCGATGGCGTGGGTGCCCTTAAAGCCCGGCAGGCCGTACTGCTCGCTGACCCGGCCGGCGTCGCCCAGGTCCTTGACCAGCTGGAGCGCGGTGCCCATGGAGAGAATTTCAGCGCCCTCGACGTCCTCGAGATAGTCCGCGAAGCGCTTGAACTCCTCGAACTGGCCCATCGAGCCTTCGGTGAATTGCAGACGGTAGTGAAAGGCATAATCGGTCGCCGGCTCTTCCTTGACGATGGTGCCGCCGCGCGCTTCGATCCGCCGGTCGACCTCCGCCTTGCGCTCGCGCACCTGTTGATGGATGTCGAAGCCGTGCCTCATCTCCTCCTGCTCGGCCACCTTGAAGCGCATGACCAACTCGCTGCCCCTGGGCACGCCATAGAGCGCGAAGCCCGTCGAATCGGGGCCGCGATGTTTGAGCGCCTGGAGCATCGACGTCATCTCGCTACCGACGTCGCCCGTCGTGCCGCGGTGAATCAGTCCCGCAATGCCACACATCGTTTTCGTACTCCCTCGTGATTGTCGTCTTGGGGTGTGCCGGTTAGGGAAGAATGTCGAGATAGGTCTCGACGTCCCAGTCGGTCACGGTCGACATGAAACGCGCCCATTCGTCGCGCTTGTAGTGCAAATAGACCTCGAGCATCTTGCCGGGCATGGCGGACTTGATGACCTCGTCCTCCTCGAGGCGGTCGAGCGCATCGCCCAGCGACATGGGCAATTTTTTGACGATCTTGCCCTGCTCCATGGCCTCGTAAATGTTTCGGTGCTCGGGCTCGCCCGGGTCGAGATTGCGCGTGATGCCGTCGTCGAACGCCTTGAGTAGGCCTGCGCCCATGAGATAGGGGTTTACGGCCGAATCGACCGAGCGGTATTCGAAGCGGCCCGGCGCCGAGATACGCAAGGCGCAGGTCCGGTTCTGGTAGCCCCAGTCGGCGTAGACCGGCGCCCAGAAGCCCTTGTCCCAGAGCCGGCGGTAGGAATTCACCGTCGGCGAGCCGATCGAAGTCAGCGCGGGCAGGTGCTCCATGACCCCGCCGACGCAGTTCAGTCCGATCGGGCCCGGCTTGGAGTCGCCGGGCAGCGGCATGAAGGTGTTCTCGCCGCCCTTGCGGTATTCGAACGAGCCGTTGGTGCCCGGCAGAGAATCGGCGTGGGCGGTGTTGAGAAGTTGATCCTCGCCTCCGCGCCAGAGCGAGACGTTATGGTGGCAGCCGCTCGCCGAAACGCCCATAAAGGGCTTCGGCATAAAGCACGCGATCAGGTTATTTTCGCGCGCGACCTGGGCGCAAATCTGGCGGTAGGTGGTCAACCGGTCGGCGTTGCGCAGCACGTCGTCGTAGGTGCAGTTGAGTTCGAGCTGGCCCGGCGCGTCCTCGTGATCGCCCTGGATCATGTCGAGGCCCATCTGTGCCGAATATTCGATGGTCTGCATGAAGATCGGGCGTAGCTCGGCGAACTGCTCGATGTGGTAACAGAACGGCTTGGTCACGCCGCCCGTCGGTTTGCCGTCTTCATCCTTGGTCAGCCACATCATTTCGGGCTCGGTGCCCATGCGCATTTCCAGCCCGTCATGCTTGGCCTTGAACTCGTCGTGGAGGGTACGCAGGTTGCCGCGGCAATCCGCGGTCAACCGAGCGCCTGGATCTTCGGGCTCCTCGCGGTTACGAAAGCAGGTGCAGAAGACACGGCCGATGCGCTTGTCCCAGGGCAGCTGAACGAAAGTCTCGGGATCGGGAATGCCGACCAGTTCGGCCGATTCCGCGCCGAAGCCGATATAATTGCCTTCCATGTCGGTGAACAGATTGGCGGTCGAGCCGTAGACCAGCTGGAAGCCGCGCTCGGCGAGGCTTTCCCAATGGTCGGTGGGCACGCCCTTGCCGACGATGCGGCCCGTCACCGAGACGAACTGGTAGTAGAGGTAAGTTATCCCGAGCTCTTTGATTTTCGAGCGAACCTGCTTGACCAGGTCGGCCCGGCCCTCTTGATTGACGTAGGCTTCGAGATCCGTCATCGGTCTGTCTCCCTCGCAAATACCTGTTTCACGACCGTGCCGAGACACTTAATCCGGCCTCGTTTACGGTCACCCCGCCTTTATATCTCTCACACCGTCTTGCGTTCCGTCCAGACTCAGCTCCAGGGGAAGGGGCTGTTTGAGACAGGATGAAGCTTGCCTTCGGCGAAGCGCGAAAAGCGGAACGGCTCGAGTAACGCGCTTGGTTCGCCCATTAGTTCGTCGGCGACCAGCTTGCCGACGGCGATCATCTTGTAGCCGTGGTTCGAATCGGCGATCACATAGCAGTTCTCGCGGAAGCGATCGAACACGGGGAAGCTGTCGACGGTGAACGCCCCGATACCGCCCGACGGTTCATCGCGATAGATGCCCATCTGACCTTCGTAACGCTTCTGGCAGTGGGCCAGAGCCGAGACCCACATATGGGCAAACTCGTCGCTGGCGATGAATTCGGGCGACTCGGTGCCGTAGGGATCGACCGCCACGTCGAGCGCCTTGCCCTTGACCAGATAGGGGGCGGCGCCGCCCTGGATACCGTTGAAGTTGAAGTCGGGCTTGTAGTAGATGCCCCAACGCTCGTCCGTGATCAGCGAGCCGTCGACGCAGGAATAGAGCGGCGCGTCGCTGTCCACATGGACCACCGGCGGCATGTTGCCGTCGTTGGTGTTGCCCGTATCGGGGGCCACGCCCAGGGTGCCTTCCTGAAGGCACCAGTAGATCCACATGTCCTGGTTTCTATGCAGTTCGCCATCGTGACCCTTGACGTCGATCTTTTCGGGCAGTTCGAGCATCGACCAGATCCGCGGCGCCCAAGGGCCGACGGCGACAATCACCTGGTCGACCTCGATCGGGCCCTGGTCGGTGGCCACCGCCGTGACGGCGCTGCTGTTACTGCCGCTTCTAAAGCCCGTCACATTGATGCCGCTGGCGATGCGCACGCCCTCGCCCTCGGCCTTGGTCGCGAGGCCGTAGATCGAGGCGGTGTTGTTCGCGTAGCCGCCGCGCTTTTCGTGGAGCACCGAGGTGATCCCCGGTGCCTGCCAGTCGTCGAAGATGCCCTTCATGTAGCGCATGCAGTCGGCTTCGCCTTCGATGAATTCCGACTCGTAGCCGATCGCCTTCTGCTGTTCGGCGATCGTCGCGACATCGCCGTGCATCGATTCGGGGCTGATCTGCATGTAGCCGACCGAATGGTAGGAGTAGGCCTTCGGGTCGCTTTCCCACACGTCCACACAGGCCGCCATCAATTCGCGCATGGCGGGCTGAAAATAGTTGTTACGAATTACGCCGCAGGCGATGCCCGAGGCGCCTGAGGCGATGCCGCTCTTGTCGACAACCAGGATGTCGGAACCGTCGCCCTTGCCGCTTGCCTTGAGCCGCTGGGCGAGATGGTAAGCGGTGCTCAGCCCGTGGATGCCGGCACCAATGATGAGGTACTTGACGTGGGACGGTAGTGCCATTGCCTGGGGCCTCGTCGCTTAGCTGCTTCGTTTCGTCGCGTCGCACCTCAAAGAGAGCGCTTCGCCCACCACGGAAAGGGATTGGTCTATTATATCAGACCAATTGTCAAGCCAATTTCACGAGATACTGTTTGATTTTCTGGTGATGCTACGAAATTTCTGGACCGGTTGTAAAAAATTGGTTTAGATTGGTCTGAGGCGGACCAGAATCTGAGAACAGTGGGGGCGCTACGGTGGATCGGAGCAGCAACGACGCATCGCGCAAGTCGCGGGAGACGCCGCCGGCAAGTGCGGTCGCGATTTCCCAGGACCTGCGCCAGCAGATTTTCGAAGGCGCCTACGGCCACGGCGAACGCCTGCCCGCGGAGCGACGCCTTGCCGAGCTGTTCGGTGCCTCGCGCTCGACGGTTCGCGAAGCGCTGCGCCGGCTGGAGGAAATCGAGCTGGTGACCCGGCGGATCGGCAGCGGCACCTACGTGAACCTACCCTCGCGGCGTGAAGAGGAGGACATCGCCGAAATTACCAGCCCGCTCGAGCTGGTCGAAGTGCGCATGGCCATCGAGCCGGCGATTACTCGTTTTGTGGTGCTCAAGTCGACCGCTCGCGACATCGAGCGGCTGGCGGACGCGCTTGGCGAACTGGAGCGTTCGGGCGACGACCCGGAACGGTTTTCCCGCTGGGACGAGCAGTTCCACCTGCGCATCGCCGAGGCCACCCACAATCCCTTGTTCCTGTCGATCTACCGGCGGATCAATCATGTCCGCAGCCACCGCCAGTGGAATGCGGTCAAGGGCAACATTCTGAAACCGGAGCGCATCGCCCAGTACAATGTCCACCACCGCAAGCTCTACGATGCCATTCGATCGCGCGATGTCGAGGCCGCGGTGTCGCTGATCGCTGAACATCTGGGCGAAGCCGAGCGCGACCTCGTCGCCCAGTAACGGATCGGGAGGCCCAATCATGAGCCAGGTCGTAGTTCACGGCATCGACCATGTTCTTTATCTAAGTGTTGCCGATCCGGCGGCGTCACTCGCCTTCTACGACCGGCTGATGCCGTTTCTCTGCTTCGCTAAGCTACGCCGCGCCATGACGGTCGCCATCGCCGCATACGAATCCCGGGCCGCGCGCCTGACTCTGCATATGACCCCGGCCGCGGGCGGTTCGATCCCCGTCGACCGCTATCGGCCGGGCTTGCATTATCTCTCGCTTGAGGTCGGGTCGCGTCAGGAGGTCGACGCCGTTCATCAGGAACTCGTCGCCATGGGGGCCGAAGTTCTCGATCCGCCGACCGACTACCCGCACTACCGCGAGACCTTTTATGCCCTGTTCTTCAACGATCCCAACGATATCAAGCTGGAGATCGTCTGCCGCTCCTGGGAGGACGAAAACCAGTAGGTTGCACGACGTGCGGCCAACCGGAAGCGGGCTTTGCCGGGTGCGGGCGGCCTGTGGAAAACTCTGTTGATAATTGGGAAGAGTGGCCGCTCCGCCGGGGGCCTGAGGAAAGGCATAATCCTTTAGTTTTGGCGGCAGAGACGATTGCTCATCGCAAGCTTGTCAGAGTAAATTCAACCTGTTGATGCGATAGATTTACTCTCTTTTCAATTCGCGACAACCCGAAGCGCCCCATCGCTAGGCGTACGGCGCCGCCCAGAGCTCTCAGCCATGGTCCGGACGTTCGCGATGTGCATAAGACGCAAGGTGCCTGCTGATATTTTCGGATTACTCAGGCGATGCTACGGCTCTGTTCAACCTCGACGCCGACGCTTTCGGCCTCCTCGTAGATATCGAGCTTTTCGACCCGGACGCGGACATGTTCGGTGCGAGAATCCGCAAAGCACCGATCGACGATCCGGTCGGCCAGGGTTTCCACGAGGTTGATATGGCCATCGGCGAGCAGGGCCCGGATGCCATCGACGATGGTTTCGTAGGATACGACGTGACGGATATAGTCACCCAGCGGCGCATCGTCGCCGACCAGCAGATTGACATTGATGCGTACCCGCTGGCTGTGGTTGTGCTCGTGGGAGTGGATGCCGATGCGGGCCTCGAGCACGAGATCGCGAATGAAGACCCGCCGGCTTACCCGTCCCGGCGAGGCCGCGTGCAGCGGGCGCAGGGGTGTGGCGTCGCTCATCGGGTGCTTCTCGCACCGGACAGGATTGTGGCGCTGCTCATTCCTCGAGCCCTCCGGCCGCGGGTTCGGGCGCCCAGCCCAGATGCTGGCCCCCGTCCAGCGCAATCATTTGCCCGGTCACGGCGGGCGCCGCAAGCAGAAACTGAACCGTCGCGCAGATCTCCTCGGGTGTCGTACCGCGCGCGAGCGGCGTCGACCCCCACTGGCGGGCGAATTGCTCCTCGCTTTGCCGCGCGCTGGGCAGGGTGGGGCCCGGTCCGATAGCGTTGACCCGAACCCGCGGCGCCAGCGCGAGTGCGAGCGTACGGGTCAGTGTCCACAGGCCGCTCTTACTCAGCGTGTAGGAGATGAAATGAGGGGTCAAATTCCAGACCCGTTGATCGAGCAGGTTGATCACATTGCCTGCCCCGTCCGCCGGCAGGGCCGCGGCCATGGCCTGGGCCAGCAGGAAGGGTGCGCGCAGATTGATCTCCATGTGAGCGTCCCAGGATTGACGGCTGACCGTGGCGATCTCGTCGCGCTCGAACATCGATGCGTTGTTGATGAGAAGGCTTACCGGGCCGAGCGTGTCGGCGGCCCGCGCCATCAGGCCGCTGCTCTGGGTTTCGTCGGCAAGGTCCGCCTCGACGATGGCGCCGCGCGCGCCTTCGGTCTTGATCGCCGCGAGCGTTTCGGCCGCGTCGTTGCCTGAGCAGTGGTGGTGAACCGCAATGGCCCAGCCGTGGCGCGCGAGATCGATGGCGATGGCGCGCCCGATACGCCGGCCGGCGCCGGTCACCAACGCGATGGGAAGAGAGGGATCGATCATGGCCGGATCATGGCTCGTGCGTTGCGCGCGGGCAAGCCCGCTCCCTCTCTCAGCCCTCGTCGTCGTAGGCCTCCGCCGTGCGATCGATATCGACATAGCAGAACACCATGTTGCGCAGGGTAACGAGACCGACCAGCTCGTTGTGATCGATCACCAGCGCACGTTCGAGCCCGAACCGCCCAAGCAGGCGAATCGCGTATTTGATGTCCATGCCGGCGTTGAGCGTCAGGGTCGGATTCGACATGATCTCGTAGACGTTGGTGCGGTCGAGCGAGTGGTTTTTGGCAATCACCTCGTTGGCGAGCAGGCCGCTAAACTCGCTGTAGGGCAGTTCGATGCGCGGCGTCGGCGCCGTGCTTCTCTGCAGCAGCAGGGCACCAGTTGCGATCAGCCCCGCGATCAGAAAGAGCGCGAGCCAGTTGGTCGGTTTCGTGATCTTTGCCATGGTTCGGTGGTCACTTCGCTAAAACAACAAACCGCGCCGCGCGCCCTCGCGCATTGATTTGGCGCAAGTCGCATCGCTGTCCGGTGGGCCGGCTCAGCACGAGCGCGTCCGTGACTTATGCTTTCGCCCCTTGTTCTTCGGTCCGCCGCGCCGGCCACGGCCGGCGCTGGCGCGCATTCGGTTGCCCCGCTCGCTCAAGCCCAGGTCGGTCGCTTCGAGGCGGCGTATCTCGTCGCGCAACCGGGCAGCCTCCTCGAACTCGAGATCGCCCGCCGCCTCGCGCATACGCTTTTCGAGATCCGCGATATAGCTCTGCAGGTTGTGGCCGACCAGGTGGGTGGCATCTTCGTCACCCGTCTTCACGGTGACGTAATCGGCCTCATAGATGCCGCCCATAATGTCGTCGATCGTCTTACGCACACTCTCGGGCGTGATCCCGTTCGCCGCGTTGTGGGCCTGTTGCTTCTCACGCCGGCGGTCGGTTTCACCGAGCGCCGCTTTGAGGGAGCGGGTCATGGTGTCGGCATAGAGCACGACACGGCCGTCGATATTGCGTGCCGCGCGCCCGATGGTCTGAACCAGCGAGGTTTCGGAGCGCAGGAAGCCTTCCTTGTCCGCGTCAAGGATCGCGACCAGTGCGCATTCCGGAATGTCGAGGCCTTCGCGCAGCAGGTTGATGCCGACCAGGATATCGAACGCACCGAGACGTAGGTCGCGGATGATCTCGATGCGCTCGAGGGTGTCGATGTCCGAATGGAGGTAACGCACCCGCAGGCCCGCGTCGAACATGTACTCGGTCAGGTCCTCGGCCATCTTCTTGGTCAGCGTCGTGACCAGGGTGCGTTGTCCCTTGGCGGCTGCGGTGCGGCATTCGGCGAGCAGGTCGTCGACCTGGTTTTCGACCGGCCGGACGATGCAGACCGGATCGATTAGGCCGGTCGGGCGGATCACCTGCTCGACGAAGGTGCCGCCGGTACGCTCCATTTCCCACGGCCCCGGGGTCGCCGAGACGAATACAGTGGCGGGGCGCATGGTTTCCCATTCCTCGAACTTGAGCGGCCGGTTGTCGAGGCAGGACGGCAGGCGGAAACCGTATTCGGAGAGGGTCGACTTGCGCTTGAAGTCGCCGCGATACATGCCGCCGAGCTGGGGCACGGTGACGTGGCTCTCGTCGACGATGAGCAGCGCGTTCTCGGACAGGTACTCGAACAGGGTAGGCGGCGGCTGGCCCGGCGCGCGGCCCGTGAGGTAGCGCGAATAGTTCTCGATGCCCTTACACACGCCGGTAGCCTCGAGCATCTCGAGATCGAAGCTGGTGCGTTCCTCGATCCGTTGGGCCTCGAGCAACTGGCCGTTGGTGCGGAACCGCTCGAGCTGGTCCTTGAGTTCGGCCTTGATCTGCTCGATCGCCTGGCGCAGCGTCGGGCGGGGAATCACATAATGGCTGTTGGGGTAGACCTTGATGGCGGCAAGCGCGTCGGTTTTTTCGCCCGTGAGAGGATCGAACTCGACGATGCTGTCGATTCGGTCGCCAAATAGCGACAGCCGCCAGGCCCGGTCGTCGTAATGGGCAGGGAAGATCTCGATCGAATCGCCACGGACCCGGAAATTTCCCCGCGCCAGACTCGTATCGTTGCGTGAGTGCTGCAACTCGACCAGCCCCTTGATCAAGTCCGCACGGTCGATCTTCTGGCCTTGCTTGAGGGAGATCGTCATCTGGGAATAGACCTCGGGCGAGCCGATGCCGTAGATACAGGAGACCGAGGCGACGATAATGACGTCTTCGCGCTCGAAGACCGCGCGTGTCGCGGCGTGGCGCATCCGGTCGATCTGCTCGTTGATCGACGAATCCTTCTCGATATAGGTGTCGGAGCGGGGCACGTAGGCTTCGGGCTGGTAATAATCGTAGTAGGAGACGAAGTACTCCACGGCGTTGTTGGGAAAGAACCCTTTCATCTCGCCGTAGAGCTGGGCGGCAAGGGTCTTGTTGGGCGCAATGATCAGGGCGGGCCGGCCGAGATTGGCGATGGCATGGGCCATGGTGAAGGTCTTGCCCGAGCCGGTCACGCCGAGCAGTACCTGGTCGCGTTCTCCCCGTTCAAGCGCAGCCGTCAGCTCGGCGATGGCCTGGGGCTGATCGCCGGCGGGGGTAAAGTCGGAGACCACCTCAAAGGGTGCGCCGCCGGTCGCCGTTACCGAAGTTGCGGGTGTCACTGCCATGCCCCTTATATAGGTGCAGCCGATGGGTCATGGCCAGCCGCATTGCGCAGCAAGGCATGCCTCGCGCATGCCGGTTGCGGGCGTGAAGCGGAGCGCCTAGTCTAGCGTCCAGTCTTATCCCGTTGTGAGTTTCGCGCCAATGTCCAGCCTTGCCAGCCGTCTGGGCCGGATCAAGCCGTCCCCCACCATTGCCGTCACCACCCGGGCCCGCGAGCTCAAAGCTGCCGGCCAGGACGTCATCGGGCTGGGCGCGGGGGAGCCGGATTTCGACACGCCCGATTCGATCAAAAACGCTGCGGTCGAAGCCATCGCACGGGGTGATACGAAATACACGGCGGTCGACGGCACGCCGGCGTTGAAAGAGGCTATCTGCGCCAAGTTCAAGCGCGAGAATGGGCTCGACTTCACGCCCAATCAGGTCACCGTATCTGGCGGCGGCAAGCAGGTGATTTACAACGCCCTGATGGCGACCCTCGATCCGGGCGACGAGGTGCTGATCCCCGCACCTTACTGGGTGTCTTACCCTGACATGGTCGTGCTCGCCGAAGGTACCCCGGTCACCGTTCCGGCGACAGAAGAGGATGGCTTTAAGCTGCGGCCCGAAGCGCTCGAGGCGGCGATCACGCCGCGCACGAAGTGGCTGATTCTGAACTCGCCGAGCAACCCAACGGGGGCCGCCTATAGTCGTGACGAGCTCAAGGGCCTGACCGACGTGCTGATGGCTCACCCCCATGTCTGGCTGTTCTGCGACGATATCTACGAGCATCTGGTCTATGATGGCTTCGAGTTCCACGCGGCGCTGGCGGTAGAGTCGAACCTCGCCGAGCGGACGCTAACCATGAACGGCGTTTCCAAGGCCTACGCCATGACCGGCTGGCGGATCGGCTATGGCGCGGGGCCGGTGCCGCTGATCAAGGCGATGGCCATGATCCAGTCCCAGAGTACGTCTAATCCCTGCTCGATCAGCCAGGCTGCCGCCGTTGCCGCGCTCGAGGGGCCGCAGGATTTCCTCGACGAATGGCGCGTGGTGTTCCAGGAACGCCGCGACCTGGTGGTCGCCATGCTCAACCAGGCACCGGGCCTTGTTTGCCGCTGGCCCGAGGGTGCGTTCTATGTCTATCCGAGTTGTGCCGGGATGATCGGAAAGACGACGCCAGAGGGCAAGACCGTCGAAAGCTCCCAGGATGTCGCCGGCTATCTGCTCGAATCCGTAGGCGTCGCCGTGGTCCATGGCGCGGCCTTTGGGTTGGACCCGTATTTCCGGGTTTCCTACGCGACCTCGACGGACGTATTGCGCGAGGCCTGCGAACGGATCCAGCGGGCCTGCGCCGCGTTGATCTGAGCCCCGGCACCGTTCATCACACTGCTGTGAGCGAGAGTTGAGTTGTCGGCCGGCCGGCGGGCACCAGGGTCTAAACCCAATTTAAGGTCTTGGTTTGAAGTTATGAAGTGTGATTCAAGCTGTTCAGGAGGACTTGGATCATGCGATTTGACTTTTTTGATCAGGAATGGGCGGTGATCGACCCGCTTTTGCCCAAGGGCGGACGTGGCCCGAATCGTGTGGACGACCGGCGTGTTCTGAACGGTATTTTCTATATTTTGCGGACCGGCGCCCCGTAGCGCGACCTGCCTGAGCGCTAGGGGCCGTACACGACCGTTTGCAACCGCTATGCGCGTTGGGCGCGGCGCGGCATATGGAAGACGACCTTCGACGGACTTGGCGAACACGCCGGCGATAGCCTGTTCTTCATCGACTCATCCATCGTCAAGGCTCACCGCGCCGCAACCGGCGCAAAAGGGAGGGACTGACGCAGGGTGTTGGCCGCTCACGCGGCGGCCG
>CAVOEB010000070.1:0-15327 GCA_963694715.1 Alphaproteobacteria bacterium | reverse complement strand
AAATGCCCGGCCTGCGAGCAGATGCTGTTCCATCGCGATCTCGACGCGAACCGTTTCGTCTGCAGCGCGTGCGGTCACCATCTCCATTTCCCCCCGCTCAAGCGGCTCGCCGAGCTGTGCGACGAGGGCGCGTTCGAGCGGCTGGAGCTTCCCGAGGTGGCGGCCGATCCGTTGCGCTTTCGCGACCGCACGCGCTATAGCGAGCGGCTGGCCAAGGCGCGCCAGAAGACCGACGACGTGGACGCGCTGGTCGTCGCGTCGGGCCGGATCGGCGGCCGGAGCGCGGTTCTCGCGGTGCTCAATTTCGAATTCATGGGCGGCTCCATGGGCCAGGCCGTGGGCGAGGGGTTTCTCACCGCGGCGCGCCGCGCCGTGGCGGACAGGGCGGCGTTGATTACGGTCGTCTCGTCGGGTGGTGCGCGGATGCAAGAGGGCGTGCTCTCGCTGATGCAGATGGCGCGTACCATCATCGCGGTCGAGGAGGTAAAGGAGGCGGGCCTACCCTACATCGTGATCCTGACCAACCCGACCACTGGCGGGGTGACCGCCTCGTTCGCCATGCTCGGCGACGTGGCGATCGCCGAGCCCAACGCGGTGATTGGCTTCGCGGGCACCCGGGTGATCCAGGAAACCATCCGCGAGACCCTGCCCGAGGGCTTCCAGCGAGCGGAATACCTGCTCGATCACGGCATGGTCGACATGGTCGTTCACCGCCACGAGCTGGGCGATGTCCTGACCCGCCTGATGGGTCTTCTGGCCGGCGTGCCGGGACCGGCTTCCCGGCCAGCCGTGGGCGTGGGCGCCGATGGCGCCCCCTAAGCGGGTCGACCGCGTTCTTGCGCGGCTCGCTGCGCTTCATCCCAAGGCCATCGACCTCGGCCTCGACCGGGTCGAGGCGCTGCTCGAGCGCCTGGGCGCTCCGCACCGCGCCCTGCCCCCGGTGCTCCATGTCGCGGGCACCAACGGCAAGGGCTCCACCATCGCCTTCCTGCGCGCCATGCTCGAGGCGGCGGGCTACCGGGTCCACGTCTATACCTCGCCCCATCTGGTGCGCTTTGCCGAGCGTATCCGCGTGACCGGGCGGATCATTCCCGAGGGCGAGCTCGAAGCGCTCCTCGTCGAGTGCGAGGCGGCGAACGGCGAGATTCCCATCACCTTCTTCGAGATCACCACGGCGGCGGCGTTTCTGACCTTTTCCCGCCACCCGGCCGACATTGTGCTGCTCGAGACCGGGCTGGGCGGGCGGCTTGATGCGACCAACGTGATCGAGCGCCCCGCGCTCACCGCGATCACCCCGGTCTCGATCGACCATACCCAGTACCTGGGCAAGGAATTGGCAGGCATCGCTGCCGAGAAGGCGGGCATCCTCAAGTCCGGCGTGGCTTGTGTCGCCGGCCGCCAGAGCGTGGAAGCGCTGACGCCCATCCTGGCCCGTGCCGAGGCTCTGGGGACCCCTGTGGCCCTGTTCGGGCGCGAGTGGGAGGCCGGGCCTGACGCGCAGGGCCGACTCCTCGTTCGCGACGGCGCTGCTGAGACCGATTATCCGGCCCCGGGCCTGTTCGGTCCCCACCAGTTCGAGAATGCGGGGCTTGCGGTGGCCTGTGCCCGCCGGCTCGCCGGCTTCGAGCTGGGTGAGGCCGCGCTCAGTGCGGGCCTGCGCGGCGCCGAATGGCCCGGACGGCTGCAACATCTGACGCAAGGCTCGCTGGCTGCGCGCCTGCCCGCGGGCTGGGAGCTATGGCTCGACGGCGGCCACAATGCCGGCGCGGGGGCCGCGCTGGCCCGGGCCGTTGCCGCCTGGAGCGATGCGCCGGTTCATCTCGTGATCGGCATGTTGGGCAGCAAGGAGCCCGAATCCTTTGCCGCACCCCTGGCCCTTCATGCCGCTAGCCTCGCCTGCGTCCCCGTGCCCAATGAGCCTGCCGGGCTCACGCCCGGCGTCTTATGCGCCCGACTAGCCCGCGTGGGGCCCGCGCCGGAGCCCGCGGATAGCGTTGCCGAGGCCCTCGATCGGCTGGCGCGAAGCGCGCCTCCGGGCAGCCGGGCACGGGTTCTGATTTGCGGTTCTCTCTACTTGCTGGGTTCGGCTCTGGCCGAAAACGAGGCCCCGCCCGTAACTGCCTGATTCCTAAAGGTTTAGCTTCAAGCGTCGATTTGCAGGTTGTCTCGAAACTGCCCGCGAAGACCCTGGAATCGAAGCATTAATCGGCTGGTCGCCTGGCCGGGCTCACAGTCTGGACAGCAAAAACCCCGCCCGAGGGCGGGGTTTCCGGATTGTATTTTGAATCGAGCGTGCTAGATCGAGTCCCGCACCCATTCATAGAGCTTGTTCTTGGGCAGCACGCCGACCTTGGTTGCAGCGACCTCACCGTTCTTGAACAGGATCAGGGTCGGAATGCCGCGCACGCCGTACTTGCCCGGCGTGCCGGGGTTCTCGTCGACATTGACCTTGGCGATGGACACCTCGCCCTCCATGTCGGTGGCGAGCTCCTCGAGTGTCGGTGCGATCTGCTTGCACGGGCCGCACCATTCGGCCCAGAAATCGACCAGAACCGGGCCGCTCGCGTTGAGCACGTCGCTATCGAAGGAGGTATCGGTGACTTGGAAAATAGCCATGAAGTCGGTCCTCTTGCTCTCTGGTTGCCGGTTTGGTGCGATGGCTTGATGAATGCTTGACCGTCCGCCAACGGGCGCGCCGGGGGTCGGGACGGCCATTCTAGGTCGTCGAGTAGGTACCCTCAAATTTAGGCACGGGGCGGGCTCCCGTCAAGGAGCGAAGCCGTCAAGCAGCGCATCGGGCAGCGCCATGAGCCGCGGCCCGTCGGTCCACAGCAAGGCGCAGCGTACCGGCCGGTCGGGATAGATGCGTTTGAGCGCTGCGCGGTAGGCCGCCATCTGGGCGAGATAGGCGGGTGCCACGTCGTCTACCCGCTCGGGCGGCGGCCGATTCGTCTTGTAATCGACCGCCAGCACGGCCTCGTCGGTTACGATCAGGCGGTCGATCTGTCCCGCGATGACCCGCTCGTTCACCAGCGCGGCAAGCGGTGCTTCTGCCCGGCTGCCTGGCGCGAAGAGAGCCGCGAAATCGGGCTCTTCGATCACGCGACGGACCTCCGCCGCTACCTCGGCGGCTTCGTCCGCGCCGAGACCGTGGCCGGGCAGCGCCAAAGCGCGCGCGCAGGCCGCCTCGCGGTCCTTGGGCGCTAGTTCGGGCAGCAGTTCGAGCAGGCGGTGAGCCAGCCGGCCGCGGCGGAAGCTGGAGTCGTCGTCGGCGCCGAGCGGCGAGCGGCGCGCTGGCTCATCTGCGCTCGCGCGCGAGGGCGTTAGCGGGCGCGCGGGTTCGGGTTCCGGCCCGGGCCGGCAGCGGGCGAATTCGGGCAGGGGCGGGGCTCCCTCGTGACCCAAGACGGTCTGGCCGTCGCCGGCGGGGGCGGCCTCTTGGGGATTGGCAAGACACAGGCCCTCGCCACCCCAGCCCGCCGCCGCCGGATCGCCGAACTCAAAGTGCACCGGCTCTGCAACCGGCTCCAGGGCGCGCCGGACGAGGTCGTACCAGCAGCCCTTGCGTAATCCCCGCCGGCTCTCGTAGCCGGCTACGTAAAGGCGGTCCTCGGCCCGGGTCAGCGCGACGTAGAGCAGGCGGCGATATTCCTCGTCGCGCCCTTGCTTGGCCCGCTCGCGCGCTGCCCGGCTCGCCGGATCGTCGCGCGTCGTGCTGCCCGGCCAGAGCAGGCGGGTTTCACCCTCGGCTTCGTCCCACAGCAGTGGCGAGAGGCGGTCGGGCTTGCGCACGGTGTCGGGCAGGATGACGATCGGCGCCTGCAGCCCCTTGGCGCCGTGCACCGTCATTAGCCGAACCTCGTTACGCCCCTGTTCGAGATCGCGCTTGATTTCGCCGCCGCCCGCCTCGACCCAGGCGAGGAAGCCCTGCAACGAGGGCGCGTGCTGGCGCTGGTAGGCCAGCGCGAGGTCGAGAAACTCGTCGATCGGATCTTCCGCTTCGTGGCCCAGGCGGCCGATCAGGGCGAGGCGCCCGCCGCCAGCGCCAAGCAGCTCGGCGTAAAGCTCGAAGGGCGGGCACATATCGGCCCGCGCTAACAGTCCCGCAAGTCGTTTGCGGGCCGTGGCGAAGCGCGGCGTCTCATTGCATCGCATGCTCAGCTGGCGCCATAACGAACGGGGCGCGCGCTCGGTTGCGAGGTCGAACAGCTCGTCTTCGGACAGCCCGATGAGGGGGCTTTTGAGCAGGGCGGCCAGGGTCAGGTCGTCATCGGGCAACAGCAGGAAGCGGCCCAGAGCGATCAGGTCCATCACCGCGACCTGCTCGCCCAGCACCAGCCGGTCGACCCCAGCGACGGCAACCCCCGCCTTCTTGAGCGCACGGGCAAGCTCATCGAGGAAGCCCGTGCGCCGTTGCACCAATACCATAATGTCGCCGGGCCGGATCGCGCGGGCGCGGGATTCGAGCTGCTCGCCGGTCTCGATCCAGCCCTGGATTCGCCCCGCGATGGCGGTGGCGAGGCGGGCCGAGGGCGTCGGCGGCGCCGGCCGCGCGAGCGGCAGCTGCCACGGTTCCTCGGTCGCGGGCTCCTCGGGCGCGATGGTGGGCCAGAGCTCGACCAGGCCCGCCTGGCCGGCGCGGTGCGCTTCGTGGCGGATCGGCGCGCCCGAGAGCAAAACCCCCTCGGCGGCCTCGGGGAGCGCGAACACCGCGTCTACGGTGCGCAACACCGCCGGGGTCGAGCGGAACGACAACTCGAGCGGCACCTCCCGCCAGGGCCCGCCGGCTGCTTTGACGCGGGCCGCAAAATGCTCGCGCATGCGGTCGAGCGCATGGGGCTCGGCGCCCTGGAAGCTGAAGATCGATTGTTTCTCGTCGCCGACCACGAACAGGCTGCGAAATACGTCCCGCGCCCCGGCGCCGGCGAAAAATTCCTCGCATAGCCGGGCCACGATGTCCCACTGCCCGGGTGCGGTATCCTGGGCCTCGTCGAGCAGAATGTGGTCGAGCCCGCCGTCGAGCTTGAACAGCACCCAGGCGGCATCCGCCTGGTCCTCGAGCAGCTCTTGCACCAGCTCGATCTGATCGTCGAAATCGAGCATGGCACTGCGCTGTTTTGCCTCGTCGTAGGCGCTCACCAGCCGGCGTCCGATCAGGAGCAGCGCCGCCGTGCTGCGCGCTACACCCAGGCTCGCGCGTTCCAGCGCCACGGCGAGCATGCGCCCGCGTTCCGTCTCCAGCGCTTCCAGGGCCGACGGATCGGTCTTCAGCGCCTTCTTGGTAATCAACTGCGCGCGCCCGGCGGGGGGAGTCGCCCGGGTGACGAACAGCGCGCAATAGTCATCGAAACCCGTCGCGCGGGCCGCGGCGTCCGCGTCCAGCCAGCGGGCGATTGTCAGGCCGTGTTCTTGGTCGTTGTCCGAACCCTCGGCCAGCGCCGTACACGCTTGGCGTAGCGCCGCCTCATCTGTGCCCCCGGAAGCGGCATTCCGTGCGCAGGCTGCGGAGATGGCGCTCTCGTCCGTAGCGCCCGGAGCGAGCCCTAGCCAGCGCCCCGGCGCGGCTAACAGCTCAGCATCGTCGATCCCCGTTGCTTCATGCTCGCGGCCCTCGATTACCCGGTCGACGATACGGCGCAGCTTGCCCCGTTTGCGCGCTAGCGCGGCCAGCAGGTCGAGAAAATCGAGGTCGTTGACGTGCGAGCTGACCTCGCGGAAGGCGCTCGCTAGCACCGCGTCGCCGCCCTCCTCGCGGGCCCGGCGCAGCACTGAATCGCGGGCCCGGCGCAGCAGCTCGGCGGCGTCGCGCTCGTCGGCAACAGAAAAATGCGGCGCGATGCCGGCTTCGAGCGGAAAACGCCGCAGCAGCGACTGGCAGAAGCCGTGGATGGTCTGGATCTTCATGCCGCCCGGCGCGTCCAGCACGCGGCCCAGCAGGGCGCGCGCCCGGGGGATCAGCTCGGGGTCAAACGGGCCGCCGACCAGCCTGCCTAGCGCCTCGGCCAGCGCCCCGTCGTCAAGGCCCGACCAGAGGGCGAGGCGCTGGCCCAGGCGGATGCGCATCTCGGCCGCCGCCGCCCGGGTAAAGGTCAGGCAGAGCAGTTTCTCCGGGGCCGCACCGTCGAGCAGCAGGCGCAACACCCGGTCGGTCAGCACCGTAGTCTTGCCCGTGCCCGCCGACGCCGCCACCCAGGCCGAGGCGCGCGGATCGGCTGCGCTGCGCTGGGCGGCGGTCATTCGTCATCTCCCTCGGCGGCCGTACCCCACTCGCCGATCCGCGCGAGATGGTCGTAATCGCCGCCCGCGGGCGGCGCCTCGGGCCGGGGCCGCGAGGGGTAGGGGGTTTCAGGATCATCGAACCGGGCGATTAATTGCGCTAGCCCTGCGCGCGCCTCGTCCGCGAGCTGACCGGCGTCGGCCTTGACGGGGTGGATCTTGCCCGCCGGCTTGCCGCCCGAAAGTCGCCAATAGGCGAGTTCCGCGACGGGCGCGGCGGCGATGCCGTCGAACCCGCCGGCTTGCGCGATCGCGGCTTCAAGCGGCAGCTGGGGCGACAGGCCTCGCCCGACTAGCATCTCGGGCGGCGGCGTGCCCGTCTTGTAATCGATGATGACTAGCGCGCCTGTCTCGTCGCGGTCAATCCGATCCGCCTTAGCGGTAAGCGTGAAGGCCCCGCCCGGAGCGTCGAGCTCGATCCGTCCCTCCAGTTCCGCGCCCAGCGGGGTGAAGCGGGCGCGCCGCGCGCCTTCCTCGGTGACGAACCATTCGGCGATGCGCACGAAGCGGGGCCACCAAAATGCTTCAACCCCCGGCCGCGCAATCGCTTCGCCGAACGCCTCGCGGCCGCAGGCGAGCAGGCGGACCAACGCATCCTCGGGCCAGGCGTCGTGATGGGCCGCGCCGAACAGCTCGAGCGCCCGGTGGATAAAGCTGCCGCGCTCCGCAGCACCCGGTTCGGCATCGATCGCATCGAGGGGCCGCAGCTTGAGCACATGACGCGCATAAATCGCGTAAGGATCGCGCATCCAGGTCTCGACCCCGGTGATCGAAAGCCGGCGCGGGCGGGACGCGAGCGGCGGGCGGGGCGCGGGTGGCGCGGCGGGCACCGTCTCTTGGGGTCCGTCCAGCGCGGCCTGCCAGGCGAGCCACTTGGTTGCGTCGCGGTTGACTTCATCGCACGCGCCCAGCGCATCGAGCACGATATCGAGCCGGGTCAACCAGCGCGACGGCACGGTCGGCGTGCCACCGACCTTGGTGGCGCGGGTCAGCACGACCTCGGGCGATGCGGCGCATTGGGTGAAATCGTGGGCCGAGAGGCCGATCCGCCGCTCCGGCGCGGGCAGGCCGAAGGCCACGCGCATGGGCCGGCTCATCCAGGGATCAACGGCCGGCTCGGCGGGCCAGCTGGCCTCGTTCAGCCCGCCCAGGATCATCCGGTCGACCTGCTGCAGGCGGGCTTCGAGCGGCCCCCAGATGAATAGCCGTGGATGACCGCCCGCGGCGGGGCGCACCACCTCGCCGGCCATCAGGGCCTCGATCACAGCGGCATAATCAACGCCCCGGATCGGCGCTGCACCGTCGGCACCGTCGAGCAGATCGGCGAACAGGGCAGCGGTGGCTTCGCCCGCATCGCCCGCCCAGAGCCGTTCGGCCCCGCTTTCGTCGGCACTGGCTGCGAGCGCTTCGGCGACCGCCAGATGGAGGCGCAGCAAATCGCCAAGCTCGGCCCGGTTCGCGCCGAGCGCGGTCTCGAACGGCTCGGCCGCTTGGCGCACGCCCTCGAACCAGGCGATCAGCTCGTCGTCGACTTGCGGCCAGCGCGTGTCCGGGTTCGCGGCGCGCGCGGCCAGCGCGGCGGCGATGCCGGCCAATCCCGGCGCCGGGCGCGCCCCGCGCAGGACGGCCCGCTCCAATCTTCGCGCACGGGCGCGAAACGCAGCCGGCGCCAGCCCGCCGGCGGCTAGGGGGTGCTTGAGCGCGGCGAGCAGGGCGATGGGCTGGGCGCGGTGTGCCGCCATCTCGGCGCCCAGGCGGAGGAACGTGCCGGGCGCTGTCGCGGCCAGCGGGCGGCCAGCGGAATCGTCGAGGCTGACACCAAAGCGTTTCATCTCGGCGCCGACCCGGCGCGCAAGGTCGCGGTCCAGCGTTACCAGCGCGGCGCGCTTTTTCGGCGTATCCAGGGTTTCGCGTAGCAGCAGGGCGATGACAGCAGCTTCCTCGCGCGGGCCGGAGCAATCGATCCGGCTCAGGCCCTCGGCCCCGGCGCGCAGATGCGCCGCGCCCCTATCCCCGGGCACCGGCCGGGGCACCGGGCGCAGCGCTTCGGAAAGCAGCCCGCTTCGCCCGTCCGCCGCCTTGCTCGCGGCCCCGGGCGGCCACTCTGCGACCGCCTCGCGGGCCACGTCCAGGCGCTCAAGCAGGCGCTTGAGGCCGTATTGTGGGTGGTTGGGTGCAAGCTGCTCCCAGCTCGCGTCGTCGAGGCTCCGATCAAGACCAGGCAACACCACCGCACCCTCGGGCAGCCCGGCGATGACTTCGAGCAGGTCAGCCGTTGCGGGCACGCTGCCCGTCGAGCCGGCCGCGATCACGGGGCTTGTCGGGGGTGAGTCGCGCCAGTGCGCGGCGAGCCGGTCGAGCAGCCGGTTGCGCCGCTCCGCCGGGTCCAGGCCGCCGTCTGCGGCAAGCACCGCCGGCCAGCCCTCGGTCACCACGGTCAGGAAATCGAGGGTTGTCTGCCAGTGTTCCGCGTAGCTGGCGGGCACCAGCTCGCGCAAGCCCTCGAAAGACAGCCGCTCGGTCACGACCTGATCGATCAGCCGGGCCAGCGCCTCGGCGAGGCGGACCGCCTGTTCCGCGCTGACCGGTGCGTCCCTGCGCTCGCCGTAGGTCTCGATCAGCCGGGCGAGCAGGAGTTGACGGCGCCGGGGCGAAACCGCGGGGGCAATATTGCCCGCTACCGGACTCTCGATCGCAAGCTCCTCGTCCTCGACCTCGCCCAGCGGGCGCAGGCTGGGCAGTAGCAGCGCCGTCCCCCCGGAGCGCCGCAGGAAGGCCTCGAGCAGGGCGCGACACGCGCGCCGAGTCGGCAGCAGCACCGTGATCTCGGCGAGGCGGGTCCGCTCGCCGCGGGTCTGCTCCAGCAGGCCGTCGGCCAGGCTATCGAGAAACGCTTGGCCCGGCGCAATCGTATAAAGCCGCCGCACTAGGCTCACCCACCGCGTCCTTCTCGGAGGAACGCGTCCGCCACTGCTAGCCCCTCGGGCGTGCCCACATGGAGCCACAGCCCGTCATGGACCATGCCGTGGAACCGCGCGGCCTGCTCCGCGTCGTCGAATAGCCGGTTGAGCGAAAAGACGGCTTCGGGGGCGGCTTCGAACAGCCGAGAATGGAGGATCTGGACGCCGGAAAAGAGGAATGGCGCGACCTCGTACCAGGCGCGGCGGCGCGCAATCCCGGCAGCATCGAGCATGAAATCGCCTTTGCCTTCAAACTGTCCGGCGCGGACCATCTCGTGCATCAGTAACAGCGCGTCCATGGCCTCGTCGCGCCAGGCGGCAGCAAGGCGCGCTAGCGTGTTCTCGGGTCCGTCGAGCCACAAAATGTCTGTGTTGGCGACCAGGAAGGGGCCCTCACCCAGCAGGGCGAGCGCGTTGCGTACTCCGCCGCCCGTATCGAGCAGGGTTTCTTCGCGCGAAATCGCGATCTCGATGTCATCGCGGCCCGCCAGATGAGCCTCGAGCTGATCGGCCCGGTAATGGCTATTGACCACGACGCGTCCGATGCCGGCCTCGACCAGCCGATCCAGCGCGTGATCGATCAGCGTCCGCCCGGCAACCTCGATCAGTGGCTTGGGCCGGTCTTCGGTAAGCGGGCGCATCCGCTCGCCCTTGCCCGCGGCAAGCAGCATGGCGCAGCGCAGCGGCGCGGCGCTCATGGCTCCCGCTCGCGCAGCGCGGGCGGGATCTCGCGCATCATCCAGTCGTGCAAATCTGCCAGCGAGGGGTGGGCGAGATCGCCCCCGAGCAGCCGCCAGACCCTCGGCAGGTAGTCGAGATAGGCGGGCTTAGCGTCGCGCACGCAGAGCCGGGTGAAGATGCCGATGATCTTGCAGTTGCGCTGTGCGCCGAGGATGGCGTAGGCGGCGCGAAAGGCCGTTGCATCAAGTTCGGGGCGGGCCGCGAGGTAGGCGGCGATCCCGGCCTCGGCGGTAGCCGGAGCGACGTCGCGCCGCGCGTCCTCGAGCAGTGAGACCAGATCATAGGCGGGGCTGCCCGCGAGCGCGTCCTGGAAATCGAGCAATCCGACCCGGGCGAGGCCCGTGCGCTCGGGTAGCCAGATCAGGTTATCGGCGTGATAATCACGCAACACCAGCACTGGATCCGCGGTCTCGCTTCGGGGCAGGACCCCGCGCCACAACGCTTCGTACTCGGCGCGCAGGCCTGCGTCGGGGCCGCCACCGCGCTGGTGGGGAATGTACCAGTCGACCAGCAGGTCCGCCTCTTTGAGCAGGGCGGCCTGGTCGTAAGGCGGCGTGGCGGCGGGCGGGGGATGGCGGTGCAGATCGGCGAGCAGGGCGATGGCCGGGCCGTAGAGCGTCATCTCGGTGGGCGCGTGTACGCCGGCGAGCAGCTGGGTGTAGAGCGCATCGCCCAGGTCTTCGAGCAGCAGCAGGCCCGCCGCCTCGTCGGTGCCCAGGATCGCCGGTGCGCTGTAGCCCAGGCCGGCGAGATGGCGCGCGATCGCCACGAACGGGCGGACGTCCTCTTCGGGCGGGGCTGCGTTCATCAGTACTGCCGGCGTGCCGTCCAGCTCTAGCCGCTCGTAGCGCCGGAACGAGGCATCGCCCGCGAGGGCCGCGCGCGCCGCCTCGCCCCAGCCGTGGCGGGCGAGAAAGGCCTCGATCAGGGCGTCACGTTCAGCCATGGGTTATCTCGTCGTTAGCCTCGCGTTCGACCTCGCCGAGCCGTTCTGCCCAGCGCCCGTGGCCGAAGAGCTCGGCGCACCGGGCCTCGGGGCACGCGCCCGGCCCCAGGCGCAGCTCCAGCCAGTCCGCGGGCATCAAATGGCCCAGCCGCTCGGGCCATTCGATCAGCGAAATCCCTTCGGCAAAGGCGTCCTCGATGTCAAGTTCCAGCGCCTCCTCGGGCGTTGCCAGCCGGTAGAGGTCGAAATGCCACAGGGTGAGATCGCCCAGCTCGTAGGTCTGGACCAGGGTGAAGGTCGGGCTCGGTACCTCGACCGGCCCACCCAGCGCGCCGATCGCGGCGCGGGCGAATTCAGTCTTGCCCGCGCCCAGTGCGCCGGCCAAACCGACCACGTCGCCGGGACGCAGGGCGGCGGCGAGGCGCGCCGCCATCCGATGAGTGGCGGCAAGATCGGGCAGCACGATCGGGCGGGCAGCGCGATCGGGCGAAGCGGATGTCATGGCCCGGGTTGTAACGCCTAGGCCGAGGGGCGGCAAGCGGTCCGCGCCCACCGCCGACGGCGGTGGACGCTCCCCGGGGTGCGTGTTAGAGCAAAATCTAGTGACCAGGGGTCGCCAGGTTTAGCAAGCCCACAACCGTGGGCCGCCGCTTATGCGGCGAAAGCCTGCGTGGCGCTTGAACGCGGCTCGGTCTTACGGCGTAATGTTGGACAGATAGGCGCTAGGAAAGAAACCGACATGAGCGAGACCCAGAGCACCGATATTGCGATCATCGGAGCGGGCCCGGTGGGCCTGTTTGCGGTCTTCGAAGCCGGCATGCTCGAAATGCGCTGCCATGTGGTGGACGCGTTGGACGCGCCGGGCGGCCAGTGCACCGCGCTCTATCCGGAAAAACCGATCTACGACATTCCAGGCCATCCCGAGATCGGTGGTGGCGCGCTGGTCGAGGCACTGCTTGCCCAGGCCGCCCCGTTCGCACCGGTCTACCATCTGGGCCACCGGATCGAGCGCCTCAGCCCCGTTGCGGGCGGCGGCTGGCGGCTGGAGAGCGACAAGGGTCTTGCGCTCGAGGCCCGTGCCGTGATCGTTGCGGCCGGGGGTGGTATGTTCGGGCCGAACCGCCCGCCGCTCGCCGGCATCGAAGCCTACGAGGGTACTTCAGTGTTCTACGCCATTGCCCGGCGCGAGGAGTTTCGGGACCAGCGCCTGGTGATCGGCGGCGGCGGCGATTCCGCGGTCGATTGGGCGATCAGTCTGGCGGAGGTGGCCAAGAGCGTGCAGATCGTCCACCGTCGGCCTAAGTTCCGCGCAGCGCCCGAAAGCGTCGCGCGCCTTCACGCACTGGCCGACGCCGGGCAAGTCGAGTTGGTCGTGCCCTACCAGCTGGCCGGACTCGAGGGCGCCGAAGGCCGCCTAAGCGCGGTCGTGGTGCGTACGCTGGACGGCGAGGTGCGCCGCCTGCCCGCCGATGTCCTGCTACCTTTCTACGGGCTTTCGACCGAGCTCGGCCCGATCGCCGAGTGGGGCCTAGAGACCGAGCATAACCTCGTGAGCGTCGATCCCGCGCGTTTTTCCACCAGCGCTCCGGACATCTTCGCGATCGGCGACATCGTCACCTATCCGGGCAAGCTCAAGCTTATTTTGTGCGGTTTTTCCGAAGCCGCGATGGCGACCCAGGCGATCCATCCGCTGGTCCATCCCAGCGAGGCGTTGCATTTTGAATATTCGACGACCAAGGGTCTGCCGACATAGGGCGCGAAAGTCGCCGAGCCGGAATCGCATAGATTTCCTTAGCCCGCGACTGTGGCGTGAGCCTGCGCGGCGTTTGAGCGCGTCAAGATTTTCTTGTCGGCCGGTTTCAATTTCCCCAGCCCCAGCCCCAGCGCTAGCCCCAGCCCCAGCCCCAGCCCCGCCCCTCCGCGGCGGCGGTGCTAGGCGGTGTAGAATTTGTCGAAAATTTGATCACGCTCGGATTCCGGGATGCCGACGCCGCTGTCGGCGACCCGCGGGGCCGCGCCGTCGTCCGCATCGCGCTTTGCCCCGAGCACGACCGTACCTTCGCGGGGTGTGAACTTGAGCGCATTGCTCATCAGGTTGAACAGGATCCGCTCGGTCCGGCGCTTGTCCATATCGATGCTGCCGATGCCTTCCGCGCATTCGATGGACAATTCGGTCTCGCCGCCCCGCGCCCGCTCGGTAAACAGCTTGGCAACGCTGTCGAGCAGGGCGCGCAGGTCGACGGGTTCAACCTCGAGCACCACGTGGCCGGCCTCGAAGGAGGCCAGGTCGAGCATGTCGTTGATCAGGGCGAGAAGTTGCTAGGATGATTCGAGGATCCCCGTGGCGTATTCGGCCTGGCGCTCGTTCAGCCTTCCGAAAAACTAGTTCGCGAGGGTCTCCGTGAACCCGATCATGGTGTTGAGCGGGGTGCGCAGCTCGTAGGAAACGTTGGCGATAAATTCCGATTTCAGCCGGCCGGCGTGTTCGAGCGCCTTGTTGCGTTCGCGCAGCATGCGCTCGACTTTGATGTTGTCGGTCACGTCGATATAGGTGTTCAGCGTCGCGCCGTCGGGCGGGGGCACGGATGCGAAGTCGAGCACCGAGCTGTCGCGCCGCTCGAAGCGCTCCGTCTGGCGCGAATGATCGATAGTTCGCCCGATGAGGTCCGTCCGATAGGCCTCCCAGTCGCCGCCGTCATCCAGTAGCTCGCGGCTGGCGTCGACGATCTCCGCGATGTACGGATGGGTTTCGAGTAGGTTCTCGGGCGAATTCCAGAGCCGGGCATAGACCGGATTAAACAGCCGCATCCGACCGTCACCGCCAAACACGGCGACCCCTTTGTACAGATTATCGAGCGTTGCGCGCTGCACCGCGTTCAGCGTGTTGAACGAGGCTTCCAGTGTCAGCCGGTCGGTGACGTCTTCGCAGATGAACATCAGGCCGCCGAAGGGGTGGGGGGTCACAATTTCGCGCAGCGCCGTGCCGTCGGGCGAGTGAATCAGGTCCTCGCGCGGCTCGGTCAGTGAGGTGAACAGTTCGTTCTGCTCGCGCTCGAAGACCGAGAAATAGGCCTGTTCCGTGATCCGACGGTTCCCGCGCATGGCGTCGATTACCTCGTTGGCGGGCGGTCCGCCCTCCAGCCGGGCTTCGTCGAGGCGAGACATCTTGGGGAACGCGCTGTTGTAATAGATCAGCCGCCGGTCTGGGCCGTAGATCTCGATCGAGCTACCCAAGGTATAGAGGACCTGGGCGTGGGCTGCGATATGGCGGGTGAGCTCGTTCTCGGCCTCTTCGAGCGGGGTGACGTCGATGGCGAAGCCGACCGTGCCCTCGCCGGACGGCGCAGGTGTCTCGGTGATTTCGAGCAGGCGGCGCGCGCCCTGGATGACCGCATGGCGTCGTCCGGTGCGGGTCTCGCCGCTTGTCCGTGCCTCGCGGGCAAGCGGTGCCGGCGGGTTGGGTGCGTGGACGGGGCCAGTTCCACGCCGTTCGCCACGGCCTGCGCGGTCGTCGTTTCAACCCATTCCGTATAGGACCCGTTGCGCCACGCGATGTTGCCTTCCGCGGCGCGCTCCCAGACCGACAGCGTCACGGCCTCGAGGCGCGCACACCGCGCCGGGGCCAGCTTGTCGCGTTCGTCGAGCTGTTCGGACAGGGCCTTGACCTCTTCGCTCAGGCGCTCGAAACGGGCTTCAGCGAGATGGTGGGCGAGGTCGTCAAAGCCGCCGATACTGCCGGGCTTGGCTCCCAACAGGCGGGTCAGTCCGGGGGGTGATGGTGGTCTGTGCGGCGTCGCGTTGACCGCGCCAGACCATGGCGCCGCCGGGCAGGGCGGTCAGCTCCCGGTCCGCACGTCGACGTTCGCGCCAGAACAGAGCGGCGGCGAGGATAGCCGCCACGCCGGTAGCGGCCAGTGCTGCGATAAGCCCGGTGATCAGACCGCGCCCGGCAGCGGCCGAGACATCGGCCGCGAAGGCGGGCAGCGCGATCAACCCGAGGCGGTGATTCGCAGCTCGAGTGTTCACCGTTTTGTCACTCCCGTTGTTCGCCTGCCCGTGCTCGGGGCCGTTAGCGCGCCGCCCGATTGGCCTGGTGCTGCCTGCGGGGCGACGCGGCGGCGATCAATACCGGTAATGCTCTGGCTTGAACGGACCGTTCGCACTGATGCCGATATAGTCAGCCTGCTTCTTCGACAGCGTAGTCAGCTTGACGCCGAGCTTATCTAGATGCAACGCCGCAACTTTTTCGTCGAGGCGTTTGGGCAGCACGTAGACCTGATTTTCATACTTGTCCGGGTTGCTCCATAGCTCGATCTGGGCCAGCACCTGGTTAGAAAACGAGGTGCTCATCACGAAACTCGGATGACCCGTGGCGCAACCCAGGTTCACCAGCCGGCCCTTGGC
>CAVOEB010000069.1:0-15515 GCA_963694715.1 Alphaproteobacteria bacterium | reverse complement strand
CAGACCTGGTACGCTGCCCTGCTGCCGCTCGCTTGCTCGGTGGCGCTGTACTTCATCGCGCGCCAGGCCAAGGCGGACGAGGCGGCCTTTGTGTGCCGCTGGTTCGTCCTCGGATTGATCTTTACTCTATATGGCGACCGACGAGGCGGCGGTGATCCACGAGCTGATCAACGGCATCTGGCTCGAGGGCTACAAGGTGAGCGGCCTGTTCTTCTCCCTGTGGACCCACCCAGCCGTGATCCTGCTCGCGATTTTCGCCGTAGCGTACTGGCGCTTCTTTCTCGCGCCGCCGGCGGGGATTCGCGGCCGCGTTGCCGTGGCCGGGCTGATCTATGTCGGTGGTGCGCTGGGCACGGAAGTACCGCTGGGGTTTTGGGCCACGGCGCACGGCGACGAGAACTGGATCTATGGCGCCGGCCAGACCCTGCAGGAAACCCTCGAGCTGGCGGGGGCTTCGCTCTTCCTCACCGCTCCGCTGCGCCACCTGGCGCGGCGCGGCGCGCGCCTGACAATTTCGGTGGCGGGCGAGGATTAGCCGGCCGCGATGGTGCGCAGCACGTAGTTGAGGATGCCGCCGTGGCGGTAGTAGTCGGCCTCGCCCGCCGTGTCGATGCGGCAAAGGAGGCTCACTTCCTCGCTTGAGCCGTCAGCGCGCGTGATCCGGCAGGGCACCGCCATCTGTGGCGTTACGCCCGCGGCCAGCCCGGTCAGATCGAAGCTCTCCGAGCCGTCGAGCGCCAGGGTCTGGCGGGTGACGCCTTCGGGAAACTGAAGGGGCAGGACGCCCATGCCGACCAAATTCGAGCGGTGGATGCGCTCGAAGCTTTCGACGATCACCGCGCGCACGCCGAGCAGGCGGGTGCCCTTGGCCGCCCAGTCGCGCGAGCTGCCCGAGCCGTATTCCTTGCCGCCGACCACGACCAACGGCACGTCCGCCTCGAAATAGGAAGTGGCGGCGTCGAAGATCGACATCTCGGCGCTGTCCGGCATGTGGCGGGTGACCCCGCCCTCGGTGCCCGGCGCCATTTCGTTCTTCAGCCGCACATTGGCGAAGGTGCCGCGCATCATGATCTCGTGGTTGCCGCGCCGCGAGCCGTAGGAATTGAAATCTGCCGGCTCGATACCGCGTTCGATCAGGTAGGCGCCCGCGGGGCTGGCCGCCTTGATCTCGCCCGCAGGCGAGATGTGATCGGTGGTGATCGAATCGCCCAGAATAGCAAGCGGGCGCGCACCGGTGATGTCGGCGGTCGCGTCGGGCTCGGGCTTCATACCCTCGAAATAGGGCGGATGCTTGACGTAGGTGCTGGCATCGTCCCAGCCGTAGGTCAGACCGCTCGCGGTCTCGATCGCCTGCCAGGCCGCGTCGCCCGAAAAGACGTCGGCGTACTGGGCCTGGAACATCGCAGGCGTGAGCGCGCGCTCCAGCGCCTCGCGGATATTCTCGTTCGACGGCCAGATGTCGCGTAAATAGACTGGCCCGCCGTCCGCGCCCGTACCCAGCGGCTCCGTGGTCACGTCGATGCCCAGCGAGCCGGCGATGGCGTAAGCCACGACGAGCGGCGGCGAGGCCAGATAGTTCGCCTTCACGAAGGCGCTGATCCGGCCCTCGAAATTGCGGTTGCCCGAAAGCACGGCGCCGACCACGAGGTCGCCCGCGGTGATCGCCTTCTCAAGCGGCGCGGGCAGGGGCCCGGAATTGCCGATGCAGGTGGTGCAGCCGTAGCCCACCAGGTTGAAGCCCAGCGCGTCGAGATCGGCGGACAGCCCGGCGGCGTCGAGATATTCGGTCACCACCTTCGAGCCCGGCGCGAGCGAGGTCTTGACCCAGGGCTTGACGTTAAGGCCCTTAGCCCGGGCATTACGCGCAACCAGTCCGGCGGCTACCATCACGCTCGGGTTCGAGGTGTTGGTGCAGCTCGTGATTGCCGCGATCACCACGTCGCCGTGGCCGAGGTCGTGCTCGGCGCCCTCGACCGCAACGCGTGCCTCGCGCCAGTCCGCCGCCTTGCTGAAAGCCTCGTTCATCGCGCCGTCAAACGCGGTGGCCGCGCCCGAAAGCGCAACCCGATCCTGCGGCCGTTTCGGTCCGGCGAGACTGGGCTCGACGGTTGAGATGTCGAGTTCGAGGCTGTTGGTGAACAGCGGATCCGGGGTCTCGGCATCGCGCCACATGCCCTGCGCCCGGGCGTAGGCTTCGACGAGGGCAACCCGGCCGGGTTCGCGGCCGGTGAATTCTAGATAACGGATCGTCTCGGCATCGATCGGGAAGAAGCCGCAGGTCGCGCCGTATTCGGGCGCCATGTTGGCGAGCGTCGCGCGGTCGGCGAGCGAGAGGGAATCGAGCGCGGGGCCGTAGAATTCGACGAATTTGCCGACCACGCCCTGGGCGCGGAGCATTTGTACGACCGTGAGCACGAGGTCGGTTGCCGTTGCCCCCTCGGCCATGCGCCCGATCAGCTTGAAGCCCACCACCTCGGGGATCAGCATCGAGATCGGTTGGCCCAGCATCGCGGCTTCGGCCTCGATGCCGCCCACGCCCCAGCCCAGCACGGCAAGGCCGTTGACCATGGTGGTATGGCTGTCGGTCCCGACCAGGGTGTCGGGGTAGGCGAGGGTCGCGCCGTCGGCCTCGCGGGTCCAGACGCCTTGGGCGAGGTATTCGAGATTGACCTGATGGCAGATGCCCGTGCCCGGCGGCACGACCCGGAAATTATCGAATGCCTGCTGGCCCCAGCGCAGAAAGGCGTAGCGCTCGGCGTTGCGCGTCATCTCGATATCGACGTTGGTCTTGAACGCGCCCGGGCCGCCGAAGGCGTCGACCTGGACCGAATGGTCGATGACGAGATCGACGGGCGTCAGCGGGTTGATCCGCGCGGGCTCGCCGCCCAGCGCGGTCATCGCCGCGCGCATCGCCGCCAGATCAACGACGCCGGGCACGCCGGTAAAATCTTGCATCAGCACCCGTGCCGGGCGGTAGGCAATCTCGGTCGCCGAGCGGCGCAGCGCGAGCCAGCCCGCCAGCGCTCGGATATCGTCGGCGCTGACGCTGCCTCCGTCTTCGTGGCGCAGCAGGTTTTCGAGCAGCACCTTGAGCGAAAACGGGAGGCGCTCGATATCGCCCAAACCGGCCTCGGCGGCGTGGGGCAGGCTGTAGATGGTGTAGGCGGCGTCGCCCACGTTCAGGGTCTGGCGGGCATCGAAGCTGTTCAGCGTGTTCAAGGGTCTCTCCTTCGTGGACAGTGCTGGACCGGCGAAACAAGGCTGGCAGTCAGAGGTTGCCAAAGCGTGACCCTGTCGGGGCGGCATCCCGACACAGTTATACTTTTACTTCGGTGCGTGCGATTCTTCCAGCGCTGCGCTATCAATCGGGCGCATCAAGGCGGCGGAAGGGCCGGCGAGAGAAACATGACCGCGAGCGAGGGAACATCAACCCAATTCCAGGCGCGTGCGCTCGATTGCGAACGCGGCGGTCGGCTCGTCTTCGTGGGGCTCGATTTTTCCCTGGCGCCGGGCAGTGCGCTGGTGTTGCGCGGCGCGAACGGCTCGGGCAAGTCGAGCCTGCTGCGGATCCTGGCGGGCCTGCTGCACCCCGTCGGCGGGACCCTCGAATGGGCCGGCGCGCCCGTGAGCGAAGACCCGGAGGCTCACCGCGCGCGGCTGCATTATGTCGGCCATCTCGACGCGCTCAAGACGGCGCTCACGGTCGGTGAAAACCTCGCATTCTGGGCCGGATTGCGCGGTTCTGCGGCCGGGGTCGGCGCGGGGCTCGATCAATTCGGGCTGGGCGAGCTTGCCGACATGCCCGCGCGCTATCTCTCGGCGGGCCAGCGGCGGCGCGCCAGCCTGGCCCGGCTGGCCGCCAGCAAGGCCGCGCTGTGGCTGCTCGACGAACCGACCGTGACGCTAGATGCTGCCTCGGTGGCGGGGTTGGGGCGCGCCATGGCGGCGTACCGGGCCGCGGGCGGGATCGTCGTGGTCGCGACCCACGGCGCGCTCGAGATTGCCGAGGCCCAGACCCTCGATATGAGCACCTTTAGCCCCAGCCTGGAGTTCGCGCCGTGACCGGGTTCTACCGCATCGTCGGCCACGAGCTGCGGCTCTCGGTGCGCGGCGGCATCGGCAGCCTGGTGGCGCTGATTTTCTTTGTCGTCACGGTGGCGCTGTTTCCCCTCGGCGTGGGACCGGAGCTCGAGGTCCTGGGAAGGATCGCGCCGGGCGTCGTCTGGGTCGCGGCCCTGCTCGCCGCCATGCTTTCGATGGAGCGGCTGTTCCAGACCGACTATGAGGACGGCACGCTCGAGCTGTTGGCGCTTTCGCCCCTGCCGTTGGAACTCGTGGTGCTCGCCAAGTGCCTCGCCCACTGGCTGTCGACGGCGCTGCCGCTGATTATCATCTCGCCGGTTTTGAGCCTGCTCGTGAACATGAGTGCCGACGGGCTGGTTATGCTGATCGCAGCCATGTTTCTGGGTACGCCCACGCTCAGCCTGATTGGTGGCGTCGGCGCCGCGCTCACCGTCGGCGCGCGGCGCGGCGGGGTGTTGCTCGCACTGCTCGTCTTGCCGCTTTATATACCTGTGCTAATTTTCGGCGTCGGCGCCGTCGAGGGCGCGATCAGCGGTTACGGCAGCACGGCGCCCCTGATGATTCTGGGCGGGCTGTTTCTGGGTGCCCTCGTGTTGACGCCGTTCGCGGGCGCCGCGGCGCTTCGCCTCGCGTTGGAATAAACCACTATTGAAGAGACCCTGGAGACCATGGCCGACCGATCGACGAAATACCTGCACTGGCTAGCGAACCCCGCGCGTTTCCTCCGCGCGGCTCGCGCAGTCTATCCCTGGTGCGCCGGCATCGCCGTGCTCTCGCTTGCCGCCGGCCTCGTGCTCGGGCTCTACGCCGCACCCGCCGATTACCAGATGGGCGACGCCTACCGGATCATCTTCGTCCATGTGCCCGCGGCCTGGATGGCGCTGTTCGCCTACGTCGTGATGGCCGTGGCTTCGGCCATGGCGCTGATCTGGAAGCACCCGCTGGCCGATCTTATCGCCAAGGGCAGCGCGCCGGTGGGCGCCGGATTCGCGTTCATCTGCCTGGTTACGGGCTCGCTCTGGGGCAAGCCCATGTGGGGCGCCTGGTGGGTGTGGGACGCGCGGCTGACCTCGGTGCTGATCCTATTTTTCCTCTACCTTGCCCACATCGCGCTGACCAACGCGTTCGACGACCCCAAGCGGGGTGCCAAGGCGGGCGCTATCCTAGCGCTGGTCGGCGTGGTTAATCTGCCGATCATCAAGTTCTCGGTCGACTGGTGGAACACGCTGCACCAGCCGTCCTCAATCACCAAGCTCGACGCGCCCTCGGTCGATCCCTCGATGCTGCCCGCCCTGCTGCTCATGGCGCTGGGCTTTACCGCATTTTACCTGGGCGTTCTCATCCTGCGCGTGCGCGCCGAGATCCTCGCGCGCAAGATCCGGAGTTTGCGCATGATGCAGGCGGGACGCTAGCGGCGGGTACGTGATGGCAGGCTCGGAGCCGGAGTATGAAATCGTCTCGGTCCTGACCTGCCCGGAGTGCGACCATGCGCGGTCCGAGACCATACCCACGGACGCCTGCCGGTTCTTCTACGATTGCGCGGGCTGCGGCGCGATGCTCAAGCCCCGACCCGGTGACTGCTGCGTGTTCTGCTCCTATTGCAGCGTGCCCTACCCGCCGGTGCAGGTGGCGCGGGCGCGCGCTTGACCGAGAAGCCGGATTCTCCCACTGTGACGCTGAACTGATAATCGGGGAGAGACAGCTATGGCCGACGTCATCGACAAAAAGACAATTTCCGCCGCGCTTGCGCAAGCGATGGTCGAGGCCGCCGCCAAGGAGGCCACGGCGATCGCCGTGCCCATGGCGATCTCGGTGTGCGACGAGGCGGGCCATCCTAAGGCCTTCCTGCGCATGGATGGCGCGGCGCTGCTGGTGGTGGGCGTGGCGATCAAGAAGGCGCGCACCGCCGCCGCGGGCGAGGTGCCGACGGATTTCTGGGCCGCTTATATCAAGGAGCACGAGCCCGAGCTTGCCACCTCGATAGCCCATGTCGAGGATATGATGATAATCGGCGGTGGCTTTCCCATCATGGTCGGCGATCAGATGGTGGGCGCTATCGGGGTCTCGGGCGGCGCCGTGGCCGAGGACGTCCAGTGCGCCAAGGCCGCGCTGACGCTGGTCGACTAGTCGGCATGGCGGGCATTCGGACCGCGCGCCTGCTGTACGCCATCCTGCTGTGCGCCGCACTGTTAGCGCCAATTGCGGCCGAGGCCGAAGACGATAAGAGCGCGGTAGTGCGCGATATCATGGCCGTGACAAAGGCCGACGTGTCGCTCAAGGCGATGTCCGACGCGGTTATGGTCGAGACCCGGCGCGGCCTGCAGTTCAATTTTCCCGACACCGATCCGCGCGCCCTCGAGATCATGGTCGAGGTCATGGGCGAGGCTCTGGCGCCGCTCTACGGCGAGTCCCTCGAGCGCTCGGCCGCGGTAATGGAGCAAAATTTCACCCTTGCCGAGATGGAGGAGCTTCTCGCTTTCTACCAATCTTCGGCGGGACAAAAATCCATTGAGTTGATGCCCACGCTGGCGGCCGAAAGTTTTGCCTGGGGCCAGACCCGCGCGATGGAGTTGTTGAGTGACGCTAGACCCGAGATCATGAGCCGGTTGGAAGCCGAGGGTTTCGAAGTACGCTAGGCTTTCTTCCGGGTAACTTCGCGCGCAAAGCAAAACGGGGTGCAGTAGCCATGGAGGCTTTCGCTGCCGGTCATTCCGAGGACCGGCCGCCCTGTGCTAACCCCGGTCCTGCGGCCCGCTGAGCATTGACGATTGGCCGCGTCCGCGGCCGGCGCGGGCTTGCGCGATCCGAGCGATAAAATATTTTTGGGTCTCGCTTTTAATCAGTGGCGCGCCGGATCATGCTGTGGTTCGACGCCATGGCGGCGAGCATTGAATCCGCGCTCATGGCCCGGTTTAGCGTGGCGGAGCTGGGCGATTTGCTGGCGTTCTATCGCTCGGAGGCGGGGCGTAAGACGATTACCCCGATGCCCGAGGTTTGTGCCGCCATCGAAAACACCCTTCAGACTGGCATCGGAACCGCCGCGCAGCGGGTGCTCCCGAGGTGATGGACCGGATGTGCGCGCCGAGGGCTATCCGCTGAGTGATGTGGAAGCGGATTGATCCCGATCAAGGCCACCCCCAGGGGGCCTGTGCTAAAGTAGACCCCGCTTTCACGGTGATCCAAAAATTCGGGAGGTTGAGGCCCTGCGCAGCGTACGCGTTTGGGATTGGCCGTCCCAGGCCTTTCACTGGGCGCTGGGTGTTCTGCTCATCGTCGCCTGGCTGACGGGCGAGAACGAGGACTGGATCTTTGTCATCTACTCCTTCGCAGGCTACGGCGTGATCGCCTTGGTGGTCTTTCGTCTCGTCTGGGGCGTGGCGGTTGCCCGCCACGCCCTGTTTTGGAACTTCGTGTGCAGGCACGGGCCGGGCCTGGACCCAGACCCGCGATCTAATGCGCTTTTCGCCGTCGCGTTTTCTGGGCCACAACCCGCTGGGCGGCTGGATGATCCTCGCCCTGCTGGGGGTTGCCGCGGCGTCGGCGGCGTCGGGCCTGTTCGTGGCCGAGGACGAGGTCCAGGGGCCGTTGGCGTCGCTGGTCTCGCATGGCACGGCGGAGGCGCTCGCCAATATCCTGATCGCACTGGCGGTGGCCCATGTGGTGGGCGTACTGGCGTACTGGCTGCTGACCGGCGATAACCTGGTGCGCGCCATGGTGACCGGGCGCAAGCAGGTTCCCGACAGCGAAGCGGGCGAGGATATGGGCGATTCCCGGCGCTGGCTGGCACTGGTGATTTTCGCCGGCTCGCTGGTCACCTTATGATACCTTATACGCCTAGGTTGAACCGGACAATTCGCGGCGGGGGACTGGACCCGGCGCGGCGGTGCGGCTATATCGCTTCTCAACCCTCGGCGCCCTCGGGCGAACTAATGCAGAGGCATGGCGTGAGCTTCTCTGATTTTCTGGCAATGGGCGGCTACGCCGCCTACGTCTGGCCCGCCTTCGGGATCACGGCCGTGGTCATGATCGCTATGCTGTGGGCCAGCCGGCGCGCGTTGAAAGCGCGCGAGGCGGAACTCGATAAACTCGATCAGCGGCGTGGTGCGGCGCGGGCCAAGCGTGCAGGCGAACCGGGAGCCGAGGCATGAAGCGCAAGCATCGCCGCATGGTGATCGTGGCCGGCGGCATGGCCGCGCTCGGGATCGTCACGGCGTTCCTTGCGGTGGGGCTGGAGGACAATCTGGTGTTCTTTTACAGCCCAAGCGAGATTGCCGAGAAGGTCAAGGGGCCGGACCAGCGGGTGCGCTTGGGCGGGTTGGTCGAGATGGATAGCATGGCAAAGAGCGCCGACGGCCTGACCGTGACCTTCCGGATAACAGACATGGCCGAGACGGTGCCGGTGACCTTTACCGGGCTGCTACCCGACCTGTTCCGCGAGGGCCAGGGCGTCGTGTGCGAGGGCAGCCTGCGCGCCGACGGCGTGTTTGAGGCCGCTACTGTTCTGGCCAAGCATGACGAAAACTACATGCCCAAGGAGGTAGCCGACGCGCTCAAGGAAGCCGGCAACTGGCAGGGTGCGAACGGGGCGGGTGCTGCCCCGTGATCGCCGAAATCGGCCATTATGCCCTGATCCTCGCCCTCGCCCTCGCGATCGTGCAGGGCATCGTGCCGCTAATCGGGGCGCAGCGGAACGATGCGGCCTGGATGGCGCTAGCCCGGCCCGCGGTGGCGGCGCAATTCTTTTTTATTTCGACGGCGTTCGCCTGCCTGATGTACGCCTTCGTCGTCTCGGATTTCTCCGTTTCCAACGTGGCGAACAATTCCCACTCCACGAAACCGCTTCTCTACAAGTTTGCCGGTGTGTGGGGAAACCACGAGGGCTCGCTCGTCCTTTGGGTCTGGATCCTGGCGTTCTATGGCGGGCTTGTCGCGCTGTTCGGCGGTAACCTGCCGCCCGCGCTCCGCGCCCGGGTGCTCTCGATCCAGGGCCTGATCGGGGTTGGCTTCCTGGCCTTTATTCTGATGACTTCGAACCCGTTTCTCCGTCTCGACCCGGCGCCGTTCGACGGCAACGACCTCAACCCGTTGCTTCAGGACCCGGGCCTCGCCTTTCACCCGCCCTTGCTTTATTTCGGCTATGTCGGGTTTTCCATGGCCTTCGCCTTCGCCGTCGCCGGCCTGATCGAGGGCCGGATCGACGCCACTTGGGCGCGCTGGGTGCGGCCCTGGACGCTGCTTGCCTGGTCGTCGCTGACACTTGGTGTTGCGCTGGGCAGCTGGTGGGCCTATTACGAGCTGGGCTGGGGCGGCTTCTGGTTCTGGGATCCGGTGGAGAACGCCTCGTTCATGCCCTGGCTCGCGGGCACGGCGCTGCTCCATTCGGCGATCGTGTGCGAGAAGCGCGGTGCGCTCAAGAGCTGGACCGTGCTGCTCGCGATCATCGCCTTCTCACTCTCGCTGCTGGGCACCTTCCTGGTCCGCTCGGGCGTGCTCACCTCGGTCCATGCCTTTGCCACCGACCCGGCGCGCGGCGTCTTCATCCTGGGCTTTCTGGTTCTCGTGGTGGGCGGCTCGCTCACGCTCTACGGGGTTCGCGCGCCCAATTTGCGCAGCGGGGGGCTGTTCGCGCCGATCTCGCGCGAGGGCGGCCTGCTGCTCAACAACCTGTTGCTGTCCACGGCCTGCGTGACCGTGCTGCTGGGCACGCTCTACCCAGTTTTTCTCGACGTGCTCGGTGGCAGCAAGGTCTCGGTCGGCCCGCCCTATTTCGAGATGACCTTTATTCCGCTCGCGCTGCCGCTACTCATCGTGACCGGTATCGGGCCGCTGCTCGCCTGGAAGCGCGCCGATCTTGCGGGCGCGCTCTACCGGCTCAAATTCGCCGCCCTGGGGGCGCTGGCGGTGATTATCGTGGTCGTCGCGGTGCATTCCTTCGCCGACGTCATGGCGGCGCTGGGGCTGGGTGCTGCGGCCTGGCTGTTCCTGGGCGTGGTCACGGAGATTGCCGAGCGGCTCAAACTGTTCCGCCTGAGCTTGCGCGACAGCCTTGCCCGCGCCATCGGCCTGCCGCGCCAGGCCTGGGGCATGAGCCTCGCCCATGCCGGGGTTGCCGTGCTCGTGACCGGCATCGTCGCGACCTCGACCTGGCGTACGGAAGGCATCCAAAATATGCGACCCGGCGATACGGTCGCGCTGGCGGGCTACGAATTCACGCTGAACGAGGTCAATTTCGTCGAGGGCCCGAATTACGTCGCCCAGCGCGCCGAGTTCGCAGTGACCACGGACGGGCGCGCGGTGACGTTGCTCTATCCTGAGAGACGGCGCTACCAGGTGACCGGGCAGGACACCACCGAAGCCGGAATCCACACCACACTGCTCGCCGATCTCTACACCGTGATCGGCGAGCCCGACGGATCCGGCGGCTACGCTACGCGGATCTATCACAACCCGTTGGTGCCGTGGATCTGGCTCGGCATTCTGATCATGGTGACGGGTGGTGCGGTCTCGCTGACCGACCGACGCCACCGAGTCGGCGCGCCGCGCCGCGCGCGAAAGCCCGCGCCCGGCGCCCGGCCACAGGAAGGCTGAGCGGCGATGAGCGAGAATGGAGCGGAGAGCCCGCCCGCGCCTCCCACCCGGACGCGCCGGTTCAAATTTCTGATCCCGGCGCTGGTTTTTCTCGGGCTCGCCACCGGCCTCGGCCTCGGCCTGTCCAAGGACCCCGGCGTGGTGCCTTCGGCGCTGATCGACAAGCCGGTGCCCGAGTTCGCGCTCGAGCCCGTGCGGGGCACGGAGCGGGGTCTTGCGTCCGAGGATTTGCGCGCCGGCGCCGCATCGCTGGTCAACGTCTTCGCCTCCTGGTGCGGGCCGTGCCGGGCGGAGCATCCGCTGCTCATGAAGCTCGCCGAGGACGGCACGGTGGCGCTCTTTGGGATCAACTACAAGGACCGGCCCGGCGACGCGCGGACCTGGCTCGACCAGCTGGGCGACCCGTTCGAGCGGATCGGGGCCGACCTTAACGGCCGGGTCGGCATCGACTGGGGGGTCTACGGCGTGCCCGAAACCTTCCTCATCGATGCCACCGGGCGGATCCGTTACAAGCATGTTGGCGTGCTGACCGCGAGAGACCTCGAAGAGACCATCCTGCCGCTGCTCGAAAGCCTGCGGCCGTGAGTGCGCGCGCGCTGCTCCTGGCGGGGCTGATCGGGTTCGCGGCCGCGAGCGGCGGACACGCCTTCGAGACCGATGAGACCCTCGCCGATCCGGCGCTCGAGGCGCGTGTCGCGGTGATCTCTGAGGATCTGCGCTGTCTGGTTTGCCAGAACCAGTCGATCGCCGATTCCAACGCCGATCTGGCCAAGGATCTGCGTCTTCTGGTGCGCGAACGGCTCGTTGCGGGCGATACCAACGACGAAGTGATCGCCTTCATGACCGCGCGTTACGGCGATTACGTGCTGCTTAAACCCCCGGTCAAGCCCGAAACCTACGTACTGTGGTTCGGCCCGCCGGTGTTATTTGCGCTCGGCGTGCTGGTCGTCGTGCTCTATGTCCGCCGCCGGCGCGTGGGTTCGCCCGAGGTCGAGGACGCCGGCGCGGTGCCGCTCAGCGACGAAGAGCGCGCCCGCCTCGCTCGCCTGCTCGATGAGGACCCGGACAGCGCATGATCCTCTGGCTCGTTCTCGCCGCCATGACAGCCGTGGCGCTGGCGGCGCTGCTCGTGCCGCTGGCGCGCCGGCGGGGGCCCGCACGGGCGCGGCGCGAGTACGACCTGCAGATCTTTCGCGACCAGTTGCGCGAGCTCGCGAGCGACGTGGAACGCGGCGTGGTCAATGCTACGGAGGCCGCCGCGGCGCACACCGAGGTTGAACGGCGCATGCTGGCCGTGGGCCGCGAGGCCGGGGCGGGCGAGAGCGCTGCCCCAGCGGGCGGCGCGCGCCCCTGGGTTGCGACCGGGGCGGTGCTGATGGGGCTCGCGCTGGGTGTGCCAGCGCTGGCGGTAGTGCTCTACCTGGCGCTGGGTTCGCCCGGATTGCCCGGTCAACCTTTCGCGTCGCGCGAGGGTGCGCCAGCCACGATGGCGGGCGGCGAGGCCGAAGACCTGAGCCTGATGATCGAAAACCTCTCGGCTAAGCTGGAAGAGGAGCCCGGGAACCTGAGCGGTTGGATGCTACTGGGCCGCTCGCACCTGGTGGTGGGGCATTATCCGGAGGCCGTGACTGCGTTACGCCGGGCCCAGGCGCTGGCGGGCGATGACGCGGTGATCGCCGTCGAGCTGGGCGAAGCGCTGGTGCTGGCCGCCGGCGGCACCGTGACGCCCGAGGCGCGCGCGCTGTTCGAACAGGCGCTGGCTACGCTGCCCGACGATCCGGCGGCGCGTTTTTACGACGGGCTGTTCGAGGCCCAGCGCGGCGAGCCCGACGCGGCGCTTGAAATCTGGCTCGTGCTGGCGGCGGAGACGCCCGTAGATTCGCCGTGGTACGGCCAGCTCAAGCGCATGATCGAGGACGCGGCCGTGGGAGCGGGTCTGGAGTTGGTCGAAATTCCCTCCGCGCCACCGGCCGCTGCGGGCGCAGACATGAGTGCTACGGGACCCAGCGCGGAAGAGATGGCGGCGGCCCAGGAGATGGGCGCGGACGAGCAGGCGGCCATGATCGGCGGCATGGTCGAGCGCCTCGCGGCCCGCCTCGAGGAGGAGCCCGACGACCGCGCGGGCTGGCGGCGTCTCGCCAACGCCTATTCGGTGCTCGAGCGTTACGGCGATGCGGCCGCGGCCTACGCCCGGGCGCTGGCCCTCGATCCGGCGGATCCCGAGACCCTCGCTGCCTTCGGCGAGGCGCAGGTCATGCTGGCCGATGGCCGGGTGAGCCAGGACGCGTACGATACCTTCACCGAGCTCGCCCGGCTCGATCCCGATAACCCCATGGCGTCGTTCTACATGGGGCTGGGCCGCGCCCAGGAGGGCGATTCCGCGGGCGCGATCAAAATTTGGAACGACCTCGCGTTGCGCTCCGGTCCCAACTCGCCCTGGATGGCGCAGCTCTACGTTCTCGCCGCAGCGGTGGCCGAACGTTCGGACCTGGTGCTGCCCCAGGCGCTCAGTCCGCCGGACGCGCCCGCGCCGCAAGCGGCTCCAGGACCGTCCGCGAGCGACGTGGCGGCGGCAGCGGAGATGAGCGAAGACGATCAGAACGACATGATCCGTTCCATGGTCGACGGGCTGGCGGCCCGACTCGAAGACGACTCCGACGACCTCGATGGCTGGCTCCGGCTGGGGCGTTCCTACGGCGTATTGGGCGAGCTGGCCGAGGCCAGCGCAGCCTATGGCGCGGCAGCCGCACTAGCGCCCGACGACGTGAGCGTGCTGCAAGCCTACGCCGAGGCGCTGATGGCCGAGGCCGACGCAGAGGCGGTGCCGCCGGCGGCGGCGGTCGAGGTCTATGGGCGCATTCTCGCGATCGAGCCCGGCCATGTCGACGCGCTCTGGATCGTCGCCATGGTGCGCGCCGAATCGGGCGACCTGGAAGGCTCGATCAGCCTGCTCGAACACCTGCTCTCGGCCCTGCCCCCGGGCAGCGAGGCCCACGGCACCATCCAGGGCCTGATCGACGAACTACGCCCCTAGGCGGCTCTTTGTCGCTCGCGGCAGCAGGCCCAACGGCCTGCTTCTTAATCGGGTGCGGCGTATAAGCGCCGGCCCGCGGTCGCGGGCTTTATGGGTTCGGAGCGCGCCTGGACTGCTCCCTACCGCTCGCGGCAGCAGGCTTGGCAGCGCGCCGGATGACAGGTTGGCCGTAGAATGCGATAATCGATCCGTTGCAGACCCGGGGGGTCCCAACATTCCGACGAAAGGCTAAATCGGCGGCCGGCGCTGCCGACGGCGCCGCCGGTCGTCGGAAATGGGGAACCATGGACGTAGCACGAATACTCGACAGCAAGGGGCATCAGGTGATGACCTCGCCGCCGACGGCTAGCGTCGCGGAGGTCGCGCGCCGCCTGAAGGAGACCGCGATCGGCGCGGTCGTCGTTCAGGAAACCGACGGGCGTATCGCCGGCATCCTCTCGGAGCGTGATGTCGTTCACGCCCTGGTCGATTTCGACGTCGACCTGCCGAACCAGACAGTGGCCGCGTTGATGACCCGCGAGGTGGTGACCTGCGCACCCTCGGACAAGGTGCACAAAATCATGCGCTGGATGACCGAGGGCCGGATCCGTCACCTGCCGGTGATTGAGGACGGCGCGCTGGTGGGCATCATCAGCATCGGCGACATCGTCAAGCACCGGCTCGAAGAGCTGGAAGAGGAAAGCCTGCGCTTGCGCGACTATATCGCGAACGCTTACGCTGCCGAGCCGCGTAAAGGTATCGAGGCGCCCGATCAAATTCTGCTTGTCGTCGGGCGGCGCTCAATATTGCGCGGCCGGATCAAGCAAAGGGAAGTGGTGGAGCAGAGGGGAATCGAACCCCTGACCTCGACGTTGCGAACGTCGCGCTCTCCCAACTGAGCTACTGCCCCCCCGGGGTCGATGTGGCCGGGATAATGTGGTTGCAGCGAGGTTTCTGTCAAGGATCGCGGCGCGGGCGGGGCGGCATGATCATTGAGGGCTGATCGGCAATCCGTTCTGGGCTATAATCTGCGAGCAACACCCGCCCCGCCAACCACGAAGCCGGTCTCCATGCACGCCCTAGCCACCCTGATAGACACGATCATCACGATTTACATCTACCTGCTCGTCGGCTCGGCGATCCTGAGCTGGCTGACGGCGTTCAACGTCGTCAACGTGCAGAACAAGGTGGTCTACACGGTGGTGTCGCTGCTTTACCGCGTTACCGAGCCCGTGCTTCGCCCGATCCGCCGAATCATACCCAACCTGGGCGGCATCGATATCTCGCCGATCATCCTGATCCTGCTGCTCTACTTCATCCGCGACCTGGTTCTCGACAACCTGTTCTACTAGGCGCATGCCGCCCGGCGACGCCGACGCGGGCCTGCCGTTTGCGCACACGGCGCGCGGGCTTCGTCTCAAGGTCAAACTCACGCCGAAAGCCGCGCGCGAGCAAATCACGGACATTGAGCGCAACGCGGCGGGCGAGGCGTGGCTGGGCGCGAAGGTGCGCGCCGCGCCTGCTGGCCAAAACCTGGCGTCTGCCGGCCTCTTCGATCGCGATTGGCTCCGGCGCCACGGCCCGGCGCAAGGCCCTTGACCTCGCGGGCGATGCGACCGACCTTGCGGCCACGCTTACACGCTGGATGAGGGAGAACCATGTCTGACGCGACGATCATCGACGGCAAGGAGTTTGCCGCCACTCTGCGGGCCACGGTGGGCCGCCAGGTCACTCGGCTCAAGGAGGCCCACGGCATTACCCCGGGGTTGTCCGTGGTGCTGGTCGGCGAGGACCCGGCGAGCCAGGTCTACGTGCGCAACAAGGGCAAATC
>CAVOEB010000068.1:0-15629 GCA_963694715.1 Alphaproteobacteria bacterium | reverse complement strand
CGGCACTGCTCAAGGATGCGCTGATGCCCAACCTGGTCCAGACCCTCGAGAATAATCCGGCCTTCGTGCATGGCGGGCCGTTCGCCAACATCGCGCATGGCTGCAACACGGTGCTCGCCACCAAGACGGCGCTTAAATTGGCGGATTACGTCATCACCGAGGCGGGCTTCGGCGCCGATCTCGGGGCCGAGAAATTCTTCGACATCAAATGCCGCAAGGCGAGGCTCAAGCCCGAATGTGTCGTCCTCGTCGCCACCATCCGGGCGCTCAAGATGCATGGCGGGGTCGCCAAGGATGCGCTCAAAGACGAGAACGTCGAAGCCGTCGAGGCGGGCATCGCCAACTTGACCCGCCATCTCGAGAACATCGCCAAGTACAAAGTGCCGGCGATCGTTGCGATCAACAAGTTCAGCGCCGACACCCCCGCCGAGGTCGCTGCCGTCACGGCCGCCTGCACCAAGCTCGGGGTGGAGGCGGTGGAATGCGATCACTGGGGCAGCGGCGGCGCGGGGACCACCGGGCTCGCCGAAGCCGTGGTCGGAGTGCTGGACAAGGGCGGTGCGGATTTCATGCCGCTCTACCCCGACGACATGCCGCTGTGGGACAAGATCCGCACCGTCGCGCAGGAAATCTACCGCGCCGACGACATCACCGCGGACCAGAAGACGCGCAACCAGATCGACGACATGCAGAACGGTGGCTTTGGCCATTACCCCGTCTGCATTGCCAAGACCCAGTACAGCTTTTCGACCGATCCGAGCAGGAAAGGCGCGCCCTCGGGCTATGTGGTGCCCGTACGCGAGGTCCGGCTTTCGGGCGGTGCAGAGTTCGTCGTGGCGGTCTGCGGCGACATCATGACCATGCCCGGATTGCCGCGGGTGCCGGCCGCGAACAGCATTTCTGTCGATGAAGAGGGCAAGATCGTCGGCCTGTTCTAAGCCCCGGAGAGCTTCGAAGCCAACCAGGGGGCCTACTTGACAGGCCCCCCTTGTTTTCCATAATATCTATAAGATGGTTAGCTAGGAATCAAGAGCGAACGAAACGGGCAAGCCCCTTGATTCTGGGAGGAGTAATCTTATGGCCATGCTCGATCGCGGCGAGTGGTACGACATTGCCCGGACCACCAACTGGACACCTAAATACGTCTCGGAAGAGGAGCTCTTTCCCGAAGAAATGAGCGATCCCTTCCACCTATCGATGGAGGACTGGGAGGCCTATGACGAGCCCTACAAGCTTTCCTATCGCGAATATGTCCAAACCCAGCACGAGAAGGACGTGGGCGCCTACTCCGTGAAGGCGGCGCTGGAGCGCTCGAATTTCTACGACCAGTCCGATCCCGGCTGGAAGAGCAGCCTGGTCCTCTTCTACACCGCCGCCCCGTTCATCGAATACGGCACCTGTTCGACCTTCGGGCGAATGACCCGCTTCTCGCGCGGCCCCGGCATGCGCAACATGTCGAGCTTCGGCTCGCTCGATGAGATGCGCCATGCCCAGGTCCAACTCTGGTTCGGCTACGAGCACATCAAGAAGAACCCGCAGTTCGACTGGGCCCAGAAGGGCTGCCATTCGAACAATTGGGCGGTCGTCGGCGCGCGTCACACCTTCGCCGATATGGAGCACACCCGCGACGTCGTCTCCAGCGCGATCATGACCAACATCTCCTTCGAGACCGCGTTCACCAATCTCCAGTTCATCGCCTTTGCCGCCGACGCGGCGAAGCAAGGCGACCATTCCTTCGCCACCATGCTTCAAAGCATTCAGACGGACGAATCGCGCCACGCCCAGATCGGATTCCCGCTGGTCAAGATGATGATCGACAACGGCAAGAAGGAAGAGGCCCAGAAGCTGGTCGACATTTCCTTCTGGCGGACCTGGCGCCAGTTTTCGGTTCTGACGGGCCTGCCGATGGATTACTACACGCCGCTCGAAAAGCGCGAACGCTCGTTCAAGGAATTCATGGAAGAATGGATCCTGACCCAGTTCGAGCGCCAGATCGTCGATATCGGGCTCGAGGTTCCCTGGTTCTGGGACATCCTGCGCGAGGATATCGAGTATTTCCACCACAGCCAGGCGCTGGGCATTTGGCTCTGGCGGCCCACCGTGTGGTGGGACTCCGCCGTGCATCTCGGCCCTGCCGAGCGCGACTGGATGGAAGAAAAATACCCCGGTTGGAACGACACTTTCGGCACCCTGTGGGACACCATTATCGACAACCTGGTGAATGGCCGCGAGGATATGACCATTCCCGAGACCCTGCCGATCATGTGCAATATGTCCCAGCTGGCGATCACCGGCATCCCCGGCAAGCCCTGGACCGTGCACGACTACTATCTCGATTACGAGGGCCGACGCTATCACTTCGGCACCGAGGTCGACCGCTGGATCTTTCAGCAGGAGCCGGAGCGCTACAAGGGCCACATGTCCGTGGTCGACCGCTTCGTAGAAGGGGTGATCCAACCCCAGACGGCGGACGCGGTGCTCGAATACATGGGCGTCGCCGACCAGGGCGGAAAAGACGCGCACGACTATTCGTGGATCAAACCCTATTTCGATGCAAAGGAAGCGGCCGAATAAGGCACCCCATCACAGCGCGACTGACTCATTCCGCCCCGCGGCGTTGTACTAACCGCCAAAGGGCGTGAAGAGGAGAGAGCACAAACCGGCAACTTCCCCATGGGAGAGACCGGCGGACCCGTCTAAAGCCCGCCAGCGCCGAAGGAGCAACCTCCCCGGAAACTCTCAGGAAAACGGACCGTGGAGAGCGAACACACTCTGGAAAGCAGGCGGCTCGCGCCGCCTCACCGACGAGGTAGGTCGGGCTTGGTCTCATAAGGAATGGATAGCCCGATCAATCTTTCAGGTCCCGAGACAGAGGGGACGCAGGATTAACCGACCAGTTGGCCTGCGCCTTTCGCACGGAAAATTCGAGAGGCCAGAACAAACAGCTCAACCCCGGGCCGGACGGACAATGGCCCGAGACGCCCTCATGAAGAGGCGTCAGGGGAACAATAGGGAGTACTAGGGAAATGGCCCAGTTTCCGCTGATCTTTAACATGCAGTACGACTACGGCGTGAAACTCGTCCTCGTCGACACCGAAGACACCATGGACGAGGTCGCCCAGAAATCCGCCTACCATTCGGCCGGAAAGCTGGTTAAGGCGGTCCCGGACGACGCGATCCTGCGGGTTCGCCTGCAGGACGAGAAAGACCCCCTGCCCCGGGACCTCAAGGTCAAGGACGCAGGCTTCGTCAAGATGGAATGTATCCAGGTCCTCGTTGATCACGACAACGCGGAGTAGCGCGACCATGGCGTTCGAAAAGGTCTGCAACCTGGATGACCTGTGGGAGGGCGAAATGGAAGCCTTCACCGTGGGCGGCAGCGAGATTGTCGTCCTCCATGTCGAGGGCGGTGTGGTGCGCGCGATCCCGGCAAGCTGTCCTCACCAGGAACATCCTCTGATCGAGGGAGAGCTTGACGGTCGGACGCTGACCTGCAACGCCCACTTGTGGGAGTTCGACGTTTGCACCGGCAAGGGCATCAATCCGGACGACGCCCAGCTGTGCAATTTCGCGGTCAAGGTGGAGAACGACGACGTGTTTGTCGATGTGACTCAAAACGTCAGACCAGAGGGGTGAGCACTCGCGCAAGCAGCGAGCCCGCCATACAGGGAAAGGCAACGCCATGAACGACAAACCCGACGCCGCGCGGTCGAAAAACCTGGCCGGACCGGTCATGCAGGCGGGCGAGCTTGCCGATGCGGTCGTCGAAGCGGCCGAGATCGATAACCCCGGCAAGGAAATCTTCATCGACGATCACATTGCCTATCTGCGGATCCAGGCGGACGGCGAACTGATCCTGCGCAGCGAAACGGTCGCAGAATGCCTCGGCCGGTCGTTCGAGATGCGCGAACTCGAAGTGAAACTCTCGGGATTTTCGGGCCAGATCGACTACGGCACTGACCAGGTCCGCTTTTATCTCGAAAAGAAACTTTAGCCGCGAGGCAGGGGAGACCCAATGGTAGACGCACTCGAAGTCAAGAAGCTCAAGACCTGGAGTTATTTCGATCGCAAGGGCAAGCGGCGCAAGCCGAGCGAGTATGAGGTCGTGTCGGTCAATCTTCACACCCGGATGGACAACCCCGAAGTTCCCTTCGAGCTCGACCCCGACATCTTCATGAACAAGTGGTACCGCAAAAACATGCACGGCTGCCCCTTGAAGCACAAGGATTGGGACGATTTCCGCGACCCCGACGAGTTGATCTACCGGACCTACAACACCCTGCAGGACGGCCAGGAACAGTATGTCGACGGCTTGCTCAACGAGTACGATCAGCTGGAACACGATGCGGGCCTGTCCGACGAGTGGCTGTCGGTTCTAGCCCGCCTCTACACCCCCGGCCGCTACCTCACCCACGCGGTGCAGATGTCGTCGGCTTATCTGATCAGCATCGCCCCGGCCAGCACCATATCGAATTGCGCCATCTTCCAGGACGGCGACTCGCTGCGCTGGCTGCATCGCAACGCCTACCGCACGGCGGAGCTCGCCAAGCATTGCCCGGGCAAGGGGTTTGGCGAGAACGAGCGCGAGATATGGGAAGAAGACGAGGCGTGGCAGGGTTTCCGCGAGTTGATGGAGCGCCAACTCGTCGCCTACGATTGGGGCGAGGCCTTCACGTCGCTCAATCTTGTCGTGAAGCTCGCGATCGACGAAGCCTGCCTGCGCCAGCTCGCCAAGACCGCGCGTCGGGAGAACGACATGTTGTTGGCCATGCTGATCGACGCCCAACTCAACGACAGCAACCGCCATCGCCGCTGGACCAGTGCGCTCGTGGAGTTTGCACTCCAGACCGACGCCAACAAGGCTGTTCTCGACGGCTGGCTCGAAACCTGGGTGCCGCGCTCGGAGGCGGCCATCGACGCCTGGTGCGCCGCCCTGCCCGACTCGCCCGACGCCGCCCGCGACGCCAAGGCCGCGGCCCGCGCCTTCCGCGAATCTGCCGGCCTCTTGGCCTGACGAATACCTCCCGCCTCTCCGGGCAACGTCGGCCTTGCGGTCGCGCCACTCGACTTGTTTACCTCGCCCCGCCGCACAGCCCTCCGGCCAACCGTTGACCTATGTCAATGCCAATGGCGGTAAAGACCGTAACCTGCAAGGAGATGGTGAGGCTGGCCGCTATTGAGCCGCCGTTGAAGAGCGAGGGGTTGCGATATGCCGATGACGACGATTTTGGTTGAACTTGATTCAACGGCCCAAAGCGCCGCTCGCCTGGACTTGTCCGCCCGTCACGACGCGCATCTCATCGGCCTGTTCGTGATCCCACCGTTTGAGCCGCCGATGATGTTCCCCGGTGCAATCTGGTGTCTGTCCGAAATTCAGGCAGAATACCGCGAACGCGCCCAAACCGACGCCGGTACCGTGCAGGGCGCCTTCGAAAGTGCCCTCAAACAGAACGGCCTGGCCGGCGAATGGCGCTGCCTCGACGGCTTTGCCGACGACGTTATCGTCACCCATGCCCGTTACGCCGATTTCGTCGCGGTCGGCCAAGCCGATTCCGATCGGCGTTCCGCTTCGGTCGCGGCGAGGTAACCCTGCGCGCCGGGCGGCCCGTGCTTGTCGCGCCCTACACGGGCGCGCTCGAGACGCTGGCCGAACGGCCTCTCTTCGCCTGGAACGCGAGCCGTGACCGACGCCCTGCCGCTTCTCGCGCGGGCCAAGGAAGTGATTGTGCCCAGCATCAACCCCCGAGACGACGAGCATATCCCCGGCGCCGAGATCTCCACGTTCCTCGCGCGGCACGGGGTCAAGGCGGATGCCCGCCAAAAGACCGCCAAGGGCATCTCCGAGGGCGACAATCTGCTCTAGCACGCCGCGGAGTTTGTCTTCGGCGGCACAGCCCGCGATCTCTTGCAGAATTCGTCAATTCCCTTGTCCCTGTCGCACCAGCTGATCCGACAACGAAGTCGCCATGATTGACTGCGCTCCCCATCTGACCAATATCTCTTGCTATGACTGCAACGATAAGCCCCGATCAAGCTGGCGACGAGAGCGCTTTGGCCGACGGACAAGTCGCGATCCGCGCGGCGCTCAAGAGCATGCCGGCCGCACCCGGTGTTTACCGCATGATCGATGCGGCCGGCACGGTGCTCTATGTCGGTAAGGCGAAGAGCCTGAAGAAGCGGGTCGCCTCCTATTCCCGCGGCAGCAGCCAGAGCATCCGCATTCAGCGCATGATTACGGCGACCCGCTCGATGGAAATCGTCGTCACCGAAACCGAAGCCGAGGCCCTGTTGCTTGAAGGCAACCTGATAAAGCGCCTCAAGCCCCGCTTCAATATCCTTCTTCGCGACGACAAGTCCTATCCCCACATCCTGCTCGGCAGCGGCCACCCCTGGCCGCAGATCACCAAACATCGTGGTGCGCGTAATCGCGAAGGCCGCTATTTCGGGCCGTTCGCCTCGGCGGGCGCGGTCAACCAGACCTTGGCCGCGTTGCAGCGCGCCTTTCCGCTCCGCTCCTGTTCCGACAGCGTATTCGCCTCACGCACCCGTCCTTGCCTGCAATACCAGATCAAGCGCTGCGCCGGACCCTGCTGCGGACGGATCGAGCAGGCTAATTACGACACCATGGTCGGCGAGGTCCGCGATTTTCTGTCCGGCAAGAGCCGCGAGGTCCAACACCGCCTCGCCGAGCGCATGCTCGCGGCGAGCGAGTCGCTCGATTACGAAGCCGCCGGCGAGCTGCGCGACCGGATCCGCGCGCTCAGCCAGATCCAGGCCCATCAGGGCTTCACCTCCGCCACGCTGGATGATGCCGATGTCATCGCCGCCCACTCCGAGGGGGGACAGACCTGCGTTCAGGTCTTCTTCTTCCGGGCGGGTCAGAATTACGGCAACCGCTCCTACTTTCCAAGCCACGCTCAGGATGTCGAGCCCGACCATCTTCTGGGCGCGTTTATCGGTCAGTTCTATCAGAACAAGCAGGTCCCCCGGTTGATCCTGACCAGTCACGCCGTCGAGGATAGCGAGCTGGTCGAGCGTGCGCTGACCCAGCATGCCGGACATCGGATCCACCTCGTCCGGCCGCGGCGCGGAGCCAAGCGCGAGCTCGTCGATCACGCCCTGCGAAACGCACGCGAAGCGCTCGCGCGGCGCCTGGCTGAAAGTAACTCGCAGCGTCGCTTGCTCGAACGGCTAGCCGTTGCCTTCGGCCTCGACCGAAGCCCTGAGCGGATCGAAGTCTACGACAACAGTCATATCGCCGGCGACCACGCGGTGGGTGCGATGATCGTCGCCGGGCGCGAGGGGCTGATGAAGAACGCCTACCGGAAATTCACCATCAAACAGGCCGCGGGCGAGGATTTCACGCCGGGCGACGACTACGCCATGATGCGCGAGGTGCTGACCCGGCGATTCGCCCGGCTGCTCAAGGAAGACCCCGAGCGCAAACGCACCGACTGGCCGGATCTGGTGCTGCTCGATGGCGGTCAGGGCCAGCTCAATGTCGGTCTTGAAGTGTTCGCCGATCTTGGGGTCACCGGCGTCGCGCTGGCGGCGATCGCCAAGGGTCCCGACCGCAACGCCGGGCGGGAGCGGGTTTTCCGCCCCAACAAGCCGGTGATGGAGCTCGAATCGCGTGATCCGGTGCTCTATTTCTTGCAGCGGCTGCGCGACGAATCCCACCGCTTCGCCATCGGCAGCCACCGCCAAAAGCGCTCCCGTGCGATCGGCCGCTCGCCGCTCGACGGGGTCCCCGGGGTCGGGCATACCCGTAAGCGCGCCCTGCTCCATCATTTCGGCTCGGCCCAGGGCGTCGAGCAGGCCGGACTCACCGATCTCGAGCAGGTCAAGAGTATCAGCACCGCGGTCGCCCGGGCGATCTATGACCATTTTCATGGCGACTCCTGACCGTGCTAAGCTCACGCCCATGCTGAATTTTCCCAACTTCCTCACGCTCTCGCGTATTCTCGCGGTGCCGGCCCTGGTCGCGGTCTTCTACATCGATGGACGGGTCGCGCACTGGATCGTCGTCGCCCTGTTCGTAACCGCCGCACTGACCGATTATCTGGACGGCTGGATCGCGCGGACCTGGTCGCTGGAATCCGAGTTCGGCCGCGTCGTCGACCCCATTGCGGACAAGCTGCTGGTCGCGGCGGCACTGCTCCTGCTGCTCGCCGCCGACCGTGCGCCGCTCGTCGCCGTGGGGCTTATCCTGCTCCGCGAACTCCTCGTCTCGGGTCTGCGCGAGGGGCTCGCCGGACGCCTCGTCCTGCCCGTGAGCCGGCTTGCAAAGTGGAAGACCGCGGCGCAGATGGCAGCGATCATGCTTCTCCTGATCGGGCCTCTCGGCGGCACCGGCGGGGTTCTGCCGCTGGCCGGTGACTGCCTGCTCTGGGTTGCGGCAGCGTTGACCTGGATAACCGCCCTCGACTACCTGCGCACCGCCTGGGATCCGTTGACCCGGGGCGGTGAGGCGAACCGCCCGTGAGCGGCCCGGTCTCCTCGACTCCCGCGATGCGCGTCTTCGGCCTCGCGGGCTGGAGCGGCTCGGGTAAGACCACCCTGATCCGCCGCCTCCTGCCCGCCTTTCTGGGCCACGGCATCACCGTCTCGACGGTCAAGCACGCCCATCACAAGTTCGACCTTGCGACGCCCAAGGAGGGCGACCGGCAACTGCGCGCGGCAGGCATCGACGAGCTGATGTTGGCGGCGCCCGCGCGCTGGGCCTTGCTGCACGAGGCCCAAGGAGAGCCCGAGCCCCGCTTCGAAGACGTCATCGCCCGGCTGACGCCCGTCGATCTGGTGCTGATCGAAGGCTTCAAGTCCCACCCCCACCCCAAGCTCGAGGTCCATCGCCCGATCACCGGCAAGCCGATCCTGGCCAACCGCGACCCGAATATAGTCGGCCTCGCGGTCGAAGGCGGCCGCCTCGATCCGGGCGCTCTCGAGCACGCCGTACCGCTGTTCGATCTCGACGATATCGACGCCCTCGCCGGGTTGATCCTCGCCCATTGCGACCTCAATACCCTCCCGGCGCCCGGAAGGCAGGCTGAACGTGGCCCAGCTTAGCGACGACTGTTTCGCGTTCGGCGGCGAGCTGATGCGCGCCGGCGAGGCCCGCGCCATCCTGGAGCAGCGCACCAGCGTGATTGCGGGCGTCGAGAACGTGCCTCTCGCCGCCGCCGGGCGGCGCATTCTGGCCGAAGATCTGGTCGCCGGGCGTGACGTGCCGCCCCACGACAACGCGGCAGTCGACGGCTACGCGGTGTGGTTCGACGATCTCGATCCCGACAATCCCACTCGCCTGCCGGTCACCGGCCGAGTGCCCGCGGGCCAGCCGCTCGACCGCCCCGCGCTGCGTGGCGAGGCGACCCGCATCTTTACCGGGGCACCCATGCCGCTCGGCGCCGATGGGGGCGGCCCCGATACAGTATTCATGCAGGAAGACTGCGCGCTCGACGGTGATGCGGTGGTAATTCCGCCGGGCATCGCGCAGGGCGCGAACCGGCGCTTTGCCGGCGAAGACCTCGCCACCGGTCAGACCGTGCTCGCGGCCGGGCGGCGCTTGCGCGCCCAGGATATCGGGCTTGCCGCCTCGCTGGGACGGACCGAGCTTGGCGTGCGCACAGCGCTCCGCGTCGCGGTCTTCTCGACCGGCGACGAGGTCATCGATCCGGGCCAACCCTTGGCGCCGGGCGCGATCTACGATTCCAACCGCTACAGCCTGCACGGCCTACTCAGCGGGCTTGGCTGCGCGGTCACCGACCTGGGCATCCTGCCCGACCGGGCGGACACGATCGGCACGGCCCTCGAAGGCGCCGCCCGCGAGCACGACCTGATCATGACCTCAGGCGGCGTCTCGACCGGCGAGGAAGATCATGTGCGCGCCGCCCTCGAGGCCCACGGGACGCTTCATGTCTGGCGCCTCGCGATCCGCCCCGGCCGGCCCCTAGCGCTGGGCCAGGTCGGGCGCGTGCCCTTCGTGGGCCTGCCGGGCAACCCGGTCGCCGTAATCGTCACCTTCCTTTGCTTTGCCCGGCCCCTGATCCTGCGCCTCGCGGGCGCAACCAGTTGCGAGCCCGCGCGCTTCCGCGTACCCGTCGATTTCGACTACCGCAAGAAGCAGGGCCGCCGCGAATGGCTGCGCGCGACCCTCAACACCGGCCCGGACGGGATCATCAGCGCCGGCAAGGCGGGCAAAAGCGGCGCTGGCATTCTCTCCTCCACCGCCCGCGCGGACGGCTTGATCGAGCTTGACGAGGACTGCGCCGGCATTACCGTGGGCGAGGCGGTCGATTTCACCCCCTTCAGCGAGTTCGCGTGATGCGTATTCTCTACCTCGCCTCGCTGCGTACCAAGGCGGGTACCGCATCAGAAGAGGTCAACCCGCCGCCCGGAATCGATACCGTGGGCGCGCTGATCGACTGGCTGCGCACCCAGGGTCCCGGTCACGCGGCGGCGCTGGCCGACCTCGCGGTGGTCCGCGTCGCGGTCAACCAGGACTATGCCAAGCCCGATGCCACTGTGTGCGCGGGCGACGAGATCGCGTTCTTCCCGCCGGTCACGGGGGGCGCGCGATGATACGTGTCCAGGAAGAGGATTTCGACGTCGGCAAGGAACTGGCGGATTTGCGCGCTGGCAACACCGCGATCGGCGGTATCGCGCTGTTCGTCGGTACAGTGCGCGGTGAGGGGGGCGAAGCGACCATCGGCGCCATGACCCTGGAGCATTACCCGGCCATGACAGAACGAGAGCTCGAGCGTATCGAGGCAGAAGCGAACGAGCGTTGGCCCCTCGAAGCGAGCCTGGTCATCCACCGCATCGGCCGCCTCGAGCCCGGCGCGCAGATCGTTCTGGTGATCACCGCCTCGGCCCACCGCCAGGCCGCGTTCGAGGCCTGCGAATTCCTGATGGACTGGCTCAAGACCAAGGCGCCGTTCTGGAAACGCGAGGAAACCCCCGACGGCGAGCGCTGGGTCGAGGCCCGCGCATCCGACGACGAAGCAGCGGCGCGCTGGTCGCAAGAGGACTGAGCGCAGCGTTCACGCTGCCCAACCTTCGCTCCATTCAAGTTCATCGGGAAATGCAACAGGCTGCGGTCACGGCCCCCCGCAGGGCCGGGGCTGGCCAGCGGCGGCCGGCGCCGACGGATAGCCCCGACGTGCCCGCGCAGACGCGGACCTCGTGGTCCGCAGTCGCGAGCTATCAAGACCGGAATCGCTTTAGGGCTTGTGGACCTCGGCGTCGTAATCCGCCATCAACTGGCCGGTGACGGGTCCGACCGTGAAGCCATGACCCTCGATCTCGCTGATCGGGGTGACCTCGGCGGCAGTGCCGGTCAGGAACAGCTCGTCCGCCTGCCACAGCTCGTCGAGCTCGATGGGGCGCTCGATCACCTCGATCTGGGCCTCGCGCGCCAGCGCCATCACCGTGCGCCGGGTGATGCCGTCGAGAAAGCAGTCGGGCGGCGGGGTGTGCAGCGCACCGTCCTTGACCATGAACAGGTTGGCCCCGGTCGCCTCCGCGACCTGGCCGCGCCAATCGAGCATCAGCGCATCGTGATAGCCCTCGGCCTCGGCCAGATGCTTCGAAAGCGTGCAGATCATGTAGAGCCCCGCGGCCTTAGATTGCACCGGCGCGGTGTCCGGCGCCGGGCGCCGCCAGGGTGAAAGCTTCATCCGGATGCCCTGCTCGCGGTCCTTGAAATAGGTGCCCCAGGCCCAGATTGCAATCGCGACGTGGATCGTGTTGTGCTGGGCCGAAACTCCCATCATCTCGCTGCCGCGCCAGGCCACGGGCCGGATATAGCCGTTCTCGATCTTCTGCACCGCCATCGTCTCACGAATCGCCGCACTTACGGCCTCAGCGCTCATAGGCAGCTCGAAGCCGAGCGCGCGGGCCGAGGCCATCAGACGCTCGGCGTGTTCGTCGAGCTTGAACGCCCGGCTGTCATAGATCCGGATACCCTCGAACACGCAGCTCGCGTAATGCAGCCCGTGGCTCAGCACGTGCAGCTTGGCGTCGCGCCACTGCACCAGTTCGCCGTCGAACCAGATGACGCCGTCGCGGTCGTCGTAGGGCAGGTTCAGAGCGGCGTCGGAGGTCGTGATTTCGGCGGCCATGGCGCGATTGCCTCGATAGAAAAGATTATTGCGCTGAGTATCACCAGCAATGATATAAGTCAATATGGCTGACATAAATGAAGCCCCCAACCCCCTCTACCTGCGCGACGAAGAACTACGCCAGAGCATGGAGCTGCTATTCTATGCCTATCGCGGCTTTACCGCTCAGCCTGACACCCTGCTCGACCAGCACAGCTTCGGCCGGGCGCACCACCGGGTGATCTATTTCGTCGGCCGCTATCCCTCGATTTCGGTGACGGAGCTGCTCGGCATCCTGCGCATTACCAAGCAGAGCCTCTCGCGTGTGCTGCGCCAGCTTGTCGCCGAGGGCTTTATTACCCAGCGCCCGGGCACGCGCGACCGGCGCCAGCGGCTGCTCGCCCTGACCGAACAGGGCATCGAGCTTGAGCGCCGGCTTTCCACCGACCAACGCGAGCGCATCGCCGCTGCCTATCGCGAGTCCGGGCCCCAGGCCGTCGAGGGCTATCGCAAGGTGCTGTTCGCAATGATTGATCCGCGCGACCGCGCCCGTCTGCTCGGCGCTGATCGAGCTAAGAGCGCCGCCGAGTAGGCGCGGGCCGCAATGGGCGAGAGCGATACCCACATCCTGATCGTCGACGACGACACCCGTCTGCGCGATCTGCTCAAGCGCTACCTAAGCGAAAACGGCTTTCGCGTTACCACGGCGACCGACGCGGCGGACGCCCGGGCCCGGCTTAATGGGCTCCGCTTCGATCTCATCGTGCTCGACGTGATGATGCCGGGCGAAAACGGCGTGGAACTGACCCGCAGCCTGCGCACCAGCTCCGACGTGCCAATTCTTCTGCTCACCGCCATGGTCGAGACCGACGACCGCATCGCAGGCCTCGAAAGCGGCGCCGACGACTATCTCTCTAAGCCGTTCGAGCCACGCGAGCTGGTCTTGCGCATCCAGACCATTCTGCGTCGCGTCGCCCCACCGTCCGAGGCGGCGTCGATCGTCCGGCTCGGTGCCGTGACCTTTGATCCCCGCTCTCGCGAACTGCGCCGCGATGGGGCGCTCGTGCCGCTCACGCCGGGCGAAGCCGAGATGCTGGCCAGCCTCGCCCAGGCCGCCGGCGCGACGCTCTCGCGCGAAGAGCTAGGTCAGGCCGACGGTCTTGCCGATCTGACCCGCGCCGTCGACGTCCAGATCAACCGGCTGCGGCGCAAGATTGAGCCCGACCCCAAACGCCCGCGCTTCCTCCAGACCGTCTGGGGCGCGGGCTACACCCTGCGGCCGGACTGAGCGGGCCATGGTCGGGATCAAAAGACTTCTTCCCCGGGGCCTGTTCGGCCGCTCGCTGCTGATCATCGTCCTCCCCCTGGTCCTGCTCCAGGGAGTCACCGCATATACCTTCTACGAGCGCCACTGGGACGCGGTTAGCCGGCGGCTCGCACTCGGCCTGGCGGGCGATATCGCCGTAGTCATCCAGTCTTTGCGCGAATTCCCCGACCCGGGCCAACAGGCGCGCTTCCTGAGCTTCGCCGAGCCCAACATGGAGCTCGAGATCGCGCTCGAACCCGAAGTTATTTTGCCCAACGTCGCGCCCCTCGTGACAAACCGAATTCTCGACCGCATGCTCACCCGCGCACTTGACGAACGGCTCGTCTATCCCTTCCAGATCGACACGCGCCGCTTCGACGACAAGGTCCAGATTCGGGTTCAATTGCCCGACAGCGTGATCACGGTGATGACGCCGCGCAAGCGGCTGTTCAGCTCTACCACTTACATCTTCGTCATGTGGATGGTCGGCACGTCGCTGATTTTAATCGGCATTGCAGTCTATTTTCTGCGCAACCAGATGAAGCCGATCCGCCGTCTCGCCACCGCCGCAGAGAATTTCGGCAAAGGTCGCCCGGTGTCCGAGTTCAAGCCCGAGGGCGCGCGAGAAATCCGCCAGGCCGCGACCGCCTTCATCGAGATGCGCGAGCGCATCCAGCGCCAGATCCAGCAGCGTACGGAAATGTTGGCAGGCGTCTCCCACGACCTGCGTACGCCGCTCACCCGCATGAAGCTTCAACTCGCCATGCTCGGAGACGAGAAGGCAATCGAAAGCCTGAGCAACGACGTCGACGAAATGGAACGGATGATCAGCGAATATCTCGCCTTCGCCCGAGGCGAGGGTAGCGAGGAGGCGCGGCTCACCCCGTTGGACGATCTGATACGTGACGTTGTCGCCGGCGCGCTCCGGCAGGGAAGCACGATAGAGCTCCAGCTTGCGGGCGAGTTGACCGCCCGGGTGCGGCCCGGCGCCTTCAAACGCTGCATTACCAACGTCGTCGAAAACGCCATGCGCTATGCCGAGCGGATCACCCTTGAGGTGACGCGCCGCGGCGGTGTCATCGAAATTGTACTCGAGGACAACGGCCCAGGCATCCCGGAAGCCGACCGGAGCGCCGTGTTCAAGCCGTTTCACCGGCTCGATCCGTCACGCAACCCGGAAACCGGCGGCGCCGGCCTGGGATTGACCATCGCAAGCGACGTCATGCATGCCCACGGCGGCGAGATCCTGTTGGGCGACGCAACGTTGGGCGGCCTGCGCGTCGAACTGCGTATACCGATCTAGCGCGAAATTCTTATTTCGCGAGCCCGCCACCGCGGGCCGCCGCTTATGCGGTGCCAGCCTGCGCGGCGACTGAGCGCGCCCAATCCCTACGCGGCGATTGAACGGCGTTTCGCTTCTATTTTCTCAAAGCGAAAGGGGTAAAGCACTAACCCGCGGGCGCGGCGCTTTCGGATCCGGCCATCGGCGCACGCCGGCGGCATAGCACCGCGATCAAGCCATCGGCGCGACCCAGGTGACGGTCCAGGCTCGCCATGGTTTTACCCATGTCGTCGCTATCGTCGCCAAGCCAGGTCTTGAGCGTCAGCAGATAGATCGCGCCCAGGCCCTTGACCCGAAGGCAGCCGAACGGGCCGCGCGGGCCAACGCCCGCCGCATCGAGGGCCCAGGTCATGGAGCGCGCGAGGTAAAGCGCGCCGCAAGCCAGCTCGATCGGATCCACCGCGCCGGGTGCGGCCAAGGCGCGCACCGCCTCACGATAAGGCTGCATGGTATCGAAGCGGCGCATCAACAGGGCGAACAGGCGATCGCGAACCGGCTCGTCGGCAAGTTCCAAATCGGGATCGGCCAGCATTACCTCGTCGATCCGTGCGGCAAACGCCGCCAGGATGGAGGCTTTCGACGGAGCGACCCGGTAAAGCTCGGCCGGCTCCATGTCGACCGCCTCGGCAATATCGGCAAGGCTTGTGCCCCGCCAACCGCGCTGCGCGGCCAGGTTGAGCGCCGCATCCACGATGCGCGCCCCGCTTTCGGATTGCATCGGCATGGTTCTCTCTCCCGGGCGCCCGTACACGGCAAAGTTACGCGCGCCAAAACCTTAGTGGCGACTGAACGCCGCTTAGCTTTTCCGAAAGCTAAGCGGACTAGACTCCTAACCCGCGAGTTCGCGCGAGCGTGGGGGGGGGGGGCGGGCCCCCCCCGCCCG
>CAVOEB010000067.1:0-15664 GCA_963694715.1 Alphaproteobacteria bacterium | reverse complement strand
CTGGTCAACGCTTATGGCAAGCACTGGTCCAAAATCGGGCCCGGCGACCTGCTGTTGGTCGATGGGCAAGGCACGGTTTTGGAGGGGGAGGGGTTCGTCGAGCCCAGCGCCTGCTCGATCCACGGCGGGATCCACCGCCACCGGCCGCACGCCCGGACGGTGATGCAGACGCATATGCCCTACGCGGCGGCGTTAACCCTGCTCGAGGGCGGCCGGCTCGAGACCCGCGGCGCACCAGACTGCGCTGCGCTTTCACGGCGCAGTGGCATACGATCCGGTGTTCGCGGGCCTTGCCGACGCAACGGAGGAGGGCGAGCGGGTGGGAGACGCGCTGGGCACGGCACGGGTGCTGTTCCTGGCCCACCACGGCGTGATCGTGGTCGGCGAGACGATCGCAGGCTGCTTTCACGGCCTCTATCTGCTCGAACGCGCCTGCCGTCATCAGGTGTTGGCTATGTCGACGGGGCGGCCGCTCGCCATGGTCAGCGAGAACGCGGCGAAGGCTACCGCGGCGGACTAGGAGAAGAATGTCGTGCTTTATTCCGGCGAGCATTTTGCCGCGCTCAAGCGGATGCTTGCGCGCGAGGACCCGATGTTTGCGGGCTAGTCCGCACTGGCGGCTCTATCTCGCTCACGGCAGCGGACCTTCGCGGTCCACGCCTGCGCGTACCCGCCGCATAAGCGGCGGGCCGCAGTCACGGCCTTACGCTAGCTGTCGCAATTGCGGAATCGTCTCTAATCGAGGCCGAAGGCGGCCCTATCGACGTCGCCTTCGGGGGCCACGGCAAACAGGGCTACGGCGCGGCTGTCGGTGGTGTAATTGAGCGCGGTGTCCTTGGGCAGCCAGAGAAAATCGCCGGGTTTGTAGTTGAACACCTCGTCGCCAACGGTAATGCGTAACTCGCCCTCGAGGACGTAGAGCACTTCGTCGTAAGTGACGGTCCAGTCGTAGGCGATGTTTTAAATAGCGAACAGGCCCGCGCCCATTTCGCCCGTGAGCTCTTCGCGGGTTGGCTGCGCGAAACGGACGGTTGACCATTCGCCGCCGCCCGTCTCCCAGTTGAGATCGTCTTTGCGGAATAGGGCGGGTTTGCTCATGGCCTCGAGCTTTGTCTCTACTCGGCAGCCAGGTGCGGGTTGGCTTGAAGGTCGGAGCGCATGGCGTAGGGTTTGCGGTTGAGGATTTCGCGGACCATCGGCTCGAAATGCTCGACGGGGAGCGTGTCGTAGTCCGGGTCGAAGGCCACTTGGTCCCATTCGCCGCAGAACTCGACCGTCGCGTCGTAGAAGGGGTGGTCGCGGTATCGGTCAAGCAGGTTCGGATCCTTGCCGACATGCTCGCCGAAAAAATAGAGCTGAAAGAGCGGGTGGTGGCCGACGATCCAATGGTTCTTCTCGGTCACGTAGGGTTTGAGGATCGTGGCCGCATACTCCGCGCGGTTGGCGGGGGCGAGCAATGTCTCCCAGGTCGTGCAGCAGGGCGGCGGCGACGGTTTCCGTATCGGCACCGTCGCGCTCGGCCCGGGTCGCAGTTTGCAGGGAATGCTCGTAGCGGTCGATCTTGAAGCCACTGTGAAAAGTTTTTAGAGGGCGCAGGGCGTCGAGCGCCCGATCGGGCAGCGACTCATACTGGGGCTTCTAGGCGCGGGTCAGCAGATCGTAGTCCTCGCGCGTGCCCTCGGCCATGGTGACGAAGCTTACGGTGTCCATGTTCCTCATCTCCAAGCAAATCCGCCCGCCATCGGCGCGCGCAGCTATAGTCGGACTATGCGTCTGCCGCGCGGTTGCTGTCGAGCGGGGCTGGTACAATTTGGGCTTGCGGTGCGTAAGCGCACCCCTTAGGACTCCCGCGATGCAAGGGAAGATGGACATGAGCGGGGATTTTCCGACATCGGCACGGGTGGTGATTGTCGGCGGCGGCATTGTCGGCTGTTCGGTCGCCTATCACCTGACCAAGCTCGGCTGGAGCGACGTGGTGCTGCTCGAGCGCAAGCAGTTCGGCTGCGGCACCACCTGGCACGCCGCCGGGCTGGTCGGCCAGCTGCGCGCGACTCAGAACCTGACCCGGCTGGCCCAGTACGCGACCGAGCTGTTCAAGTCGCTCGAGGCCGAAACCGGCCAGGCGACGGGCTATCGTGAGCATGGCAGCCTGGCGGTCGCGCGCACGGAGGCGCGCCGCATCGAGCTCGCCCGGGGCGCGGTGATGGCCAAGCGCTTCGGCATCGATATGGAGCGCATCGAGCTGACTGAAGCGGGCAAGCTGTGGCCGCTGCTCAACACCGAAGTGCTCGATTCCGCGTTCTGGATCCCGAAGGACGGGCGGACCGACCCGACCAACACGACGCTCGCCATGGCAAAGGGCGCGCGGATGGGCGGGGCGAAGCTGCTCGAGGGGGTCAAGGTCACGGCGGTTCACCAGAAGCAGGGGCGAGTAAGCGGCGTGGCGACGGACCGGGGCGAAATCGCCTGCGAATACGTGGTCAATTGCGGCGGCATCTGGGGCCGCGAGATAGGCAAGATGGCCGGGGTGTCTGTACCGCTCCATGCAGCGGAGCATTTTTACATTATTACCGAGGCGCTCGACGAGGTGAGCTACGAGATGCCGACCCTGCGCGATCCCGACGGCTGCGCCTATTACCGTGAGGAAGTGGGCGGCATAATGTTCGGCGGCTTCGAGCCGGTCGCCAAGCCCTGGGGCATGGGCGGCATCCCGGAGGATTTTGAATTTTCCTTGCTCGAGGACGACTGGGATCATTTTACCGTGTTCATGGAGCATGGCTTGTCGCTCATTCCGGCGCTCGAGACCGCGCAGATCAAGAGCATGACCAACGGGCCCGAGAGCTTCACGCCGGATAATCGCTATCTTCTGGGTGAGGCGTCGGAGCTCGATAACTTCTACCTCGCCTGCGGTTTTAATTCCGTGGGCATCGCGTCGTCCGCGGGCGCGGGCAAAGCGACCGCCGAATGGCTAGTAGCCGGCGAACCGCCGATGGATCTGTGGGACGTCGACATCCGGCGCATGGGCGCGTGGGAGAGCAACCCGACTTACCTGCGGGACCGGACGGTCGAGTCGGTGGGCCTGCTCTATGCCATGCACTGGCCTTACCTTCAGCCCAAGACCGCGCGCGGCGTGCGTAAGACGCCGCTCCACGACCGATTAGCGGTGCGCGGCGCTTGCTTCGGTGTGGTTGCCGGCTGGGAGCGGCCCTACTGGTACGCGCCCGACGGGGTTGAGCCGGTCTACGAGTATTCCTACGGCCGGCAGAACTGGTTTGCGTACGCCGCCCAGGAGCATATGGCGGTGCGCGAGGCGGTGGGGCTGTTCGACCAGACCTCGTTTGCCAAGTTCGAACTTGCCGGGGCGGACGCGGAAGCCGCGCTCCAGAGAATTTGCGCCAATGATGTCGCCGTGCCCGAAGGCAAGGTCGTCTACACCCAGATGCTCAACCATCACGGCGGCATCGAGGCGGACCTGACGGTTACCCGGCTGGCCGAAGACCGTTACATGATCGTGACTGCCGCGGCCTCGGCGCGTCGCGATTTCGACTGGATTTTGCGCAACATTCCGGCGGATGCCCACGCGGTGCTGACCGACTTGGGTGCCAGCCTTGCGATGATCTCGGTCATGGGACCAAATTCGCGGGAACTGCTCGGGCGGCTGGGCGATGCGGACCTGTCGAACGAGGCGTTTCCTTTCGCGACCTCGCGCGAGATCGATCTCGCCTACGCCCGGGTGCGCGCTTCCCGGCTTACCTATGTGGGCGAGCTGGGCTGGGAACTTTATGCGCCCGTGGAGATGGCGACGGGGTTGTTCGATGCCCTGGTGGAAGCCGGCGACGATCTCGGCCTGCGTCTCGCGGGCTATCACGCGCTTGATTCACTTCGCTGCGAGAAGGGCTATCGCCATTGGAGTCACGACATCAGCCCCGAGGAGACGCCCTACCAGGCGGGGCTGGGCTTCGCCGTCAAGCTCGACAAAAACGCGGACTTCATCGGCCGCGAAGCGATCGCGGAGCAAAAGGGCCGGACGCCCACGCGCCGGGTAGTTTCGATTACTCTTGACGACCCCGATCCGTTGTTGCTCCACGACGAGACGGTCTACCGCGACGGTGAGATCGTGGGCGAGATTACTTCGGGGGCCTACGGTCACGCGCTGGGCCGCTCGGTGGGGCTCGCCATGCTCGAATGCGAGGCGGGTGTCGACGCCGACTGGCTCGGTTCGGGTAGTTTCGAGGTCGATCTCGCGGGCGAGCGCACCCCCGCCACCCTTTCTCTCGCCCCATTCTACGACCCTAAGAGCGAACGGGTCCGGGCGTGAGCGGCCCGCGCCGTCTTGCAAAATTTGTCGGGGCCATCGTCCTAGCGGCGCTGATTTTTTGCCCGGCGGTTGTGGCGGGCACGCCGTCGCACACCTTCGTCATGGCGATGCAGATCGACGACATCATTTCGCTCGACCCGGCGGAGGTGTTCGAGTTTTCGGGCGCGGAGTATTCGGGCAATGTCTACGACCGGCTGGTCTATTTTGATCATGACGACCCGAGCGTGATCGGGCCGGGTATCGCGGAAAGCTGGACGGTCTCGGACGACGGCCGGACTTTCTCCTTCACGATCCGCGACGATGTCCGCTTCCATTCGGGCAACCCGCTCAGCGCCTTTGACGCCGCCTATTCGCTGCGCCGGGTGATCGCGCTCAACCTCGCGCCCGCCTTCATCCTCGCCCAGTTCGGTTTTGCGCCCGACAATATCGACACCACGATCCGCGCGGGCGATGCGCGCACCCTCATGTTCAGCACCGACCGGCCTTACGCGCCCTCGTTCGTGCTCAATTGCCTGACCGCGGCCGTCGCCTCGGTGGTGGATTCGGTGCTGCTGGCCGAGCACGAAGTGGATGGCGACTGGGGCCATGGCTGGCTGCGGACCCACTCGGCGGGCTCGGGGGCGTTCAGCTTACGCGTCTGGAAGCCGAACGAGGCGCTGATCCTCGATGCCTATCCCGACCATTGGCGGGGCGCGGCGGCGATCAGCCGCGCGGTGATCCGCCACATCGCCGAGCCCGCAACCCAGCGTCTGCTGCTGGAAAAGGGCGATATCGACCTTGCGCGCAACCTCGGCGCCGACCAACTCGCGGGCCTTGCGGGCAACGACGACATCCGCGTCTGGCCCTCGCCCAAGGGTGCGATTTACTATCTCGGACTCAACCAGAAGCATCCGGCGCTGAGCCGGCCCGGCGTACGCAAGGCGTTGCGCTGGCTGATCGACTACGCGTTGCTGCAGGAGACCTTCCTGGCCGAGACCGCGGTGGTTCATCAGACAATTCTGCCCCGGGGCTTCCTGGGCGCGCTCGACGAGACGCCGTTTTCGCTCGATGTGGAGAAGGCCAAGGCGCTGCTCGCGGACGCTGGCTACGCGGACGGCTTCACGGTCGCCATGGATACACGCAACGCTGCGCCGCTGATCGATCTTGCCCAGTCGATCCAGGCGAATTTTGCCCTGGCCGGGATCACCCTTGAACTGATCCCCGGTGACGGCAAGCAGACCCTGACCAAGTACCGGGCGCGCAACCACGACATCTATTTTGGCCTGTGGGGTGCGGACTACCAGGACCCCCACACCAACGCAGGTGTCTTCGCCGACAACCCGGACAACGCCGAGGATGCGCTAAACAAGACTCTGGCCTGGCGCAACGCCTGGGAGACGCCCGAGCTTTCGGGGCTCGCCGCCGCCGCCATGATCGAGAACGACACCGCCATCCGGATCGGGCTCTACGAGGAGATCCAACGTCGCCTGATGGAGGATTCACCTTTCGTGGTGATGTTCCAGAAAGTTGACGTCATCGCCCAGCGGATTGGGCTAAAGGGGTTCGTCGCGGGCCCGACTTTCGATACGGTGTTCTATCGCGGCGTCGTGAAGTAGGCGCCCGCCCCCTGTCGGGAGCCCAGCGTGGCCCGGATCAACGAAAGCCTTGATAGCAATGAGCGCTTCGACGCAACGGCGCGACGCCTGAAGGCCGCCGCCGGCGTCATCGTCTCGGTCGCGATTACCCTGTTCGGTCTCGTCCTCGTTACCTTCCTGATCGGCCGGGTGGTGCCTGTCGACCCGGTGCTGGCCGCCGTAGGCGACCGGGCAAGCCCCGAAGCCTATGAAGCGGCGCGGATCGCGCTGGGCCTCGACCGCCCACTCGTCGAGCAATTCTTGCTTTATCTGGGCGACATCCTCCGCGGCGATTTCGGCCAATCTGTGCTGACCGCTAACCCGGTGCTGGTGGATATCGGCCGGGTGTTCCCCGCGACGCTGGAGCTTGCCACGGTCGCGACCTTATTCGGGGTTGGGCTCGGCGTGCCGCTGGGCGTGATCGCGGCGACCCGCCAGGGCCGCTGGCCCGACCACCTGATCCGCGTCGTCGGCCTGTTCGGCTATTCGGTGCCGGTGTTCTGGCTCGGCCTGATGGGGCTGCTGCTGTTCTATGCTGAGCTCGATTGGGTCGCGGGACCGGGGCGGCTCGATGTTTATTATGACGGCCTGGTGCCCACCGTCACCGGCCTGCTTCTGGTCGACAGCCTGCTTGCGGGCGATGGCGAGATTTTTGCCAACGCGTTCAGCCATATCGTCCTGCCGGCGGCGGTGCTGGGTTATTTCTCGCTCGCCTATATCAGCCGCATGACCCGTTCGCTGATGCTGAGCGAGTTAAGCCAGGAGTACGTGATGACGGCGCGGGTCAAGGGGCTCTCCGAAAGCGCGGTGGTCTGGCGCCACGCGCTGGGCAACGTGCGGGTGCCGCTGATCACGGTGATAGCGCTCTCCTACGGCGGGCTGCTCGAGGGCTCGGTGCTGACGGAAACGGTATTCGCCTGGCCCGGCCTGGGGCAATACATCACCAACTCGCTGTTTGCGGCCGACATGGATGCGGTGCTCGGCGGTACCCTCGTGGTCGGCGCCCTGTTCGTCGGTCTCAATATGGTGTCCGACCTGCTCTACCGCCTGTTTGATCCGAGGGCACGATGACGATGCGCCAAAGCGACGCTCCGAATTCCGTGGGCTGGCGCGCCTGGCTGCTCGACGAGAGCCCGTCCGGGCCCTGGCAGGCGCGGCTTGGGCGGACCTGGCGGCTGTGGCGGGCGTTCGCCCGCAACCCGCTGGCGCTGGCCGGCCTCGCGGTGGTGCTCGGCCTGGTCGTCGTCGCGTTGTTCGCGCCGTGGCTGACCCCCTATTCGCCGGTTGAACAGGATTTGAGCGTCCGCCTGCTGGCCCCGAACGGGGCGCACTGGCTGGGCACCGACCAGTTCGGCCGCGATATCCTGGGCCGTATCCTGTATGGCGCGCGGACCACCTTGCTGATCGTAACGCTGGTCGCCGCGATCTCGGCGCCGATCGGGTTGGTGATCGGTTGCGTTGCCGGCTACGCGGGGGGCTGGCTCGACAAGGTCCTGATGCGGGTGACCGACATCTTTCTTGCCTTCCCGAAGTTGATCCTGGCGCTAGCCCTGGTGGCCGCGCTGGGTCCGGGCATCGAAAACGCGGTGATCGCCATTGCGCTTGCAGCCTGGCCGCCCTTTGCGCGGCTCGCCCGGGCCGAGACGCTGACCATCCGGGGCAGCGACTTCATCGCCGCCGCCCGCCTGCAGGGTGCATCCCCGATGCGGATCGTGTGGGGCGAGGTCATGCCGCTGTGCATGCCCTCGGTGCTGGTGCGCACCAGCCTCGATATGGCGGGCATCATCTTGATTGCCGCCGGGCTCGGTTTTCTGGGGCTGGGCGCCCAGCCGCCGGCGGCGGAATGGGGCGCCATGATCGCGTCGGGGCGCCAGTTCATGCTCGACCAATGGTGGGTCGCGGCGATGCCGGGTCTTGCGATCCTGGTCGTCAGTCTGGGCTTTAATCTTCTGGGAGACGGGTTGCGCGACGCGCTTGACCCGAAGCAGCCATGAGCGCGGCCGAACTGCTTCGTATCGAGGACCTCCGGGTCTCGTTTGCGGGCGACGCCGGGCGCAGCGAAGCCGTTCGCGGCGTCGGCTTCGCCATGGGCCGGGAGAAGCTCGGCATCGTTGGCGAATCCGGGTCGGGCAAGTCGCTCACGGCTCGATCCGTGCTCCGCCTGCTGCCGCCCGGGGCGGTGATGAGCGCCCGCACGCTTACCTTCGACGGCACGGACCTTATGGCCCTGTCTGCGCGCGCGATGCGCCGGGTCCGGGGCCAGCGCATCGGCCTCATCCCGCAGGACCCCAAATTCGCGCTCAACCCGGTGATGACGATCGGACGCCAGATCGCCGAGGCGGTACGCCTGATCGGCACCTCGCGCGCTGTGGCGAAGGAGCGCACGCTGGACCTGTTGCGCGATGTCGGGATCGAGGATGCACGGCGCGTCGCGCGCGCCTATCCCCACGAGCTTTCGGGCGGCATGGCGCAGCGGGCCATGATCGCCATGATGATCGCTCCCGATCCAGCGCTTCTGATCGCCGACGAGCCGACCTCGGCGCTCGACGTCTCGGTGCGTCGCCAAGTGCTCGATATCCTTGACGGGTTGATCGAAGACCGGGGCATGGGCCTAGTATTCATCAGCCACGATCTCGGCCTGGTAGGCGCGTTCTGCGACCGGGTGCTTGTGATGTATTCGGGGCGGATCGTCGAGCGCTGCGAAGCCCGCGCACTTGCCCATGCCCGCCATCCCTATACGCAAGGCTTATTGGCCGCCCGGCCGCGGCTCAAGGTGCCGGTTGCCGTGCTGCCCGTGTTGGAACGCGACCCCGCCTGGACCGACGATGGGGAGCCCGCGCCATGATCGAATTTGAAAACCTGAGTGTGCGCTTCGGCGAAGGCGCCGGCCGGGTTGCAGCGTTGAGCGATTTTACCCTGTCGGTCGGTGAGGGCGAGGCGGTTGGGCTGGTGGGTGAATCCGGGGGTGGAAAGTCGACCGTATTGCGGACGCTCGCCGGACTGGCACCGGTTTATGGCGGGGCGATCCGACTCGACGGTCGGGTGCTGGGGCGTCGCCGCGATAGGGCTTTCGCCCGGCGTGTACAGATGGTGTTCCAAGATCCCTACGGTTCGCTGCATCCACGCCAGACGGTCGCGGGTTGCCTGGCGCTGCCGCTTCGGATTCACCGGTTGGGCGACGTAGATGCGCGTATCGCCGCGGTACTGAACGACGTGGGGCTGGGGCTGGAATATCGCTTTCGCTATCCCCACCAGCTATCCGGTGGCCAGCGTCAAAGGGTTGCAATCGCCCGGGCGTTGATGCTGGAGCCCGGCATACTGCTGCTGGACGAGCCGACCTCGGCGCTTGATGTGTCGGTTCAGGCTGAGATTCTCAATTTGCTTGCGAGGCTTCGCGAAGAACGCTCGTTGAGCTACCTGTTCGTTAGTCACGATTTGGCGGTCGTCGCTCATCTCTGCGACCGGCTGGGGGTAATGCAAGGCGGGCGGCTGATTGAGACCATTAGCGCGGGCGACCTCCGAGCAGGACGGTCCCGCCATCCCTATAGCCAAGGGCTCATCGCCGAGGCGGCGGCTCTGGCGTAATGCGCTGCCTGAGGCAAAAATTTTCTGGAATTCCACGGAAATTGGAATTGATCCCGGTTGCTCCGACAGCCCGTATGGGGGTATCTTAATGCCCGCTAACCCGCCGAGTCTGGTTAGACTGGCCTTAGTTTTATTCGATCGACGAAGCGCGATGTTATCGGGAAGAACGGCGGGAAGTAACGGGGGCAACGGAGAGTAGAAGTTGTGGACGACCCGACGCGGTACCGGGCGCCCATTGAAGGCGCGCTTGCCCGGGGCCTCAGCCCCGATAGCCCAACCAGTTGGGTGCCGGACGCCGAGCTGACCAACCGTTCCGAGCTGGCGAGTCACCGATCCCGGGTTGTACAGAACGCACATTCGCCAAGCTGTCGTCGAGAACGGACAGGATCACGACGGGGGCGTTCCCTATCTTGCACAAGCCTGTGGCGTGCGGTGAGTTGGCCCGTTGCATTCGCCGGATTTTCGACGGCGAATAACCGGGTCGGTGGGGGTTGGCTAGGCGACTAAGCTTGAGTAATCTTGAAACTTGGATAGTCCAGACGATAGAGGCTTCAATGGCGGAACACCGGCATAAACGATCGCTCAGCGAACCCGAGGCGCGCGTCAAGGCGCTGGAGGAACTGCTCGTGGGCAAGGGTCTGATCGATCCGGCGACAATCGATGCGGTCATCGATTACTACGAAAACAAGGTTGGCCCACGCAACGGCGCCAGTGTCGTGGCTCGTGCCTGGGTGGACCCCGGCTACAAGGCCCGTCTGATGGAAGATGCGTCGGCGGCGATTGCCGAGCTTGGGTATTCGGGCGCCGAGGGCGAAAACATGATCGTCGTCGAGAATACCGAGGGCGTGCACAACATGGTCGTCTGCACCTTGTGCTCCTGTTACCCTTGGCCAGTGCTGGGTTTGCCGCCGGTCTGGTACAAGGCGGGACCCTACCGCTCGCGCGCTGTAATCGAGCCACGCGGGGTGCTGGAGGAGTTCGGCGTCGAGCTGGCGGGCGACGTCGAAGTGCGCGTATGGGACAGTAGCGCCGAGGTCCGCTATCTCGTGCTGCCGCAGCAGCCCGCCGAGAGTGACGGCAAGAGCGAGGACGAGCTCGCCGCGATGGTGACCCGAGACGGCATGATCGGCACCGCGCTCGTCTAGGCGCCAGGGGCAGGCTATGAACAGCATTCACGATATGGGCGGCATGCATAATTTTGGCCCCGTCAATCCGGAGCTGAACGAGCCGATCTTTCATGCGCCGTGGGAGAAGCGGGCGTTCGGACTGTGGTTGCTGTGCTACGACGTGATGAATTTTTCCGAGGACGAAAGCCGCGGCGGCGTCGAGCACACTCCGCCGGACGAGTATCTCTCGGCGAACTATTACGAACGCGTCCTCGGTTTGCTTGAGCGCATCGGGGTTGAAAAAGGGACACTTACCGACGCCGAGATCGAGGCGGTGCAGGCCGGCACCTGGAAAGCGCCCGCGAACGTGACGCTATCCAACGACGCGACCCGGCCCGGAGAGGTCGAGCCCGCGATGCAAGAGGGCGGCACGAAGTACCGGCCCGATTTCGCCACGCCGGCGCTGTTCTCGGTGGGCGATACCATCGTCACTAAGAACATCAACCCCGTAACCCATACCCGCCTGCCGCGTTATGCGCGCGCGAAGCGAGGCGAAATCGTGATGGATCATGGGCCCTATGTTTTTCCGGACGTAAACGCGCTGTGCCAGGGCGAAGACCCCAAGCGGCTCTATTGCGTGCGCTTCGAAGCCCACGAACTTTGGGGCGCCGACACTCCGGCCCGTGACTGCGTTTATCTCGACCTGTTCGAGCCTTACCTCGAACGCGCCTGAGGGCGCGGGGCTTACTTGCGATGAACGAGAGCGAGAAAAGGGTGCCGGACGCCCCCCTGTTGGAGGGCATGCCGCGTGACGAAGACGGACCGGTCTTCCGCTCGCCGTGGGAGGCGAAAATCTTCGCGCTGATTTATGGCTTGTGCGAGCAGGGGCGCTACGAGTGGAAGGATTTCCAAAATCACCTGATCGCCGAGATTTCTGCTGACGAAGCCCGGTCGCGCGAGGCCGGTGAAGAGCCGCCAGCCTATTACGACAGCTTCCTTGCCGCCGGGATCAAGCTTTTGGCCGAGCTTGAGATGATCGATGCGGCCGAGTTAGAGACCCGGACAGCCGATCTGCGGCATTAGCGATCCGCCGCATAACTGGCCGCGCTGCTACCCGCGATGCGCCCGAACACCGCGCCCGAGGTCAGCCCGGTGCCTCCTGGATAGTTGCCGTAAAACAAGCCGCCGACCAGTTCACCGGCAGCGTAAAGGCCGTCGATCGGCCCCCCTTCACCGTTGATAACGCGGGCGTCGCGGTCGATGCGCAGGCCGCCAAAGGTAAAGGTGATGCCGCAGGTCACCGCGAAGCCCTGATAGGGCGGGGTATCGAGCGGATTGGCCCAATTCGATTTGGCCACGGCGAGGCCCGCGGCGGCGCGTCCGTCCTTGACGTTGGGATCGAACGGCACGTCGGTAGCGACCGCGCCGTTGAAGGCGGCGACGGTGGCCAGAAAACCTGCTGGGTCGATACCGTCGAGCTTGCCCGCCAGCGCCTCGAGGCTGTCGGCGCTTACGCGAGTTGCCTCGCGGATTCGATATTCACCGCGCAGCAGGGGCTCGACCTTCGCGTCGAAAATCTGCCAGGCGAAGTGATCCGGTTGCTCCAGGATCGCGCGGCCGTATTTCGCGTAGGTGTAGTTACGAAAATCGGCGCCCTCGTCGACAAAGCGCTCGCCCTTCGCGTTGACCATGATGCCCAACGGATAGCTGTGCTTCTGGAAGCCGTCGCCGACGGCGAGGTCGCCGAACTCGGGCGCGTTGCGGTCCCAGCCGACCGCGTGGCAACCCGACCAGTGGCCCGCGGGCGAGGCACCGACCTCGAGCGCCATGCGCAGGCCGTCGCCGGTGTTAAAACGGCTGCCCCGGACCTTGGCAAGATCCCAATTGGGCCCGAGGTAGCGGGCGCGCCACTCGGCATCGGCCTCGAAGCCCCCGGAGGCGAGAACCACGGCGCGGGCATCGATGGTTCGGGTGACGCTGCCGATGGTTGCTTCGACGCCGCGAACGCCGTCGTCGGCCGCAAGAAGCCGGCGCGCGCGGGCCCGATAGAGTACCCGGACGCCGGCCTCGGCAGCGATGGCGTGGAGGCTGTTGACGAGCCCCGGTCCGCCGCCGCTGGCCTCGACGGTCAGGCCGCCCCAGAAGGTGAAACGCCCGTCTATCTCGTAAGCTTGGCGGCCATAGATCGGCACGAAGCGCACACCCTGCTCGCGCATCCAGAGCAGCGTCTCGAAGCTGCGCGTGACCAGTAGCTCGCACAGGTCGGGATCGGTCCGGTAATCGGTGATTCGGCCCATATCGTCGAAAAAATGCGATTCCGTATAGGTACCGAAATCCGTACGCGCGATCTCCGCCTCCGAGAGATCGGGCATCAGGCGGTGCAAATCGTCGACGCCGTCATAGGCCACGCGCATGGCGCCCGAGGTAAACGCGGAGTTGCCGCCACGCTGGTCTTCGGGCGCGCGCTCGAGAATGGTCACGTTAGCGCCGTCGTGCCGGGCCGTAATAGCGGCACACAGCGCCGCGTTGCCTGCACCGATGACAAGGACGTCGCAGCCATCGGTTGTCATTTGCCACCGTTTCGATCGTGGACGAGGTTTACGCAGCCCTGTGGTAACCTCGCTGCATCCGCGTGCGTCTGCGCGGGAAACTTGTCATAAGCGGCCCAGGCGGACAAGGCGTGCCGCGGGCAGAGCGGCCGGAGAGCGATGAGCCGGATGGATGTCACTGCTGCCGGTGGGCGCTGGATTTCGCCGTTGCTCTTCGTCACGTTGGCGGGCGGTTGGGGTATCACCTATTCGCTCAACCGGATTGCTACGACCGGCGGCGTACCGTTCGGGGCCTACGCGTTCTGGGCCGTGACCGGCGCAGGCATTATCCTGCTTGCGCTCTGCGCGGCCCGGCGTTCCTGGCCGCCTCTGACCCCCATCTACCTGCGAGCCTATGTCATCAACGGCCTGTTGAGTTCGGCCATTCCGCTCGGTGTTCTTGCGTTGACGGCGTCGAAGGTTCCGGCGGGCGTTCTCGCCATGCAACTGACCCTGATCCCGACCTGCACCTACCTTGCGGCCCTGGTCACGAAGATGGAGCGCTTCGACGTCATGCGCTGCGCCGGTGTCCTGCTCGGGTTGGCTGGGGTGTTGATGGTCTTGGTACCGCGAACCAGCCTGCCTTCGCCCGAGATGGCGCTTTGGGCGCTGCTCGGCCTCGTTATGCCGATCTCGGCGGGGTTCTCCAATATCATCGCCGTTCGGGTCTGGCCGCCCGGCGCCCGGCCCTTGCCGTTGGCCTGCGGCTTCATGTTTGCGTCGGCGATGTTTCTGCTGCCGCTGATGCTGGCGACGGGCGAAGTCTGGTTTTTCGAGACCGGCGCCGACCGGTTGGCGGGCGTGGTGATCGCCATGGCCGTCATCGTCGGGTTGTTTCGGATCGGCTATTACGAACTGATCCGCCGCGAGGGGCCGCTCTACTTCGCGATGCACAACTATCTGGGCGCGATCGCCGGAATCGGCTGGGCGGTGCTGATTTTTGCGGAAGGCTACAGCGGCTGGATCTGGGGTTCGCTCGGTCTGCTGTTCGCTGGCATGGCGTTGGTCACACGCGGCGCCAAGCGCGCCGCCATCGTCCGACCCAATTGACCGGTTAGAGCCGTGCCAGCGCCCGGCGGCGGTAATGCTCCGCCACGGCGACCAGGATGATGCCCGGAATGAACACCAGGGTGGCGAGCGCCGGGTAGATCGGGATCGAGCCCTGGGTCAGGCCTGCGAACACAAAGGTGGGGATCGTGCGTGCGCCGCCGTTGAGATAGAAGGTGATGTAGAAATTGCCCCACGAGAGCAGGAACACGAAAATCCCCGCCGAAAAAACTCCAGGCCAGATCAGCGGCAGGGTGACGTCGCGGTAGACCTGCCAGATCGTGGCGCCCGCATCGCGCGCGGCGTCTTCGAGGGTGTCGTCGAAGGCGTGGATCTGGACCGAGACCACGACCATCGCGAACGGCGTCAGATAGACGACATGGCCGATGATTACCGTAACGATCCCGGTGTTGAATTCGAAGACGTTGCCGAGCACGGAGAACCAGAGCAGCAGCATGATGCCCAGGATCAGCTGCGGAAAGATGATCGGCAGCAAGTTTATCGACTGGAAGACGCTGCGGAGCTTGAAGCGGTAGCGGACCCAGGCGAGCGCCGTAATGGTGCCCAGCGTGGTCGCGATAATCATCGTGAAGAACGCGATCAAGAACGAATTGGATATCGCGTTATAGAAATCCACATGTTCGAACAGCTTTACGTACCACTGGAGCGAAAAGCCGCCGAACGGGAAAATCATGTAGTTCGTCTCCTTGAAGGAGAACGCGATCATTGTGAAGATCGGAATGTAGAAGAACGTCAGGATTGCCGCCATCGACCCGTAAAGGAGGATGTTGACCAGCCATTTCTCGATTTGATGCCAACTCATCGGGTCGCCGTGTACTTGTCGAAGCGGTAGATCCGGATGAAGATCAGCAGGACGACGAGCGCCACCACCATGAGAACCACGGTCAACGCCGAGCCCAGCGGCCAGTTCACGCGGGTGCCGAAGGTCTGGTGGATCAGATGGCCCATCATGGGTTCGTTGCCGCCACCCATCAATTTTTCCTCGAGGTAGACCCCCATGCTGAGCACGAAGACGAGGAGGCAGCCCGCCCAGATGCCCGGTCGGCAAAGCGGCAGGGTGACCTCCCAAAAGGTGCGGAATTTCCCGGCCCCGCAGTCGTAGGACGCCTCGATCAGGTCACGGTCTATGTTCAGAACCGAGAGGTAGATGGTGAAGATCATGAAGGCGATGAGGTTGTAGATCATCCCCACCATCGTCGCGAATTGCGAGAACACGAGGCCGTTTATCCAGTCCGGACCGACGATGCCGGTGCCGCGCAGGATCCAGTTGATGACGCCGCTGTCGTCGAACACGATGACCCAGCCATAGGTCTTGAGCACGATGTCGGTCATGAAGGCGAATATCATGAGAACCTTGATATGGTTCTCGAAGGCCTTGAACCGGGT
>CAVOEB010000066.1:0-15810 GCA_963694715.1 Alphaproteobacteria bacterium | reverse complement strand
GCCAGGAAGAGCGGGCGCGCCCGCCCGGCGCTCCGCGCCTCGGGTCTTCCCGCTGTAGAGCGCGATTTCGCCTTCGTGGTCGACGAGAGCGTGACCGCCGAGGCGGTGTTGCGCGCGGCAAAGGGCGCGGAGAAGGCCTTGATCTGGGAGGTTCGGCTGTTCGACGTCTATCGCGGCGAGGGCGTGGCCGAGGGCAAGAAGAGCCTGGCCGTCGCGGTGCGCCTTCAGCCGAGCGACCATACCTTCACGGACACCGAGATCGAGGCCACCAGCGGAAAAATCATCGCGGCCGTGGCCAAGGCGACCGGCGCCAGTCTGCGGGGCTAAACCGGCCCACCGCCTCTGCTAGACTGCCCGCCGTCACTGTATCGGGCAGCGCTCAAAGGGAGAGAATTCATGTCCGGCCTGTTTTCCATTGAAGGCAAGGTTGCCGTAATCACTGGATCGGCGCGCGGCCTGGGTGAGGCGATCGCCGAGCGGTTTGCCGCCGCCGGGGCGAAGGTCACGCTGGTCGACTGGAACGACGCCAGCGCGCTAGCGGAAAAACTCGGCGGCGATTTCATAAAGACCGACGTTTCCGACGAAGCGCAGGTCGCGGCCATGCTCGAAGCCGTTGCCGCGAAGCACGGCCAGATCGACATTCTCGTGAACAACGCGGCCCATCAGCCCCTCGACAAAGATCTGACCGAGGACGATGCCGAGGAATTCAACCGCACCTTCCAGATCAACGTCAACGGGGTCTTCTACGGCCTCAAGCACGCGCCTCGGCACATGCCCGACGGCGCCTCGATCGTCAACACCGCGTCCATTTCTGCGCTTGCGGCCCAGCCAGGTTACGGCCGCTACGGTGCGACCAAGGGGGCGGTGATCCATCTCACCCAGGCTTCGGCCATCGAGTTGGGACCGCGCGGCATCCGGGTCAACTGCGTCTGTCCGGGGGTGACCCGCACGCCGGTGGTTACGGAAGTGCCCGGCGAGCCTGAAACCCGGATGACCGAGCTGCAAGCCCCCCTGGGCCGAGCGGCTGAGCCCGAAGAGATCGCGCCCGTCTACCACTTCCTCGCCTCTCCAGACAGCTCCTATGTCACGGGCGCCGCCATCGTCGCCGACGGCGGCGTCATGGCCGGTTGGCCGAAAACCATGGTCGAGACCCTGACCAGGCGCTAGATAGGTCAGCCGGGCAGGGTAAGCGGCCGGCCGTAGCCCGAGAGCACATCGTCGACGTCGGCGAGCCGCAGGCAATCCCACATCATCGCCTGGTTTCTCGCGACCACGGGTTTTGCCACCCGTTTCTCCAACGCATCGACCACATCGAGTGCGCGGAGCGCCCCGCAGCAGACGAAAAGCGCGTCGGCGTGGCCGGCGGCGGCCGCGGAGTCGCGGATCGAGGCGGGGGTGACCCGGCCGATGTCGGAATTTTGAACGATCCCCATGGCCCAAAACGAGACGATCTCGAAGCCGTGGCCCTCCAGGAAGCTGCGCATGAAGTCGTTCACTTGGCCCGCATAGGGCGTGGCCACCGCGATCTTCTTTGCGTCGAGCGCCTTGAGCGCCCGCCATACGCCGGTCGACCGGGGGCCCTCGGGGCTGGCGCGCCTAAGCGCCGCCATGACCTTCTCCTCGCCGATCACCATGGTATCGCTGTTGCAGGTGTAGCAGAGCGAATCGAGTTTTGAGTCGGGCAGTAGCAGGCTTGCCGCCTGTTCGATGTAGGGCTCCATCGCTGCCAGCCTCTCGACGGTCGCGTCGTTCGACACGGCAATCCGCGTGAAATGGATGCCGACGCCCGGCGGGCTCATGGTGAACACGTCATCTTCCACCGTCTGCTCCATGGCGAGAACCACGAAACGGAGCTTGGCGCGGCCGTACCGGCCGCTATCGTACCTCCAGCCCTTGATCGGGTTTGACGGGAACGTCCATGGGTCCTCCTTGCCGCCCCGGGCCCTGCGCTGACCTTAGTCAAGCACCTCGAAATGGGCGTCGGTCGGCGGTGCGCCGCCCTCACCGTGGATCGGTAGGACATCCTGCGGGCAGGCCGAAAACGCAACGTAACAATCCATTTTGCCGCGGAAGGTGATGAAGATGCCCGGATCGCACTGGGTCGGGCGAAAGTCGACCGAATCGCGGTCTTCGAGCACCGGAATGTTCATGAACACGTTATACTAGCCGGCGATCGGGAAGGGCGGGGTTATATCCAGCTCCTGAAGACCCTCGGCCATGTTGTCCTGACAGTTGCGGTGATATCCTTTGAGTTCCAGCAGGTAGTGGCGGTACTCGTCGCAGGCCGCCATGAAGCTGTCGTGAATTCCCGGCGTTGTGTCCTCGACGATGGTCAGAATCGGACGCCGCTTCAGCGTTACCAGCTTATCGCCCGTGTTCGGGTTGAGCTGGGTGTTCCAGACGCGCGTCGAGGTCATGCACATATATTCGGCGAGGTCATAGGCGTTGAGCGCCCAGGTATCCACCACCTGTTGGCCAGACGTATTGATAAGCTTGACGCTTTGTCCTGTGGCAAGCCGGGTGGCCTTGCCGTGCCCGGCAGGGATTTTGATCTTTTTGCCCATGGCTTAGCTATCCTTCCGCAATTCAGAAAATTTCAAGACGGACGCCTCTATAGCCGCACAGCCGATAAGCGAGGTAGCGGCCGAACTCCCGGATCGGGGCTTCAAGGGGTAAGAGCGGGCCCGTGCCCGGCGTCGGCGAGGCATAGCTCTGGTACTGGGGTCCGTTCATCGCCTTGTCTTCGGCGTTGAGCGTTTCATAGACCGTCCGGATGCCGGCGGGATCTTCGCCCGTGAGTTCCAAATAACTCGGTGCAACTGCAGCGCCCCAGTGCATCCGCACCTGGCTCACCTCCTCAGGATGAAGGCTCATCCAGAGCATGTGGCCGCCCGGAAAGACGGCGTAGACGTGAGACGGAAAATTGCCGATCAGCACGGCGCGGGTGGCCTCGAAGTTAATTAAGTCGGCGGCCAGCTTACTGGCGTCTTCAAGAAAACCGCCGCCCCACTCTTCGTAGTGATAGCTCAAAGAGGGCGACTCGCTCGGGAACATGTCGATCCCGACGTTGCTGTCCGCGCCGTAAATCTTCGTCGAGCCTTCATGGGTCATCTGAACGTGGTAGGGCTCCATGAAATTTTTCATGAAGAGCTTCCAGTTCGTCTCGCGCACCTCGTCGGCGCGGAATAGGGTCGTATACTCCGCCATCCGGTAGTTCCGGGTCTTTCCGGCGGCCAGCACAAAACGCTCTGCTAGCGGTGGCACCTTGTCGTCGAGCGTCACATAGATCCAGCCTTCGCAGATCTCCGTGCGGATTGGGGGCAGGCGGTAACCCGTCTTGTCGAATCCCGCGGCACTCTTCATCCGGGGCGGGCTGGAAAGCCGCCCGTCGAGGTCGTAGCACCAACCGTGGAACGGGCAGACCAGCTTCGACGCGTTTCCTTCCCCGTCCGCGACGAGGCGCGAGCGATGCCGGCACACGCTCGAGAAGCTCCGGACCGCACCCTTCTTATCGCAGGTGGCCACGATTAGCTGGCCCGCGACCTCGCTGGTGATGTAATCGCCGGGCTTCGCCACTTCGTCGGCCCGGCCCAGGCAGATCCAGTCTTTACCGGAAGATCTCTTAGATTTCCCGTTCGGCCAGTTCCTCGAAAACATAGGCTACGGCCGGAAACGAAACCGCGCGCTCGAGCGGACGATCCGCCACCGCGCGCGTCGTCGCCGTCAACGCGTCGAGCGATCCGTTCGTGGCTGATCCATTTCCATTTTCAGCACTACTCACTACGGCCGGCCCTTTCGTTTCGTGACGCCCGCTATTCCCAGTAGATGGGCGAGGTGGTGAGGACCTCGACGCCGTCCTTCTTGACGATCAGGTTCTCCTCGAAGCCTACGGCCCCGACGCCCTCCCAGGCGAGAAAGGCCTCCGAGCTGCAGACCATGTTCTCCAGGATAAGCTCGTCCTCGTTGCAGGTCGAGAGCCCGTACATGGGGTTTTCAAACATCATGTCGCAGAGGTGGCCGTAGAGCGGCCATTGCAGGCCCGCCTGGTCCACCGTGTCGCCGCCGCCGGCTTCCTTGGTCAGCCGGTCGCCTTCGCGGGCAAGCTCGTGGGGCGAGACGCCGGGGCGGATTTTTTTCATCACGCCGGTCACGATGCTCATGCAGGCTTCGAGCAGTTCACGTTGTCGGGCGCTCGGCTTACGTCCGCACACGGCGGATCGGCCCGGATCGAGATAATAGCCGTGGCGCATCGGCCCCATGATCCAGGCGCGCACGAAATCGCCGTCCTTGGGCGCCGAATCCGGGTCCGCGCCGGTCAAGGGATAACGGCTGAAATTGTTCATCTCGTTGCCCGTACCGTGAGAGATGCGGATGATGTCGGGCACGCCGCCGCCACGGACCACCTCGGCCGCGCCGAGCGCGCCGGCCTCGGCCTCGGTCTTGCCCACGAGCAGGGCCTCCATCATCAGGTTAAGCGCGCGGGTCGAAATCTCTCCCGCCTCGCGGAAGACCTCAAGTTCACGTTCGGTCTTGACGTGCTGGACTGATTTGACGAGGTCGTCCTCCGGGCACCATTCGATCTTGGAGCACCACTCGCGCAGCCAGTCCATGTATTTGCAGGGCAGGAAATCGGTGCCGACGATGGCGACCCGGCCGGTCACGCCCTTCTCGATCAGCGCATCCGCCGTGCCCTTGATTGGATTCTGGTGCCACTGCCAGTTGTCCGTGGCGAGCCAGTCGGCGGGCTCGAGCAGCTCGTCGTTATGCAGTTCGGGCTCCTGGCCCGCCTGCATGATCACGGCGTTGTGTCCGCGGCCCTGCCACAGGTTGTTGTCGGGGGTCTGACCCGGATGGCCGGAATAGTGATTGACCAGCCAGAGCAGGTTCGAACAACGGTCGTAGGAGCTTGCACCACGCGACCAGATCACCGCCGTCTCATAGCCCCGGCGCTTCATCTCGCCCTGGACCTTCGCCCAGCGGCCCTCGTATTCTTCCTTCGGAAACACCTTGCTTGTCATGGCGCCTTTCCCTCCTTGCTGCTTAAGCTATCCTAGACCTCGCTTGCCATTCTGCAACAGCCTGAGGCGGGCAGGGTCAGGGAGTCCATTCCGATGATTCGAAGCTAGGTTGGGGGTTCGCGCACCCGTGGTAGTGCACCCGCCCGCATTCGGAATTCCCGAAGTGTCGTTCGGGGAAATTGTATTTATTTTACTGGTGGGCTCTCATATCGTTTAGAGGCCGCAATCGCGGCTCGAATTGCCTCCGCATAGGGGCCGGGAGAGACGATCATGGCGAACACATCCGCGGTGCCGGCAGGCGGCACCGACAGCATCACCCTCGAGATCATCCGTGGCAAACTGCTCGCAACGGCGGACGAAATGGGGGTCGTGCTCAAGCGCAGCTCCATGAGCCCGGTGATTTACGAGGTGCTCGATTTCGCCTGCGGCGTGTGCGATCCCGAGGGCCAGCTGATCTCCCAGACCAACGGGATTACCGTGTTCACCGGCACCTTCGCGATCCAGGTGAACCACATCATGGAGAAGTTTTCCGGGCGCATGCGGTCGGGCGATATCTACATGCTGAACAACCCCTACGCCGGCGGCACCCATTACAACGACGTGGGCGTTATCAAGCCGATCTTCCGCGCGGGCGAGCTCTTCGCCTTTTCCATCTCGATCTCGCACTGGACCGACGTGGGCGGCAAGGCGCCGGGCTCGCTGCCTGCCGATTCGACCGAGATTTTCCAGGAGGGGATTTGTTTTCCCGGCGTCTACCTCTATCGCGAGGACGTTCGTCAGGATGGCATCTTCGACATGATCGCCGCCAATGTGCGCCTGCCCAAGATGGCGTTAGGCGACCTCAATGCGTCGCTTGCCGCAGTGCGCATCGCCGAGCGACGGGTCTTCGAGCTGTGCGAGCGCTACGGCGCCGACGCCGTGCAGGCGACCTTCCAGCATGTGCTCCAGACTAGCGAGACGGTCAGCCGCGCGGCGGTGGCGGCGTTGCCCGACGGTACCTACGAGGCAAGCGACTGGATTGACGGCGACGGCATCACCGAGGAACGCTTTCCCACCCACGTCTCGGTGACGATCAAGGGCGATGCGATCAGCTTCGACTATTCGAAGTGTTCGCCGCAGCTTGCGGGGCCCGTGAACTGCTCGCGCGGCGCGCTGATCTCGGCGGTAAAAACCGTGTTCAAGGCGATCATCGATCCCCAGGGCCCGTCAAACGAGGGCTATTTCCGCCCCCTCGAGGTGGTCGCGCCCGACGGGCTGTGCTTTACCGCGACCAAGCCGGCACCGACCGGCTGGTACTACGAGGGCACCGGCCAGGCCTCCGAGCTCGCCTGGAAGGCGCTGGCCCCGATCGTGCCCGACCGGGTCAGCGCGGGAAGCGCCAATAGCCTGTGCGTCACTGTGCTGGGCGGCGTGCAGGGCGAGAGCCATGAGCCGTGGGTGATGATTGAGCCCAGCATGGTCGGCTGGGGCGCAACCGACGAGCGCGACGGCAACTGCGTGACCAGCGCGATCACCAACGGCGACACCTTCAACTATTCCATCGAGCTGCTCGAGGCCAAATTCCCCGTGCGGGTCCATCAATACGGGCTCAACGTCGCAGGTGGGGTCGGTGCGGGGCGCTACCGGGGCGGCTATGGCTCGGTCCGCGAATACGAGATTCTTGCCGACGATACGGTGCTCTCGGCGAGCTACGGCCGTTCGATTGAGCGGCCCTGGCCGATGGCGGGCGGGCGCGGCGGCTCGTGCAATTTTTTCGAACTCAATGTCGGCGGCGACACGCGCCGTGCCGCGCGCGCGCCGACCACCGTCATGAATCGGGGCGATCGCATCTGCATGTATACGGGCGGCGGCGGGGGCTACGGCGACCCGTTTACCCGGCCGGCCGAGGAGGTCTTCGCCGAGGTCCGCGCCGACTACATCACGCCCGAGCAGGCGCGCGAGGAATACGGCGTCGTGCTCGGCGCGGACGGCGCGAGCCTCGACGAGGCTGCGACCACCGCCTTGCGGGCGGGTGCCTGAGATGGGACGCCTCGCATCGGATATCGGCGGTACCTTTACGGACCTGGTCTATTTCGACGAGGAGACGGGCGCGCTGATCACGGCAAAATCTCTGACCACGCCCGAGGAGCTTACGCAGGGCGTCATCGATACTATAGACTTGGCGGCGCTTGACCCTGCCGAGGTGAGCTTCTTCGTCCATGGCGGCACGACGGTGATCAATGCGATTACCGAGCGCAAGGGGGTCAAGACGGCGCTGGTCACCACTGTGGGCTTTCGCGACGTGCTCGAAATTCAGCGCGGCAACCGTCCCGATCTTTACAATCTGCGCTTCGAGAAGGAGCAGGCCTTCGTGCCCCGGTTACTGCGCTTCGAGGCGCGGGAGCGGATCGACGCCGCCGGCAACGAGCTTGAACCGCTCGATATGGCGTCGCTTGAGCCCATCGTCGAGCGCTGTCGAGCCGAGGCCGTCGAGGCCGTTGCCGTCCAGTTCCTGCACAGCTACGTCGCTCCCGAACACGAGGCCGCCTGCGCCGCTTACCTGCGCGAAAATTTGCCCGGCGTGGCGGTTACCGCATCGCACGAGATCACCCGTGAGTGGCGCGAGTACGAGCGCGCCAACACGACGGTGTTCAACGCCTATGTGCAACCCATCGTGCAGCGCTATTTCGACCGGCTTGAACAGGCGCTCGCCAAGGCGGGCATCACTTGCCCCTATTCCGCGATGCAGTCGAACGGCGGCACGACGAGCTTTTCCTGGGCCAAGGAGCACCCCATCACGCTCATGGAATCGGGACCCGCGGCGGGCTGTAACGGCGCCGCCTTGGTCGGTGAGCTGTGCGGCTTGTCCAACGTGATCTACCTCGATATTGGCGGCACCACGGCCAAATGCTCGGATATCGAGGATGGCAAGCCCAAGGTCAGCACCGAATACCGCCTTGAATACAGCCGCAGCCAGTTCGGCTATCCGCTTCGCGTGCCCGTAGTCGACATCGTGGAAATCGGGGCGGGTGGCGGCTCGATCGCTTGGTTCGATAAGGCGGGGTTATTGAAGGTAGGGCCGGTCAGCGCGGGCGCCGACCCGGGTCCGGCCTGCTACGGGCGGGGCGGCACGGAGCCCACCGTGACCGACGCCAAGCTCATTACCGGCGTGCTCAATCCGGATTATTTTGCCAACGGTCAGTTTGCCCTCGACGAGAACCAGGCGTGCCTCGCCATGCAGACTATCGCTGACGGTTTGGACTGCTCCGTCCCGGAGGCGGCCGTTGCGGTGATCCGCACGGTCGACGCGAACATGATCAACGCGCTGAAGCTGGTCTCGATCCAGCGCGGTCACGACCCGCGCGACTTCGCCCTAGTGGTGGGTGGCGGCGGCGGCGCCATGCACGGCGCGCCGCTGGGCCGCGAACTCGGCGTAAAAGAGGTCATCATTCCGATCCACCCGGGCCTGTTTTCAGCCTGGGGCATGTTGGCCACGGAGCCCAGGCGGGATTTCATGCAGACCGCGCTGGGCCGCGCCGAGGATGTCGCGATCGAGGGTATCCGCGAGCTCTTTGCCGGGCTGGAGGCCGAGGCGCAGGAGTATTACCGGGCCGACGGCCACGAAGCGAGTGCGCTCTCTAGCGAAACCCGGATCGATCTGCGCTATCTCGGGCAGGAGCATTCGGTCACCGTCCCGGTCAATCTCGCCGAGGCCACGGTAGCATCGGTTATTGACGATTTCCACGCCGCGCACGAGCGGACCTACACCTTCCGCCTCGACGACACGCCCGTCGAGTTCGTCACTTACCGCCTGACGGCAACGGCGCGGGTGGCGCGCCCCGAGCTGGTCCGCCTCGATGCCGAGGGGCGCTCGGCGGAAGCTGCGGCTAAAGGCGTGCGCATGGTTGATTTCGGAGAAGATGGCCGGCACGAGGCGGCGGTTTACGAGCGTGACCGTCTGCCCCCGGGCTTCGCGGCCGACGGCCCCCTCATCGTCGAAGAGCCGAGTTCGACCACCCTGGTCCACCCCGGCCAGAAGATAGGGGTCGACGATTACGGGTTCCTCAGAATTACGGAGAGCTAAGCACGTCGCGATGTGCCCCGCGCCGTCGCTTCCGGCGGGGCGCGGGCGCGCTCAAGGGCGCAACGGCCCGGACATCTTCCATGAAGGCCTTGACGACCAGTGTCTGGGGCACTGCCTTGCGCCGGATCATGTCGAATTGTGAGGTGTAGGCAAAAATCTCGGGCATCAGCGAACGCATCTGGCCCTGCTCGACCCAGCGCGCCGCCAGGTGGGTCGGCAGGAAGGCGTGGAACCGGTTTGACAGCACGGGGTAAGCCAGGCCCTCCATGCTCGAGGCCGTCGCCTGCACGTTGAGTTGGCGGTGCAGCGCCGGCGCTTGATCGAGAGAGACGTAGCCGCGCCGCGCATGGGGCATTGCGATGATGTCTTCCTGGGTCAGGTTCTCGGGCCCGGCGTCGAAGAGAGGATGCTCGGGGCCGCAGAACAACTCGATCCGTGAGGTAAATATAGGCTCGTAGTCGAGGGTCGGCAGGCGTCGCGGGAAGAAGCCGATCCCGAGATGCGCTTTGTCCTCGATCACCATCCGCTCGATTGTGTTGGGCGGCCCCAGTTGCAGGGTAATCTGTACGTCGCCGCCCCGCTCCTTGAAGCGCTCGATCGCCTTGTGCAACAGGAACTCGTCGTGGGTCACGTTGGCGTCGTTGACGGCGACGATCAGCTCGCCAACGAATTCGCCAGTGATCGAACCGACCGAGGTGCGGAATTCCTCGAGCTGGGAAAACAGGGTGGCGCAGGCGTCGAGCACTTCTTCGCCTTCGGGCGTCAGCGCAAAGCCGGTGCGTCCGCGTCGGCACAGGGTCAGGCCGAGGCGGGTTTCGAGGTCGGAGATATGCTTGCTGATGGTCGACTGGCTGACGTTGAGTTCCGCTTGGGCTGCCGAGAATCCCTCGCAGCGCGCCACGGTCAGAAAGACGTGTAGCAAGTGAAGATCCGTATTGGCGACCCGAAACCGTCTCATCCTGTCCTTCCGATCTCCAGGCTAATCCCCGGGCCAATCCATTGATTTCCGTTCATGTAACCATAGGATACATTCGCGGGATCGGCAAAGACCTAAGCGTAAAGCCCAGCCCGAAGGGGCTCAGCCGGCGAGCCAGTCGGCGATGATATCGTTGTACATGGCGACCGATTGGGGGATCCGCTCGACCATGCAGAACTCGTCGGTCTGATGGGCCATGTGGGTATCGCCCGGCCCCAGGATCAGGGTCGGCACGCCGCCGTAGGCCGGGGTCAGCGCCGAAGCATCCGTGAAGAAGGGCAGCGCGCCGACCTCGGGGCGTTCGCCCAGATGGGGAGCGACGAGGTCGAAGACCCGCTGAACCCAGGGATGATCCGGGTCGGTCCAGACCCCACCGACATCGACGAAGGGTGCGACGTCGGCGACGTCCTCGCCCAGGTAACCCGCTAGGGTCTTACGGATACCGCCATGGTCCATGCCGGGAATGGTGCGCACGTCGACCCGAAATTTCGCTGAATCCGGCACGGAGTTTACGTTCTGGCCGGCATGCATGGTCCCGACATTGATGGAATTGCCGCCGAGAAACGCGTGAGGCGCGACGTTGAAGTCGAAATCCTCAAGCTTGCCGACCGCGCGCGAGGCCTTATAGAGCGCGTTGTCGCCTTCCCAGGGCATGGAGCCGTGCGCGGTTTTACCCGTGCTGCTCATCTCCATCCAGAGCGCGCCCTTATGGCCGACGCGGGGAATGTTGTAGCTGGGCTCGGCCACCACCAGCGCGCCGACCTCGCCGATCGCGCCCTCGGTCTGAGCCAGATGCAGGCTGCCCTCACAGCCCGTCTCCTCGCCGGCGGCCATGATCAGCACCGCACCCGCACCGGCGCCAAGCGCCTCGGCACACTCGATGCCGGCGACAGCGAAGCACGCAATGCCGGCTTTCATGTCGGTCACGCCCCGGCCGTAGAGCTTGCCGTCTGCGATCTCGCCCCCGAAGGGATCGACCGACCATTCGCGGGTGCCCAGCGGCACCGTGTCGATATGGCCGGCGAAACCGAGCGGCTTGCGCGCCTGCTCGCCGTCGCCGCCGATCTTCGCGACCACGGTGGTGCGCGCCTCGGCGAACTCGTGATAGCTCACCGTAAAGCCCGCCGCTGCCATCAGCTCGCCCAAGAAATGGGCGCAATCTCGCTCGTTACCCGGCGGGTTGATGGTCTCCATCGCGATCAATTGGCGGGTTAGTTCGACTGCATCCATGGCGTTTCATCCCCGGGCTTGGCTGAAGGTTGCTCCATCGCCTCTTGACGCGGGGCGTTGCCTGTCTGTTTAGCGGTGTGTCCGGCCCAAGGAAAATAGGCGGTATCCCAAGTTTCCATGGGGATTGGTGCATGCGGTATGCCAAACGCCCGATTTTCGTCTTGGCATTCGTCGACTCTATGCTGATCCCGACTGCAACTGGAGGGTCAGCAATGATCGAAGTTCCGTGTAGGGCGGGCCGGACATTCTCCTTCGACCCCGCCACGACCGCGCGGCTCATCGTCGACATGCAATACGATTTTGTGGCTGACGAGGGCGTCTGCGGCGGCGGGCATCTCGATCTCAAGTCCCTGCAGGCTTGTGTGCCGCGGGTTCGGGCGGTGCTCGATGCGGCGCGCGAGCTCGCCATGACGGTAGCCCAGACCCGCTACGGCTTTAAGCCGGACCTGTCCAACCTGCCCGATTCCGTGCGCGAACAGAGCCGCGCCGCGGGCGCCGAACAGGGCACCCCAGGCCCCATGGGCCGCATCCTGACCGAGAGCGAGCCGGGCTTTCAGATCCTGCCCGAGCTGACCCCGGCCGAGGACAAAATAGTGGTCAACAAGCCGACCTTTGGGGCGTTCGCCAGCGCCGACCTTCACACCCAGCTCCAGGCCCGTGGCGTACGCCCCCTGTTGATCTGCGGCGTGACTACCGAATGCTGCGTCGAGGGCACTATCCGCGAGGCGGTCGATCTGGGCTATTACGTCATGACGCTGGAGGATTGCTGCGGCGCGTTCGAACCCGAACTCCACGAGGGCACCATGCGCGCGATGCAGTCGGAAGGCCACCTGTTCGGCTGGACCGGCTCCTCCGAGGCCCGGCTCGCTGAACGGGATGGGCGCGACACGTGCGGCGGCGGCATCGAGCTCGTCGTTCGTGCGCTCATGGGGGCCGGATCGGGGTCGTCTTCGAGCGGCTTGTGGGGGTTGCCCTGCTGCACGAAATTCAGATAGGGGGCCATAAAGTCGTAGCCGATTAGGCGCTGAAGTCTTTCGGGCAGCGTCTTGGCGATTGCGGGCGGCAGCTCCAGATAGAAATTATGCTCCCGGCGCAGCCAGCTGGGGTTGTAATGCATGGCGATCCCCGCCCGGGGTCCATTCGAGCGGTTCGCGCCGCCGCCGTGATAGACGCTGCTGGTATCGAGCACAACGCTGCCCCGGGGCAGCGCGGTTGAGATCAGCTCGGAGTCTGTTGGCGCCCGCTCATGCGCCCAGCGGTGGCTGCCCGGCGCGATCCGGTTCGCCCCGTTCCCCGCCGAAAACTCGTCGCCCGCCCATATTGCCGCGAGGATCGTCGGCGGGTGGGGATGGCGGAAGGGATAGAGCAGCCCGTCCCGGTGAGGCTCCTGGGCCGGCGCGCCGGGGGAGAGATGCATCATCCCCCCATAGTTCATCTGATAGCGCGCGCAGTGGGGCAGCAAAACCCGGTCGGCGACGCCCAGCACCAGATCGTCCAGCGCAAGATCCGCGCAACCTACCGATTTGGCGAATAGGTTCGCGACCCGCCGGGTGTGCCCGCCCAAAAACTCCGAAGGCCCAAAGGGCGTTGCCTCGAGATGGAACGCCTGTTCGCCTGCGATACGGTCCATCAACGTGTCGCCCACTCGGCGCAAAACCATCGCGCAGCCCGTGTCCTCCAGCGCTGCCGCGACCGCCTCGGCGGTTCCATCTCGCTCGAAAAATCGGAATTTTAGACGTCGTCATGGCCCCTCCCGCCGATTATCGCTCCCGGATGAATCTAGGAGCAGGGGGGGGGAGCAATCAAGCAGCCGGGGTTACCCCGCCATGGCCATTGCCCCCCGGTCCCTTGCGTTCTATCTTCCGGCGCAAGTTCAATCCCCATGCATTCTAGGCCATGACTGACCTCGCCCATATCCGAAATTTCTCGATTATCGCGCATATCGATCACGGCAAGTCGACGCTCGCAGACCGTCTGATCGAGAGCTGTGGCGGGCTTGAGGCCCGCGAGATGCACGAGCAGGTGCTCGATTCCATGGATATCGAGCGCGAACGGGGCATCACCATAAAGGCCCAAACCGTGCGCCTGGCCTATCGCGCCAGCGACGGCGAAACCTACCAGCTCAATCTGGTCGACACGCCGGGTCATGTGGATTTTTCCTACGAGGTTTCGCGTTCGCTGGCCGCCTGCGAGGGCTCGCTGTTGCTGGTCGACGCGACCCAGGGCGTCGAGGCTCAGACCCTCGCCAACGCCTATTTGGCTGTCGACGCCGACCACGAGATCCTGCCCGTGCTGAACAAGGTCGACCTCGCCTCGGCCGAGCCCGAGCGGGTCAAGCAGCAGATCGAAGAGGTCATCGGAATCGATGCTACCGAGGCGTTGTCCATTTCGGCCAAGACCGGCGAGGGCATCGACGGGGTGCTAGAGGCCATCGTCGCGCATCTGCCGGCACCGCGCGCAGGCGGGGTGGCAGCACCGCTCAAGGCCCTGCTCGTCGACAGCTGGTACGATTCCTACCTCGGCGTCGTGGTCCTGGTCCGGGTTCACGACGGCGAGCTCAAGAAGGGCATGAAGATCCGAATGATGGCCAACGGCACGACCCACCAGATCGAGCGGGTCGGCGTCTTTACGCCCAAGCTCACGGTGAGCGAGCGGCTCGGGCCGGGCGAGATCGGCTTCATCACGGCGGCGATCAAGGAGGTCGCCGACTGCCAGGTGGGCGATACCCTGACCGGGGAAAAGCGTCCCACCGAAACATCGTTGCCAGGCTTCCAGCCCGTCGTGCCGGTCGTCTTCTGTGGGTTGTTTCCGGCCGACTCTGCCGATTACGAACATTTGCGCGACAGTCTCGCGAAACTCCGGCTGAACGATGCGAGTTTCGAGTATATCGCTGAAACCTCCGCCGCGTTGGGCTTTGGTTATCGCTGCGGCTTCCTCGGGCTGCTCCATCTCGAGATCGTCGAGGAGCGCTTGGCACGCGAGTTCGATCTCGATCTGGTCGCCACTGCACCCTCGGTTATCTACCGGCTCCACAAGACGGACGGGTCCGTGCTCGAGTTGCACAATCCAGCCGACATGCCCGATCCCACCTACATCAACCATATCGAGGAGCCCTGGATCCGTGCCACCATCCTGGTGCCCGGCGAGCATCTGGGCGGCGTCCTCGCCCTGTGTACTGAAAAGCGCGGCGAGCAGATCGACCTGACCTATGCGGGCGCCCGCGCCATGGCGGTCTATCGCCTGCCTCTGAACGAGGTGGTGTTCGATTTCTACGACCGGCTCAAGTCGACCTCGCGCGGCTATGCCAGCTTCGACTACCACCTCGACGGCTATCGCGAGAGTGAACTCGTCAAACTGTCCATCCTGATCAACTCCGAGCCTGTCGACTCGCTCGCCATGATCGTTCACCGCTCCGCTGCCGAATCGCGCGGCCGGGCGCTGTGCCAGCGGCTCGGGGAGCTGATCCCCCGCCAGCTTTTCCAGATCGCCATCCAGGCGGCGATCGGCGGGCGCATCGTCGCCCGCGAGACCGTCCGCGCGCTGCGCAAGGACGTTACCGCCAAGTGCTACGGCGGCGATGTCACGCGCAAACGAAAGCTTTTGGAGAAGCAAAAAAAGGGCAAGAAGCGGATGCGCCAGGTGGGCAACGTAGAAATTCCCCACGAGGCGTTCCTCGCCGCGCTCAAGATCTCCGACGATTAGGACCGAGGCCGCCTAGTCGTTTTTTTTCGCACCGCTTCCAGACGCGGCCGAGCAGTTCGTCGAGCTCCATGCCGCCCATCAACCCGTCGGAACGCGAACACATCACCAGCACGATGATGACGCCGAGCATCAGCCCCGCAAGGCCGAGCAGTTTGGGCATCTTGACGCCCAGGATCACCGGGCCGCTTTTCAGGTGGCGGATCAACTCCATGGTAGTCGAGATCAGCGCGACCCCGACCGCCGCGCCGGTCACCGAGCGCATGCCGCCCAGGATGTGCATTGCGAGCGTAAGAAACGGGGCGTGGAAGAAGAACGCCTGGGCGTTCACCGTGCCGACGTAGTAGGCGTAGAGCGAGCCCGCCACGCTGCACACCGCGCCGCCCAGCACCCAGGCGATCAGGCGCAGCGCGCGCACGTTCACTCCCATAGCCTTGGCGGCGAGCAGGTTGGTCGCGCTGGCGCGCAGTTGAACGCCGATACGGAAATCCTTAAATAGCCGCGCGATTACGATGCAGACGGCGGTGGCGACCAGCATGGCCTCGATCCCCGCCAACTTCGGGATGCCGTAGAATGCCTGGGTGCACCGGAACAGGTCGACCCAGTGGACGAAGATGCCGTGAATGATGACCAGGATGGTGAGGGTCAGAATCGTCGCGGCGATGCCCGAGAACCAGACCAGCACGACACCGCTCAACAGGGCGATAAATACCGTGATCCCGATGGCGACTATGAAGGCGGCAACAACTCCGAGCTGAACCTCGTCGATTCCGAGCGGCGCGTTGGGAATAAGGGTCTGCTTGATCATCGCGGGGGTGGCAGGA
>CAVOEB010000065.1:0-16490 GCA_963694715.1 Alphaproteobacteria bacterium | reverse complement strand
GCCCCTTATAAGCGTTTTGACAAGACCCGGCAAGCGTACCCCCCCCCGCTCGGCGGCGGTGCTAGACGAAGCGCGGAGCGCTGTCTATCCTGCCTTCGCGTCGGCCGTTTCGGCCCCCTTTTCGAACCACTTCGGGATCGAGCGTGATTCGTTTCGAAAACATCGGGCTCCGCTACGGCATCGGGCCGGAGGTCCTGCGCGACATCAGTTTCGAGCTGGCGCCGGGCTCGTTCCATTTCCTGGTCGGGCCGAGCGGTGCGGGCAAGAGTTCGCTGCTCAGCCTGATGTATCTCGCCCAGCGCCCGACCCGGGGGCTGATCACCATGTTCGACCGTGACGTCGCAACGGTGCCGCGTCGCGAATTGCCCGGCCTGCGCCGGCGAATCGGCGTCGTGTTCCAGGACTACCGCCTGCTCGACCATCTGACCGCGCTCGAGAACGTTGCCCTGCCCCTGCGCGTCGCCGGCGCCAAACCGGAACAGATCCGCGACCATGTCGCCGAATTGCTGAGCTGGGTGGGCCTCTCGGAGCATCTCGACGCGCGGCCCGAAACCCTTTCGGGCGGCCAGAAGCAGCGCGTCGCCATCGCGCGCGCCGTGATCGGCCAGCCCAGCCTGCTGCTCGCCGACGAACCCACGGGCAATCTGGACGCCGATCTCGGCATGCGATTGATGTATCTGTTTGAGGAGCTCAACAAGATCGGCACCACAGTGGTCATCGCGACCCACAATGATTCGCTTGTGGCGCGGCTCAACCATCCGATTATGCGCCTCGAGGACGGTGAGCTGCTGGTCCGCCCAGCGCGTAAAGCAGCGGCGCTCTGAGATGCGCCGCTCGTCGCTGACCGTTCCGCTGCGGCGCGATCCTTCGAGCCGCTTCCTGCCCTGGATCACGGCCTTCATGGTCTATCTCGCCGTGCTCAGCCTGGCCGGCATCGTGCTGATCGAGGGCGCCGCCAGCCGCTGGGAGCAGGGCGGCCTCGACCATCTGACGGTCCAGTACGTGCCGCCGCCGGATACGGCGATCAGCACCGACGACGCGGTGGCCGAGCTGGTCGTGCGGATCGAAGCGATGGCGGGCGTGGCCGCCGCGCGCCCGTTGGCCGAGGCCGAGCTGATCGCCTTGCTCGAGCCCTGGCTGGGCGACGGCTCGATCTCGGCCGGTCTGCCGCTGCCTCGCTTGATCGACGTCGAACCGGCAGCGGACGAGACGCTCGATCTGGGCGCGCTGGCCGTAGCCGTGGCCGAGACCATGCCCGGCGCCCGGCTTGACGATCCACGCGACTGGCTGGACGAACTAGCTTCGCTCGCCCGCACGGTGCAGGCGGTGGCGGCGGTGATCGTCCTTCTGGTGGTGGGTGCCGCGGTCGCGACCGTGGTGGTCACAACTCAGATGGGCCTCGCGGTGCACCGCGAGGCGATCGAGGTGCTACACCTGATCGGCGCGCGGGATTCCTACGTTGCTGGCCAATTCGAACGCCACGCGCTGGTGTTGGGCCTGCGCGGCGCGGCGCTCGGCTTCGGGCTCGCGGTTGCGACGCTGTTCGGGCTGGGCGGCGCGGCCGCCGCGATCGAGGCCCCGCTACTGCCCGCCTTCGCGTTCGAGGCATGGGGCTGGGGCGCATTGGGGGCGTTGCCGCTGGCCATGGCGCTGGTCGTGATGGCCACCGCGCGGCTGACGGTACTCAGAGCGCTCGCGCGCATGCCCTGACCATGGGACACCGACCCCGACACGACGGGCACAGCCAGACCACGGCACGGCACGGCGGTCCGGCGGTCCGGCGCGGGCTGATCGCGCTGATCCTGGCCGCGTTGGCCTGGATTGGCGGATTTCTCTGGTATGTCGGCGAAATTCCTTCCGAGAGCGCCCGCTCCATCGACCGCCCGGCGGCGGCAACCGACGCCATCGTCGTGTTGACCGGCGGTAGCGGGCGGGTTGCGGCGGGCGTCGCGCTGTTGCGTGCGGGCACCTCAAAGCGACTGCTGCTCACGGGCGTTTACCCCGAAACGAGCCTGCTCGATATCCTTGAGAGCGTGGACGGCGCAACGGCGGATGTGGCATGTTGCGTCGATCTTGGGCACGCCGCACAGGACACTCCGGGAAACGCCCGGGAAACGGCCCAATGGATGGAAAACGAGCAGTTCGAGAGCCTGAAGCTAGTGACCGGGAACTATCATATGCCGCGTAGCCTGGCAGCGTTTAACGCTGCAATGCCCGGCGTGGAGATCATCGCGCATCCGGTATTCCCCGACGGCTTTGCGCGCGACGATTGGTGGCGCGAACCCGCCTCGGCGGGGCTGATCGCCAGCGAATTCACGAAATATCTCTGGGGCCGGCTGCTCCGCGCCGTCGGGATCGGCGCGCCATGATGCGCTGGTTCGATAGCCGGATCGGCTCGGCCCTGTTCACCACGGGATTCTATAGCTGGTCTATTTTCCTCGGGCTGGCGCTGATCCCGACCCTGGTGCTGCCACGCGCCGTGCTGCGCGCGGGGGTGCGGCTCTGGGTGCGCGGCATCGCGGTGATGCTGCGCGCGCTGGCGGGCGTGCGTGTGGAGATCCGGGGCCGAGAGAACGTGCCGCAGGGCGCCGCCATCGTCGCCTCGAAGCACCAGTCGGAGTGGGAGGCCAACGTCTTCAACGAAATCCTCCACGACCCGGTCTACGTCATCAAGAAGGAACTCGGCTGGATTCCCCTCTACGGGCTATACGCGCGGAAGATGAAAATGATTTTCATCGACCGGGCGGGTCGGGCCAAGACCATAAAGCAAATCATCGCCCAGGGCCGCGAACGGGCCGCCCGGGGCCGGCCGCTGGTGATCTTTCCCGAGGGCACGCGGGTGGCCGCCGGCGAGCGCATTCCCTACCAGACCGGTGTCGCCGGGCTTTATGCCCAGCTTGATCTTCCGGTCGTCCCGGTGGTCCATAATTCGGGCCTGCACTGGCCGAAAAAGACCTACCGCAAATATCCCGGCGCAATCGTGATCGAATTCCTGCCCGCTATCCCGCCGGGCCTGCCCAAACGCGAGTTCATGGCCCGGCTCGAAACCACCATGGAATCCGCCTGGGAACGACTTTACGCGGAGAAGAGCGGGCAAAATATTGAAATTATAAGACAAAATCTTAAAGACTCCGGCGAATGCTGGGCCCGAGAACATAGAACATAATACGAACATTACTTGACGGACGCAAACAATCCGCCTACAGTCTTTGGCCCTGCGCAGCGGGCAGGAGATTGATGTTTTCACCCCCGACGGCGGAGACCCCGATGACCAGCGCCCAGCCGATCTCGCTACAGATCTGGGATATGAAATACCGCCTGAAGGGCGAAGGCGGCACGCCGATCGACCGCACCCTCGAGGACAGCTGGCGGCGTGTTGCGCGCGCACTCAGCGTGCCCGAGGCAAACCCGGCGCGCTGGGAGGATACCTTCTACGACGCGCTCGACGGCTTCAAGCTACTGCCCGCGGGACGCATCCTCGCCGGCGCGGGGAGTGGGCGCCAGGTGACGCTGTTCAATTGCTTCGTCATGGGCACAATCTCCGACGACATGAGCGGCATCTTCGACAACCTTAAGGAAGCCGCGCTGACCATGCAGCAGGGCGGCGGCATCGGCTACGACTTCTCGACGCTGCGGCCCAAGGGCGCGCCGGTCAAGGGCGTGGGCGCCGACGCTTCGGGACCGCTCTCGTTCATGGATGTATGGAACTCCATGTGCCTGACCATCATGAGCGCGGGCCATCGGCGCGGCGCCATGATGGCGACGTTGCGCTGTGATCACCCCGACATCGAGGCCTTCATCGAGGCCAAGCGCGAGCCGGGACGGCTGCGCATGTTCAACCTCTCGGTGCTGGTCACCGACCCGTTCATGCAAGCGGTTCGCGAAGACCGCTCGTGGGAGCTGGTGTTCGACGGTACGGTCTATAGGAGCGTCTCCGCGCGCGAGCTGTGGGAGACGATCATGCGCTCGACCTACGCCTATGCCGAGCCAGGCGTGATCTTCATCGACCGCATCAACCGACGCAACAATCTCGCCTATTGCGAGACCATCCAGGCAACCAATCCCTGCGGCGAACAGCCCCTGCCGCCCTACGGCGCCTGTCTACTGGGCTCGATCAACCTCGCCCGCCTGGTGCGCGGTCCCTTCGAGGAGACCGCGGCGCTCGACCTCGATGCACTCGACGCGCTGACCACGACCGCGGTGCGCATGCTCGACAACGCGATCGACGCGTCGAACTTCGCGCTCGAGGCCCAGCGCCAGGAAGCACTGGCGAAGCGGCGAATCGGGCTCGGGGTGACCGGGCTGGGCGACGCGCTGATCCAGTGCCGGGCGCGCTACGGCAGCGCCGACGCGGTGCACCTGGCTGACCAGTGGATGTGCCGCCTGAGCCGCGCGGCCTATCTCGCCTCGACCAAGCTGGCCGCCGAGAAAGGCTGCTTCCCGCTCTATGACCAGGAATCCTATCTGGCGGGCAAAACTATCCAGGGTCTCGACGAGGACGTCCAGGCGGCGATCCGCAAAAACGGCATCCGCAACGCCCTGCTGACCTCGATCGCGCCGACCGGCACCATCTCACTGCTCGCGGATAATGTCTCGTCGGGGCTCGAGCCGGTGTTTAGCTTCGAGCACACGCGCAACGTCCTGATGCCCGACGGCACGCACAAGGCGGAGCAAGTCCAGGACAACGCCTTCCGCCTGTTCCGCCAGCTCAAAGGCGAAGCCACACCGCTGCCCGACTATTTCGTCGATGCCCAGTCGCTGCAGCCGCACGACCATCTGGTGATGCAGGCAACGGTGCAAAGGCACGTCGATTCGTCGATCTCCAAGACCATCAACTGCCCGGAGGATATCTCCTTCGAGAGCTTCAAGACGATCTATGTTGAGGCCTATGATTCGGACTGCAAGGGCTGCACCACTTACCGACCTAACGCGATCACCGGCGCCGTGCTCGAGACCGGTACGGGCGAGCCGGCGCGTGGCGAGGGCGGCCCGGCCGATGCGCTGCGCGCACCCGAGAGCCAGGCGGAACTTCCGCTCGACGCGCCACCCGCGCAGCCGCGGGATGTCTATGAGGCGGGCGGCGTGGTCTACATGACCCAGCCGCTCAGCCGCCCCGAGGAGCTGCCCGGTACGACCCACAAGATCCATTGGCCGGAATCTGACCACGCCATGTACATCACGATTAACGACGTGGTCCAGGACGGCCGGCTGCGGCCCTTCGAGGTCTTCATCAATTCGAAAAACATGGAGCATTACGCCTGGACCGTGGCGCTGACCCGCATGATCAGCGCCGTGTTCCGGCGCGGCGGCGACGTCTCGTTCGTCGTCGAGGAACTCAAGGCGGTGTTCGACCCGCGCGGCGGCCAATGGGTCGGCGGGCGCTACGTGCCCTCGATCCTGGCCGCAATCGGCGAAGCGATCGAACGCCATATGGTCGCTATCGGCTTCCTACCGGCGTCGGCGGGCAAGGCGGTGGAGCCCGCCGGGGCGACCGGCGGGAACGGGAGCGAGACGGCAAGCGGCGCCAATCGAATGCACGCCTGCCCGCGCTGCGGCCAGCGCAGCATGATCCACCAGGAAGGCTGCGACATGTGCACCTCGTGCACCTATTCGAAATGCGCGTGAACGACGAGGCGCGCTAGCGCTCGTCCCTAGCGGCCGAGCGCGCGCAGCAGTTCGTGGAGGCGGGCGTCGGGAATGCCGAGTTCGTCGAGGTGGCGCACGGTGTTTTCAAGATACTCGACGCCCGTGCCGCCCACGCCCCGGCCCTCGCGAAGCATCGGAAGCATGCACTCGGGGGCCAGTTTGCCGGCATATTGCGGCCTCTCGCGGTCGACCACATAACCCTCGGCAAACACCGGCCCTTCGGGCGTTACGACGCGGAGCGTGCGGCGCAGATAGACGTCGTAGACGTTTTCGCGGGCGTCGAGGGTTGCGAGCACATCCCGGGCGGCGGCGGCGGCGACGCGAAAGACCCGGCCCCGGCAGGCCCCGCCGCGGTCGAGCCCGAAGACCAGGCCGGGCCGCTCGGCGGTGCCTCGATAGTGGATCGAGTAGACGCAAAGCGAGCGGTGATAACCGCGCAACAGCGCGTGATGAACTTCACGATGGGCGAAGCCCGGATTCCACATGATCGAGCCGTAGGCAAAGACCCAGACGTCGGCGGGTGAAGGCATAGGGGCCGCAAACCTCGCATCGTAGGGCGCCTTCGGGCAACTTGCCGAAGGCGGAAGGAGTGTTTACCATTTTGTGGCCTCTTGGCGCGGGCGTCTATCCGCGCGGCATGAAATTGGCGGGGAAATGAAACATAGAACTTGGTCTATCGCCGGGATCGGCGGCCTCGCCGTGTTGCTAGGGGGCTATACGGCCTACTGGCTGATCGCCGCCGGGACCGTGGGCGAGCGGGTCGACGCGTGGGCCGACGAGCACCGGGCGGCCGGCTATGAAATCGCCTTTGCCGAGCGCGACGTGGGCGGATTTCCCTTCCGCTTCGAGGTCCTGATCACCAAGCCCAACGTCACCAACGTGCCCAAGGGCTGGCACTGGGAGGCGGAGAGCCTGACCCTGTCGGCCCGGCCTTGGAACCTGCATCACATCGGCGTCTCGTTTCCCGGCCGCCACGACATCAGTCTCTATACAGGCGATGCCTGGTTCGACTTCACCTGTCTAATTAAGGAAGCGGCGGGCGAGCTGTCGGTGTTCGGCGACGGGCAGGTGCGCGAATTCCACAGCGAAATCCGCGACGTCGCCTATTCGCGGCCGGGGGTCGATTTTTTCGGCAGCCTAGACGCGCTGTCGATCGACGGCCGGCGTTTCGACGATGCCGACCCGGATTATCGCACACCCAGCGCGGAGATGCGCCTCAGCGTCAGCCAGGCGCTGGTGCCCGAAGATGCGAGCTGGGTGCTGCACAAGCACCCCATCGACTTCGCGCTCACCGCCCAGGTGACAGGACCCCTGCCCAACGGCGACGCCCCGGTTACCTCGCTCACCCGCTGGCGCGATGCGGGCGGCGTGATCGAGGTGGACCGGATGGGCCTGTTCTGGGGGCCGATCGAGGTGGAGACCACGGGCACCCTGACCCTTGACGAGGCGATGCGCCCGCTGGGTGCGTTCACCGCCGACATCATCGGCCACGGCGATATTATCGACCTGCTCGCGGCCAACGATTTCGTATCACTGGGCGAGGCAACCCTCTACAAGCTGGGCTTTGCCCTGCTCGCACGGCCCAGGGTGGAGGGCGGGCCTCCAGTGCTCAGCGTGCCGATCACCATGCAGGACGGCGAACTTAAGCTAGGCCCGGTGACGATCGACCAGATACCGCCCGTGGTGCCCTCGCCCGTCCCGGCGAACGAAGCGGGATCATAGCCCCCGAAGGAATTTATTTAAGCCTGTCCGGCGTCGACCACGCCCTTGCGGATCGCCCGGGTGCGGGTGAAGACCTCTTCAAGCAATTCGGCATCGCCGCGCCGAATTGCGCGCTGTAGCGCGGTGAGGTCCTCGGAGAAACGGCCCAGCATTTCGAGCACCGCTTCGCGGTTATTGACAAAGATATCGCGCCACATCACCGGATCGCTCGCCGCGATGCGGGTAAAGTCACGAAACCCCCCGGCCGCGTACTTGAAGACCTCGGCCTTGGTCGTCGCCTCGAGGTCAGCGACCGTATCAACGATATTGTAGGCGATGAGATGCGGCAGGTGAGAGGTGATGGCGAGCACCACGTCGTGATGGGCCGCATCCATGATCTCGACCTTGGAGCCGGCACGACGCCAGAATTCCGCGACTCGCTCGACCGCCGCCGGATCAGTACCCTCGGGCGGGGTGAGGATGCACCAGCGCTCTTCAAAGAGCTCGGCAAAGCCGGCTTCGGGGCCGGAGTTCTCGGTTCCTGCGACCGGGTGGCCGGGCACGAAATGGACGTTCTCGGGTAAATGGGGCGCGACATCGCGAATCACCGCCGCCTTGACCGAGCCCACGTCGCTGACGATCGCGCCCGGTGCGAGGTGGGGCGCCATCGCCTCGGCGAGGGCCGCGTTGGCGCCTACCGGCGCGCACAAGATGACCAGATCGGCACCCTCGACGGCCGTACCCGGTTCCGCCTCGGCACGCCCGGCGAGACCCAGTTCGAGCGCCTTGGCGCGGGTCTGTTCGCTCCGTGCACAGACGACGATCTCACGCACCAGGCCCTCGCTTTGAGCGAGACGCGCGATGGACGAGCCGATCAGGCCGACCCCGATCAGGGCAAGCCGCTCGAACAGGGGGTCAGTCGCCATCGGCGTGCTCCCTAAAGGCGGCGAAGACCTCCGCCGCGGCACGCATCTCCGGTTCGGTGCCGATGGAGACGCGCAAGATGTTGGCGAGACCGTAACCCGAAACGTCGCGCGCGATAATCCCGCGCGCCTGGAGGAAGGCGTTGGCCGTTGCAGCGTCGCGCCCCGGCTCGTCCGGGAATTCGACGAGCACGAAGTTGCAGACGCTGGGCGGGACCTCGAAGCCGAGCTCTCGCAGACGTTCGGAAAACCATTCGCGCCACGTCGTGTTGTGGCGGCGCGCGGCTTTGAGCCAATCGGTATCGCTCAGCGCCGCCAGCCCCGCCGCCTGGGCGGGAGCGGTAACGTTGAACGGGCCCCGAATGCGGTGTATGACTTCGATCACCGCCGCTGGGCCGTAGACCCAGCCGAGCCGCAACGCGGCGAGCCCGTGGATCTTGGAGAAGGTCCGGGTCAGCACGACATTTTCTCCAGCCTCGACGAGATCGAACCCGACCGAGTAGTCCGCCGCCTCGACAAATTCCGCGTAAGCCGCGTCGACGACGAGCAGAACGTCGCCGGGCAGGCCGCGATGGAGGCGTGCAAGCTCGTCCGCCGCCAGATACGTGCCGGTCGGGTTGTTCGGGTTGGCGAGGTAGACCAGCCGGGTGCGCGGCGTGAGCGCGCCCAGCAGCGCATCGACGTCGGCCACCCGCTCCCGTTCAGGCGCGGCGACAGGCGTCGCGCCGACGCTGAGCGCCACGATCGGATACATAAGAAACCCGTGGGCGCTGTAGAGCACCTCGTCACCGGGCCCGGCATAGGCCCGGGCGAGCAGGTCGAGCAGCTCGTCGGAGCCGCTGCCACAGACCAGACGCGCGGGATCAAGCCCATGGGCCTCGCCCAGCGCCGCGCGCAGCGCGTCGGCACCGCCGTCGGGATAACGGTGAAGGCGCCCGGAGGCCTCCCGGTAGGCCTCGACCGCGCGAGGGCTCGGACCCAGCGCAGATTCGTTCGACGCGAGCTTGATTACGCGCTCGACGCCGGCAAGCGTCGATTTGCCGCCGACATAGGGCGAAATCTCGAGAATACCGGGGCGGGGAACCGGAGCGCTCATCATCCGGCCTCCAATGGAGAGGCGAAGCCACCGATTACGGTGAGCCCCGAGACGCCCTCGCCGGTTGCCGCGGCCAGGCGCGAATCGTCTGCCGCGACGAACCCCGTGACCTCGACGAGGACCGCGAGCTGGGCGCTATCGATCATCCGGGCCTCTAAACCCGCTGCCACGAGCCGCTCGCACACAGCCTCGGGCGTGAGCTCTCTCGAGCAAGAGACGACCAGCAGGGAGATGTCGCCACCCGAGGGCTCAGGCTCGATCATCGCGAGCGCGTAGGCCGCGGGCCCGGCGATCGCGCCATCCATCACGGGCAGACGCACGACAACGCGTGGCGCGGGCCGCGCCGTGAGGCGCTGCCACCAATCCGCGCCCGTGCCCGGCCGGGGCACGGGCAGAACGCCGAGTGTTGCAACCCCGGATTCCAGGTCGTCGAGCACGGCTTGCGCATCCGGGCGTAACGCAAGGGGCGTGGCCGAGCCGAAATGATCTCGCACCCTGTCGCGGTAGGGTACGGCCTCGGCCTCGTCGCACGCCGGCGCCATGGCGAGCGATTGCGGCGCTTCGATGCTCAGTGTGCCGGAGATAATTTCGCGCCAGATGCAGACCATCGCTTGTTTTGGAAAGGCACCGCCGTGGCGACTGAGCAAATGGCGCAGAATGCGCGCTTCGCGCCCCGCCCGCATGAACGAACGTGGCGCGCCGTCGCGGCGCTTTGTGGCACCAATCTGTTCGGCCAGCTCGGCACGACGCATCAAAAGATCGTGAAGGGCGTCGTCGAGCCTATCGATATCACGGCGCAGCGCGTCAATGGGCTCGTCCGATGCGGCCATTTCAAGCAATCTACCAAGGTCGACGATTGGCTAGTCATAGTCCGGTAAAGGTCTAAAATCAAAGAAAACATTGACAGAATAGCGCCCGGACACCTAGCTATGGGCAGAATTCGACAACCCCGACCCCGAATCGCGCAATGACACCGCCCACCCGACCCGAAACCCACCTGACCGCGGGCGCCGAGCGCGACCGCCTGCCGTTCCGCACCGTGGAGCTGGCCGAGGCGGAACCAATGCGTCTCGACAGCGGCGCCACGTTCGGCCCGTTCCGGATGGCGTACGAGAGCTACGGCACACTGAACGAGGCCAATAGCAACGCGATACTGGTTTGCCACGCGCTGACCGGCGACCAGTTCCTATGCGATCCGCCCGCCGAAATCAGCAGCCGATCGGGCTGGTGGACCACCATGGTCGGCCCCGGCAAGCCGCTCAATACGGAGCGCTATTTCGTCATCTCGTGCAACGTGCTAGGCGGCTGCATGGGCACGACCGGCCCGTCGGACGTCGACCCCGCTACGGGCCATGCCTGGGGGCCCAGCTTTCCGGTCATCACGATCCGCGACATGGTGCGCGCGCAAGCGCTGCTGCTCGACGCACTGGGCATCGATGAGCTCTTCTGCGTGACCGGCGGCTCGATGGGCGGGATGCAGGTGCTCGAATGGATGGTGTGCTATCCCGAGCGGGTGTTCTCGGCCGTACCGATCGCGACCTCGGCGACCCATTCGGCCCAGAACATCGCGTTCAACGAAGTCGGTCGGCAGGCCATCATGGCCGATCCGGAGTGGCACGGCGGCGACTATGCGCGCCACGGCACGCGCCCGGTGCGCGGGCTGGCAGTCGCGCGCATGGCAGCGCACATCACTTATCTCTCGGAGACGGCGCTGCACCGCAAGTTCGGGCGTGCCTTGCAGGACCGCAGCGCGCCGACCTTCGGGTTCGACGCGGATTTTCAGGTCGAGAGCTACCTGCGCCACCAAGGCGCTACCTTTACGGATCGCTTCGACGCTAATTCTTACCTCTACATCACGCGGGCGATGGATTATTTCGACCTGCCCGCGGAGCATGGCGGCTCGCTGGTCGAGGCCTTCCGCAAGGTGAGTGCGCGGATATGCGTATTCTCGTTTACCAGCGACTGGCTCTATCCGACCTCCGAGAACCGCGAGATCGTGCGCGCGCTGAACGGTGTGGCGGCCAATGTGAGCTTCGCAGAAATCGAGACCGACAAGGGCCATGATGCGTTTTTGCTCGACGAACCCAAGTTCCTGCGCACGCTCGCAGGCTTTCTCCAGGGCGCAGCGCGCCACCGCGGCCTGTCATGACCCCGGGCACACCGGTAGCCGGTGGGGCGACAATCCGGGTCGATCTCCAACTGATCGCCGACATGGTGGCGCCGGGCGCCCGGGTGCTCGACCTGGGCTGCGGCGAAGGCGCGCTGCTCGAATACCTGGTGACCGAAAAAGATGTCGACGGGCGCGGCGTCGAACTGAGCCAGGCCGGGGTGAACGCCTGTGTCAGCCGCGGCCTTTCGGTGATCCAGGGCGACGTCGATTTCGATCTGGGCGACTATCCCGACAATTCGTTCGACTATGTGATTCTCAGCCAGACCCTGCCCGCGGCACGCCATCCGCGGGAGTTGCTACTCGAGCTTTTACGGATCGGCAATTGCGTCATCGTGTCGTTTCCCAACATGGGCTATTGGCGCTCACGCCTCTACCTGCTGTGGTACGGCTGCATGCCCGTGACCGGGGCCTTGCCCAGTTTGTGGTGGGAGACGTCGAACATCCACCTGTGCTCGATCCGCGACTTCCTCAATTTGTGCGGCGATCTCGGCATCGCCATCGAGCGGGCGCTTACGGTCAACAACCGGGGTCAGGTAAGCCGTTTCAGGGGAGTGGGGCGCATCGCCAACCTTATGGGCGAACAGGGCGTTTTTCTGCTCGGTCGATCCTAGGCGACGCATCGACGCCCGGAGCCGGGACATAAGTCCGCCGGCGGACGGCCTTGCTCGCGCCCTCGGGCCGCGCGCCGTAGATCTGCTTCGTTGCCTCGAGCAAAATCACTCCAGCGAAGGGCGCTCCCCGGCGCCGGCCCAGCCGCTTTCACGCCCCCGCGGTGCGCAGCAGCATGGTCGAGCGCGCCGGGGGCAGAAAAAGTGGGGCGCCGGCGGGTCCCGGCGCGAACAGGTTATCGCGCAAAAATTCGCGCCGCTGGTTGGACGAAAACGGCCGGCCGGCACCGAACGGCGGGCGCTCGACCCGCGCCCACAACCCCCTCCGGCTGGGCACTACACAAAGCAGGCGGCCGCCATCGGCGAGAACGCGCCGTATCTCGCGCAGCATGGGGCGCACCGACGCACCGTGTTTGAGGCCATGGACGAGAAGGACACGGTCGAGCGCACCGTCGGGCAGGGGCAAAAGCCGGCGTCCTCGGCGAGTGCAACTAAGCGCGGCCCGTCGGCCGGCCAGAGCCGCACGCCGTGGGACGCGGGCATAAAGGCCACGACCCGCGCGGACTCGCCCAGGAAGGGCGGCAGATAAGGCGTGGCATGGCCAATCTCGGCCACGGTCAGGCCGTACAGGTCGGGCCAGGCCTCGCGCACGGCGCGCCACACGACCGAGACGGCTCGCGTAGAAGGCTTCGCAATCGACGATGTCGGGCAGCATGGGAGCAAGTCTAGCGTGGTTGCGCCAGGCGCTGGCCGCGCCACGGGCCGGATGTTAATCTCGCGCTTGCGGCCGAGCCGCAGCACCGTTGGGAGACCAAAACAATGAGACTACATGCTTGGCCCACCTCGCCTTACGCTCGCAAGGTTCTGGCCATGGCCGTCGAAACCGGCCTGCGCGAGAAAATCGCGCTAATCCGGACCAATCCGGGCGAGCCCGACAGCCCGATCGGAGAGCTCAACCCGATCGGCAAGATCCCGACCCTGATCACCGACGAGGGCGAGGCACTCTACGACAGCGGGGTGATTTGCGAGTATCTCGATACCCTGCATGACGGGCCCAAGATGTTTCCGCCCAAGGGACCGGAGCGCTGGCAGGCCTTGCGCTGGGCGGCGATGGGCAACGGCATCCTCGACGCCGCGGTGCTGCGCACGTACGAGCGCCGCCGGCCCGAGGGCGAGCGCTCGCCCGACTGGGACGCGCGCCAGAAGGAGCGGGTATTTCGCATTCTGGATCGGCTAGAAAAGGACGAGATAAAGAAGTTCGGTAAGGGCATGAATATCGGGCTGATCACCATCGCCTGCGCGCTGGGTTATCTCGACCTCCGCTTTCCTGAGGAGAAATGGCGGCTGTCGCGCCAGGGCATCGGGATGTGGTTCTTCACCTTCGGCAAGCAGCCGTTGATGGCCTATACCGAGCCGGTAGAGGCGATCTAACTAAAAGTCCGGTTGGCTTGCCAACCGGCGCTCAAGCGCCACGTAGGCTCCCGCCCGAATTTCGTCTGGGCCAGCCGCCCTATGCCAACCCCGGCCCTGCGGCGGCCCGCGCTTGCGGGCCTGAAGGATCGCGAAAGATTAGCCCCCTCGGGATGTCGCACCGAGTTGGGCGCCCTCGGCTAGCCCGGCCGGGCGGCGAGGATCTGCGCATCGACCTCGACCTGATAGCCTTCCGCCAGACGGTTGGTCTGGTTGAACAGGCCGAACACCGAGAGCAGTTCGCCCAGCATCTCGTTACCCATGCCGAGTTTGCGCGCGGCCAGCGTGTGCGAGTTGGCGCAATAGGTGCAGCCGTTGGTCGCACTGACCGCGACGGCGATCATCTCCCTGGTCAGCGAATCGAGCCGACCCGGCGACATGGCCGCCTTGAGCGCTGTCCAGATACGCTCGAGTTGGGGCGGGTGGCTGGCCAGCCTCTTCCAGAAATTGGGCGCTAAGTCGATGCCCTTGGTCGCTACGGTATCCTCGTAGATAGCCTTAACGGGCGCGCACTCGCTTCGTCGTACTCGACCATCTTGACCGTAGGCATGAGCCTCTCCTTTCGCGGGCGGCGGGTCGGGCCCGTCCGCCCGGTTCTCAGTACATGTGGTGGCCGCCTTTGATCGACAGGGTCGAGCCGTTGACGAAGCCCGCATCGTCGGCGACCAAAAACAACGCGCCGCGCGCGACATCCTCGGGCTGGCCCAGTCGGCCGCCCGGGATCTTGGCGATGATCTTTTGCAGCACGTCGTCGGGCACGGCGCGCACCATGTCAATATCGACATAGCCCGGCGCGATGGCGTTGGCGGTGATGCCCTTGGCGGCGCCCTCCTGGGCCAGCGCCTTGGTGAAGCCGTGGATGCCCGACTTCGCCGCTGCGTAGTTGACCTGACCGTACTGGCCCGCCTGGCCGTTAGTCGAGCCAACTTTGACGACGCGGCCAAAGCCCCGTTCGCACATGCCGGGCACGACCTGGCGGCACATGTTGAAGCAGGACGAGATATCGGTCTGGATGACCGTGTTCCACTGCTCGAAGGTCATCTTGTGGATGGTCGCGTCACGAGTGATGCCCGCATTGTTGACCAGCACGTCAACCGGCCCGAGATCGGCCTCGACACGCGTGACGCCCCCGGCACAGGCATCGAAACCGCCCACGTCCTATTTATAGACGGCCATACCGGATTCGGCGGCAAAGGCGTTGGCGGCGCTGTCGTTGGCAGGGTAGATCGCCGCGATGTTATAGTCCGCCTCCTTCAGCGCTCCCGAAACTGCGGGTTCCGCCTGTTACAATCGCCACTCGTGCCATCTCGTTCCTCATTTCAGTCTGCCGAAATAATGATCACCCGCACCACTGTCGGCAGCGGTGGGGCGCGATTCGAGTCGGGTTATGCGCAAGACGGCGACGAAACTTAAGCTTGCGTTGGAGAATTTCTTGCCCGCCGGGCCGAGGCCGGGCGGGCGGGCGCGAACCAGTCGGCCAGAAGCGACCAGACCGCGCCTTGCGCCTTGGCGCTGACCACCATGCCGATATGGCCGAACGGGACGCTGTGCACGAGCGCACCAGGGATCGCATCGGCAAGCGCCCGGGCCCCGGCGGGCGGCACGATGCGGTCATGCTCGGGCAGGATAAGCAGGGTGGGGCTTGCGAGCCGTGCGGGATCGACCGGCTCGTCGTCAATCAACCAGCGCCCCTGTGCGGGCCAGTTCTCGACATACCAGCCGAACAGAAATTCGCGCGCAACCGGCCCGGTCAACGCGATTCCGTCGTTGACCCAATCCTCGAGCGCAACAAAATCCTCGGCCGCGGGCGAGGTCGGGTCGAGTGCGGCAAAGGCGCGGAACTTGGTCGGCACTAGGGCGGGATCAAGGCCCGCGATCAGGCTCTGGATCCAGTCGACGGGCAGCTCGCCTGCCGCCTCGATGACCATCCTGAGCGGGCCGGCGACGGCCGCCAAGGCCTGGAGCTGCGCCGGTGGATTGGCATGATAGTCCCACGGCGTTGCGAGCAGGGCGATGCGCTCGATCGCGTCGGCGCGACGCAACGCCAGCGCCAGGGCGAGCTGGCCGCCCATGCAATAGCCGACCAGCCCGAGGGGACCGCCCGTAGCGGCGAGCGCGGCATCGAGCGCGCCTTCGAGGCGGCGGGTGACGTAGTCGGTAAAGGAAAAGTCGCGCTCGGCCTCGCCCGGTGCGCCCCATTCGAGCAGCAGCGGGCGCAGGCCGTTCGCGGCAAGGTGACGGAGCAGGCTGCGCCGGGCCGAGAGGTCGAGCACATAGCCCCGGTTGACGAGCGAGGGCACGAAAAGCACCGGGCGGGCGGAAGTGCCGGCGGGCGCGGCGGCGCCGTAGTCGTAGAGCCGGCTCGAGCCCTCGGCCCAGAGCACGGGTGGCTCGTCCAGCGCCCGGCGGTAAGGGTGGGCGCGATAGGCCTCGACGCCCGCCAACATGATCTCGACGCGTTTCTTCACTTCACCGGTGAGCGCGGCGTGAAGCGCGTCAGGCGCCGCGCTTTCGAGCGCCGGAGCGAGCTCCCTTGCCGCCTTTTCGAGTTCCGGCTTCCAGTGCATCAAGCCGCGCCTCGCAACCGGCAAGGCAGCGGAGGACGTCAGCCAGATCATCGTCGCGCAGGCGAGGTGAAGCGCCAGCGGCCGGGGCCCCGTGCGCGGCGGCAGGATCAGATTGGTCATCGTCATGGCCTTGGCGCACTCCGGCGATCCACGGGGCCAGCGCCGCCGCAAGGCCGGGCTCGGTGACAAGCGCCGAGGCCTGACGTTCCCAAAGGTCTAGGAAGCGGCGGGCAAGCGCATCGAGATCTGGCGGCGACATCGGCATGAACCGCAGTATAAGCGCGCTCCGGATTCGTGGCTACGGCCCGC
>CAVOEB010000064.1:0-16728 GCA_963694715.1 Alphaproteobacteria bacterium | reverse complement strand
GCCATTTTTCATATTTGTCCGTGGGCAGACCTTGCAGGGGGCTGGCCTTGAACACGGCACGCTTGGCGCTTTCCGCCATCGCCCGGAATGCACGCCGATAGGCTTCGTCTAGCCGGTCGGTGTCCACGTACTCGGCGTCGATGACCGAACCGTCGGGGCGCAACTGGATTCGCAGCGCCACTGACATGTCGCGCGCATCTTTGGCACCGGCCGGAACGCTCCAGTTCTTTTCCACCTGCCGGCGAATTAGGTCGATCACGGTCATCGAAAGCGGCTCGTCGGTGACTTGGGGCGTCGCCGAGACGTTGACCTGCAGCTCTTGCGGGGCCGGCGGCAGCGCCTCGGCGGCTGTCTCCTCGGGCTCGCGTTGGTTGATGGTCTGCTCGACCTCCTCGACCGTTTTGAGCAAGGAGACGAACGGATCGGGCGGCAGCGGCGGTTTCGGCTTGGCCTCGGGCTTGGGCATGAAGTCCGGCGCCTTGGGCGCCGGTTCGGGCTCGGGCACTATTTCCGTCACCTGTGCCGAAGGTTCCGGTTTGGGCTCCAGTTCCGGCTCGGCCCGCTCGGGCTCGGGTTCCGGCTCGGGTTCCGGTTCGACCATCACGGGCTCCGGCGTCGGCTCCGGCTCGATCTCGACGGGCTCGGGCAACGCCGCATCGGGCAGGTTCGTCTCGTCCTCGAGGCTGACCACGTCGATCACCACCGGCGTCTCCTCGGGCTCTCTGTCCTCCCACAGCTTGGGCAGTCCCCACACCGCCAGCGCGATAACTCCAGCGTGAAGTGCTCCCGATATGATCCATCCCTTCCTCATACGTCAATTCGCCGGGGCCGGGCCTTGAGGCACGGTCGTGACCAGCCCGACATTGTTGAACCCGGCGCTGTTGAGCGCACCCATCACCTCCATGACGCGGCCGTAGAAGATTGCCTTGTCGCCACGCACAAATATTCGCGCGTCGGGGTTATTTTCGGTGACGGCGAGGAGGCGTGGCACCAACGCGTCGATTTCAATTTCGCTGTCCTGCAAGAAAACCGTCCCGTCCGCCTGGATCGTCACCGAGAGCGGTTCATCGTCGCCGGGCAATGCCTTCGCGCCCGAATCCGGCAAGTCGACGGGTACGCCGACTGTCAGCAGGGGGGCGGTCACCATGAAGATGATCAACAGCACCAGCATCACATCGACGAACGGCGTGACGTTGATCTCGCTCATTAACGGACGAGTCGAGCGGCGGCGACCCCGGCCTACGCCGCTACCGCCTTGAAGCTGGGCGCCCATCAGCTCACCTTTTCTTCAAGCTGGCGCGAGAGCAGGGCACGGAATTCGCTCGAAAAAATGTCGAGCCGCTCGACATAGCGCCCAATATCCATCGAGAGTTTGTTGTAGGCGACCACCGCCGGGATCGCGGCCACCAGCCCAAGCGCGGTCGCGAACAACGCCTCGGCAATGCCCGGCGCGACAACCGCCAGCGAAGTATCGTTGCTCGCCGCTATCGACTGAAAGCTGTTCATGATGCCCCAGACGGTGCCGAACAGGCCGATGAAGGGAGCCGTCGAACCGACCGTCGCGAGGAAGCCAAGGTACTTCTCAAGCTCGACCTGCTCGCGGTTCAACGTGACCTCGAGGGCGTGGGCGATGCGATCTTCGACACCGTGGATCTGGCGTTCGCTACCGCTGGCTACCTGGAGCGAGGAGCGCCGCCATTCGCGCATCGCGGCCCCGAACAGCACCGCCATGGGATGGGTCGCCCGTTCACCCATCCGGTCGTAGAGGTCCTCGAGCGAGCCGCCCGACCAGAAATTCTTCTCGAAGCGCTCGGCCATGCGGCCCAGCCGGCGTATCCGCAGCGACTTTTCAAAAATGATCGCCCAGCACCAGAACGAGCAGAAAACCAGGATGATAATGACGAGCTTGACGATGAAGTCCGCCTCGAGGAACAGACCAAAAATAGACAAGTCGGGCGACACCATACCGCCGTGAGTAATTGTGGAGACGACTGCTTCTTCCATGATGCCTTGCGCTCTTCGTTGGTTAGCCGGTTCTCAGGTAGGGGGCGAGCGCCGCGCGCACCGAACCGGACATTCGTGTCGGCCGGCCCTTCGCATTGACGCAGGCCACCTTCACGTCCATCCGGACGAGCTCATCGCCGGCGCGGGTCACGCGCTGCTCCGCCTCGATCGAGGCGCCACCCAGGCGCGTAATGCGAGTAAGCACCTCCAGTTGATCGTCGAGCCGCGCGGGTTCGCGAAAATCCGCGTGGCAGCGGCGCACGATGAATCCCAGGTCCGCGCTCGCGCGCAGACCCGGATTGGTCAGCCCCACCGCGCGCAGCATCTCGGTGCGCGAGCGCTCGGCGAACTTGAGGTAGTTCGCGTAATAGACAATGCCCGCTGCGTCGGTGTCCTCGTAATAGACCCGCATCGGAAATACGTGCACCTCGCCGCCCGGGACGGCCGCCTCAGCTCTCGTCATCAGCAGCCTCCACGCTGAGCAGATCGATTTGCGCCTCGTGGGGTGCCGGCGCCTCCAACCCAAGATGGCGGAAGCCCCCGGCGGTCAGCGCCCGCCCGCGCGGTGTGCGCTGGACCAGACCCTGCTGGATGAGGTAGGGCTCGACCACCTCTTCGAGGGTATCGCGCTGCTCGGAGAGCGCCGCGGACATCGTGTCGACACCGACCGGGCCGCCGCCAAAATGCTCCGCGATGCAGCGCAAGTAGCGTCGATCCATGGCATCGAGCCCCTCGGCATCGATCTCTAGTCTTTCGAGCGCTGAATCGGCATCGGCAAGATCAATTTTTACGAGCCCGTCCACCGCGGCGAAGTCGCGCACCCGGCGCAACAGACGCCCCGCGATCCGCGGCGTGCCCCGCGCGCGCCGCGCGATTTCTCTTGCGCCCGCGGCGGTCAGCGTCATCGCGAGTAGATTGGCGCCGTGCCGTACGATCTGCTCCAACTCGTCGGGTTCGTAGAAATCGAGGCGGGCCTGAATCCCGAAGCGGTCACGCAACGGCGTCGTGATCAGGCCCGAGCGGGTGGTCGCCCCAATCAGGGTAAAAGGCAGCAAGTCAATGCGGACCGAGCGCGCCGCCGGGCCCTCGCCGATGATCAGGTCGAGTTGGAAATCCTCCATCGCGGGATAAAGCACCTCTTCCACGGCAGGATTAAGGCGGTGAATCTCGTCAATGAACAGGACGTCGCGCTCGTTGAGATTGGTCAGCAGCGCCGCGAGGTCACCGGCACGCTGGATGACCGGGCCCGAGGTCGTGCGAAACCCCACCCCCAGCTCGCGCGCGATGATCTGCGCCAGCGTCGTCTTGCCCAACCCCGGCGGCCCCGACAGCAGGACATGGTCGAGCGGCCCTTCGCGACCGCGCGCCGCCTCGATAAAGACGCGCAGGTTCTCGCAGGTCCGCCTCTGGCCGACAAAATGATCGAACGTCTGGGGCCGAAGCGCGACCTCGCTCTGATCCTCGCCGCGCGGCCCGGCTTCGATGACGCGATCCTCGGTCATCGGGTCAGCTCCTTAAGCCCTTCGCGAATCACCGCTTCAAGCCCCGCATCGGGTCCGAGCTGGCTCCGCGCGCTGGCTACCGCTCCGTGCGCCTCGCTGGGCCGATAGCCAAGATTGACAAGCGCCGAGACCGCGTCGGCGATTTCCGGATCGGCCGGTGCGATACTGCCCACGGGTCCGCCGGCGCCGGCGGACAGAGCCGCCACCTTGTCCTTGAGCTCGGCGATCACCCGGGTCGCGAGGCGCGGGCCGACGCCACTGGCCTGAGCCAGCGCGGCACGGTCTTCTGCGGCGATCGCCTGGGCCAGTGCCACCGGGTTAAGCACGCTGAGCAGGGCCAGCGCGACCCGCGCGCCCACGCCCTGGACCGTACGCAGGAGGCGAAACGAGCTACGCTCCTCGTCGTCGATAAAACCGTAAAGCCGGATCGCGTCGTCGCTCATCTGGGTCTCAACGAAGACGCGAAAGCTTCGGCCCACCGGCGGCAATTCGGCCAGGGTACGGGACGAGCAGGACACCAGATAACCGACGCCGTTAACGTCGACGACCGCCCAGTCCTCGCCCTGGGAATCAAGAACGCCTGCGAGCTTGGAAATCATAACCGGGCCTCCGCACTCGCCTGTGCCGCCGCCAGCCGGTTGGCGCTGGCGCGGTGATGGGCGTGGCAAATCGCGACCGCGAGGGCGTCCAGGGCGTCCGGGCTTTTGGCCGCGCAGCCCGGCAGCAGCGTGCGCACCATCATGGCGACCTGGTCCTTCGACGCGTGACCGGTGCCAACAACGGATTTCTTGATCAGATTGGCGGCATATTCGGCCACCTCGAGACCGGCCAGTGCCGGCACCAGTAGCGCTACGCCGCGCGCCTGACCCAGCTTCAGCGTCGAAGCCGGGTTTCGGTTGACGAAAGTTTCCTCGACCGCCGCACCGTCCGGCTCGTAGCGGGCGATGGCCGCCGCGAGACCGCCGTGGAGCTCCACCAACCGGGAGGCGAGATCCTGTGTACCATCGGTCGTGACCGTGCCGCAGGCGACAAAGGAGAGATGCTGATCCGCCACGTCAAGGACACCCCATCCGGTAATGCGCAGGCCGGGGTCGACACCGAGAAGTCGCATGGCTCGTGCCCCTTCGCTCACGCTGTTAGCCGGTCGATGAGGTCGTCGGCCATCTCAAAATTGGCCGACACCTGCTGAACGTCGTCGTTGTCGTCGAGCGCCTCGATCAGGCGCAGCAACACGCCCCCCTGGTCTTCATCCTCGACCGCGACGGTGGTCTGGGGCCGCCAGGTCAGGCCGGGATTCTCCGGGGCGCCAAACCGCGCATCGAGGGCGTCTCGCACGTCGGAAAAATCATCCGGCGCACAGGTGATCTGGTGGCCAGTGGCATCGGACTCGCAGTCTTCGGCTCCCGCCTCCAACGCTGCCTCGAACATGGCCTCTTCGTCCGCCACGTCGGGCGGGTAATGGATCGAGCCGACTCGATCGAATTGGAAACTCACACTGCCGGTTTCCCCCATGGTGCCACCGTGCTTGTTGAACGCGGTACGCACTTCGGCCGCGGTGCGGTTGCGGTTGTCGGTCAGCGTGTCGACGATCAGCGCGACTCCGCCGGGGCCGTAACCTTCGTAGCGAATCTCCGAATAATCTTCGCCCTCGTCATCGCCTGCGCCACGCTTGATCGCCCGCTCCAGGGTATCTTTCGGCATGTTGGCGGCGCGCGCCGCCACCACGGCGTTGCGCAGGCGCGGGTTCTTGTCCGGGTCAGGCATGCCCGAACGCGCCGCCACCGTCAGCTCGCGAATCAGCTTGGTAAACACCTTGGCGCGCTTTTTGTCCTGCGCGCCCTTGCGGTACATAATGTTCTTGAATTGGGAATGACCGGCCATGATCCGTTCGAATTCGTCGGAAAAACTCAGAGTCAGAATCAGCATGCAGTAGGTAGGCGTCCGAACGATGCCCTATACAGCGCTCTTGCGCACGGATTTCTTGTTGTTTTCTTATAATTAGCGTTTGTGGCGAGAATGGGGCGAAGGGCCACCGCGGATCCGCAGTGGCGCGCGATGGGCTTTGTTCTGTGCGAGCGCTACAATGATCGGGGTCGATAGCCACCCCGGCAGGAACGAAACACGATGGCGAGCAGCCTGAAGCAACGCAAGATCGTCGATTACGAGGCGCACCGCGCCCAGGCGCGGCTTAGCCCGCGAGTCATCGACAAGCGGACCCGGGCGACCTTGCGCGCATTCCGCCCGACGCTCGAAGCCTGCCTCGGCGAGACCGTCAGCGACTTTCAGGCCTACGTGGACCGCTATCCCGAATGCTGGGCACTGCTCGAAAGCGAGCAGGGGCGAAGTTGCATCACCGGGACCCGTGCTCGCCGGCGTCGAGCCGCTACGCGTCGTCGCTAGCGACTAAGCCCAAAGGGCTGGAACTCGAAACAATCAATCCAGCGGCCAGGCCGGCGCCAGCCGCCCGCCCAGGCGCAGCGGCGCGACATGGCGGGCTAGCCCCGTCGTATCGTCGCTCTCGACGAATACGCCGCATAGCGTCGCCTCACCCAGCGCAGGCTCGAGCCGCACGGTGGGCTGCTTCTTGGTGAAACGGTCGATCGAGTTCTGCTTGATCACGCCGATCACCGAATCGTAATCGCCGCACATGCCTGCGTCCGTCTGGTACGCGGTGCCGCCGGGAAAGATCTGGGCGTCGGCGGTCGGGATATGGGTGTGCGAGCCCACCGCGAGGGTCGCCCGCCCGTCGATGGTGTGGGCCAGCGCCATCTTCTCGCTGGTCGCCTCGCCGTGGATATCGACCAACACGACGTCCACGTTCACGCCCAGCCGGTGCGCCTTGAGCGCGTTCTGAAGCACCGCGAAGGGATCGTCGAGCGGCGGCATGAAGAGCCGGGCCATGACCTGGATCACCACCACGCGCAGACCCGCCGCCGTGCGGTAGCTCCCGACACCCCGGCCCGGCCGGTCGGCGGGATAGTTTTCGGGGCGGAGCAGGCGGGGCTCGGACGCAATGTAGGAGAAGATCTCCTTCTGATCCCAGACATGGTTGCCGGTGGTCAGAACATCGACCCCGGCGTCGAAAAACTGGGCGCAGATCTTGCCCGTGATACCGAACCCGCCCGCCGCGTTCTCGCCGTTGGCGACGACAAAATCGAGCGCCAGATCGCGGCGCAACTCCGGCAGCCGGTCGCACAGCGTCTCGCGCCCCGAACGGCCAAAGACATCGCCGAAATAAAGCAGCCTCACGACGCGCCTGCCCGGATCGCCTCGGCCTCGGTGACAATCCAGTCGAGCCGCTGATCGCTCGCCTCGCAGGGCACGCCCGCGACCATTTGGCCGGCATAGGCGAGCCCGACCGCAAGCACCGGGCCCACTGCGCGCGAGGCGTCGAGGGTGCGGTCGTAAAACCCGCCGCCATAGCCGAGCCGGGCGCCCGTGCGATCGAAGGCGAGCAGCGGGACGAGCAGCAGCCCGGGCGCAAGCTGCGGCGCGCTCTCGGACGGCACCGGAATATCGTAGCCGCCCGCCACCAGCGCATCGCCCGGCGCCCAGCGGCGAAAGACGAGCGGGATCGCCGCGCCGGCAATTACCGGCAGGGCGCAGACGTGACCCCGGTGGTGCAACGCCGCCATGAGGGGGCGGGGATCGATTTCGTCGCGCGACGGCCAGTAGCCGGAGACGATCGTTCCCGAGGCGGGTTGGAGGGCGGCGTCGAAGCACTCGAGAAGCTGTGCCGGCACGGCCGCGCCCGCGGTCTGCGCCAGGGCGCTTCGCTCCTTGCGGGCCACGGCGCGCAGCGCACGCTTCGCCCCGGCAAGATCGGGCGGGGCAGGATCAGGGGAGTGAGCAAGCGTCATGGTGTGAAGTGGGCGGCACCGTATCGACCGTCGGTCTATCGATCCCTCTGCGGCCTGCTATCAGCAGGTGGGCACCGCATAACGAAGGCAAGACCTTCGACAGAGGCAGCTCCCTAGAGAGGAGTATTGGCCCCAGGGAATTAATCACCTGACGCGCCGGACAGACACCGCCCATGTCGAATTTAGTGACTCTCGAGCCGCACCGCAATAGCTTCGATGCGCTCGGCCAGCCCGTCCACCGCCGGGGCGAGGGTCTTGTCGAGTTCGGCGTGGGCCTGTTCGCGGGCCTGGCCTTCCAGCTCCTTGGCCTCGGCCTGAAGGCGCTCGATCTCGTTGAACGCATCGGACAGCTCGTCCGCCACCAGCAGGCTGACCATGATGAGCAGCTGGGCGGAACCGACCGGGCCGACCTCGCCCGCCAGGTCGGTGGCCCGGCGATCGACATAAGCCGCCAGCTGGGTGACGTGCTCTTCCTGGCCGTCTTCGCAGGCAATCGGATATTGCCGCCCGTTGATGTTGAACGAAATTTCCGCCATCTCAGCTCTCTAGCATCGTCTCGAGGCGCTCGAGCGCCTCGTCGAGCCGGCCCGCGACCGCCTCGTTGACCACTTGCGCCGCGGCATAATTTTCCTGCGCCTCACGCAGCGCGATGGAGAGCTTGTTGTGATCCGCGCGCAGCGCCTCGCCATTGCGCTTCAGCTCTTTGCGCTCCGATTCGAGCTTTTTCCTCGCCGCCGCCCGCGCGGCCGGGTCGTCGCCGTCGCGGCCCTGCAGACTCGTGGTGAACGCACCATCGAGTTTCTCGACGGCTTTTTCAAGCCGGATTCGGGCTTCGTCTAGCGTGGCCATATTATAAATTTTTCAATCTCTTGGGGAGCGTTCCCCAACCGTCTTCTTATGTTTGAACCAATAGCCTTCCCCGCTCGCGCCGTCAACTGTCCACGCTCTCGCCTGCGGCCCCGGCAAAATCGATACGACTCGGTTGACGAGGCTCGCTGGGCCGGTCATCTTGCCTCTCGGCGCATTCGTTTCGCTTGGACGCGCCGTAGTAACGCCGCCGGACCCAAACAGCCTTCTAGCACGCGATGACCCCTGCCGATGCGACCCCGAGCCCCGCCGCCGTCAGCCATGACGACATGGCGAACGCGATTCGGGCGCTAGCAATGGACGCGGTGGAAGCCGCGCAATCGGGCCACCCGGGCATGCCCATGGGCGCGGCCGACATCGCCACGGTGCTGTTTACCCGGACGCTCAAATACGCCGCCGCCGCTGCCGGCTGGCCCGACCGCGACCGCTTCGTGCTCTCGGCCGGGCATGGCTCGATGATGCTCTACGCCCTGCTTCACCTCACGGGCGAACCGGCGATGACGCTCGACGAGGTCCGCAATTTCCGCCAGCTCGGCAGCCGCACGGCGGGCCACCCCGAATACGGCCTCGCACCCGGCATCGAAACCACCACCGGCCCGCTCGGCCAGGGCCTGGCCAACGCCGTCGGCATGACGATCGCCGAGGCCCATCTGCGCGCCCGCTTCGGCGCTGAGCTGGTCGACCACCGGACTTATGCGCTGGTCGGCGACGGCTGCCTGATGGAAGGCATCAGCCAGGAGGCGATCTCGCTCGCCGGCCATCTGGGGCTCGGGCGTCTGACCGTGCTTTACGACGACAACCACATCTCGATCGACGGCGATACGGCGCTGTCATTTTCCGACGACGCGCGCGCCCGCTTCGAGGCCTCGGGCTGGGCCACCGCCGCGGTCGACGGCCACGACGCGGATGCCATCGCCGCCGCGCTGGACGAGGCGCAGGCGAGCGAACGGCCCAGCTTGATCGCGTGCCGCACCACCATCGGCTTCGGCGCACCGACCAAGGCGGGCACCGCCGGCGCCCACGGCGCACCGCTCGGCGCGGATGAAATCGCCGGCGCCCGCGAGGCGCTGGGTTGGCCCCATGCGCCCTTCGAGATTCCTGAGCCGATCGTTGCCGCCTGGCGCGCCGCCGGCGCGCGCGGCGCTGCGGCCCATGCCACCTGGCGCGACCGCCTGGCAGGCAGCGAGCCCGCCCTGCGCGCCGAGTTCGAACGCGTCACGGCGGGCCGCCTGCCCGAAAATTTGAGCGCCCGCATGACGGCGTACAAGCAGGCCCTGATCGACGAGCCTCCGGCGCTCGCGACCCGGGTGTCTTCCCAGAATGCACTGGCCGTGTTGACCGATGTGGCGCCGGAAATTATCGGTGGCTCGGCCGATTTGACCGGCTCGAACGGCACCCGACCCAAGGGGCTGGCCATCCTCGACGGCGATGATTTTTCCGGCCGTTACCTCCATTACGGCGTGCGCGAGCACGCCATGGCGGCGGCCATGACGGGCATGGCGCTCCACGGCGGAGTGATCCCCTACGCCGGTACCTTCCTGGTCTTCGCAGATTATTGCCGCCCCGCGATCCGTCTCGCCGCGCTGATGGAACAGCGGGTGATTTATGTCATGACCCACGATTCCATCGGGCTGGGCGAGGACGGCCCGACCCACCAGCCGGTCGAGCATCTGGCCGCGTTGCGCGCGATCCCGAATCTGCGAATGTTCCGCCCGGCGGACGCGGTCGAAACCGCGGAATGCTGGGAACTGGCGCTGGCCGCCGAGGGCCCCTCGGTGCTGGCCCTTTCGCGCCAGAAGCTACCCGCGGTGCGCCTTGAGGCCACGCCCGATAATCTTTGCGCGCGCGGCGGCTATGTGCTGCGCCCGACCTCGGGCACGCCCCGCGCCGTGCTCCTGGCTTCCGGCTCGGAGGTCGCCCTCGCGCTCGAGGCCCAGGCCGCCCTCGAGGCGGACGGCGTCGCGACCCAGGTGATCTCCATGGCCTGCTGGGAGCTGTTCGACTCGCAAGGCCCCGCTTACCGCGCCGAAGTGCTGCCCGCAGGCACGGCGCGCGTCGCCGTCGAGGCCGCCTCAACCTTCGGCTGGGAGCGTTATGTCGGCGAGACAGGCACCACGATAGGCATGCCCGGCTTCGGCGCCTCGGCGCCGGCGGGTGACCTCTACAAGCATTTCGGCATCACGGCCGAGGCCGTCGTCGCCGCTGCAAAGGCGCAGCTCTAGCCCACGCCAGAGCCATCGCTCACTAAAATTTAATCGAAGGTGATTCCCCCTTCACCGCGGCGCGGTCCAGTCTGTACCGGTCGATTTTACAGTGTGCGCCGGAGAGAGCATTTCTCGACGTTCGCGTATTTAGCCATCAGGAGGGGCCGATTATGAAGATTCGCGCCCAGGATACCGCGCAAAGCGGCGGCGGGGAAACCGCCGAGGTTCAATGTTTCGGCGTTAATGCCTGCGCCGGCCACAGTGCCTGCGCCACCGCGGATAGTGCCTGCGCCAGGCGGAACGCGTGTAAGGGCCAGGGCTGGCTTTCCATGCCCGCCGATTCCTGCGACGCGATGGGCGGCACGGTCGGCTGATCGCCACCGAGCCACTTCCCGCCCGATCAACCAGGCGAGAGGATCCGATCATGAGTGCCATTCGCAAGACCGCGGGCTTCACCGTCGCGGCTGCCGCGGCAGCCCTGTTTGCCGCCGGCAGCGTCGCCATCCCCGCGTCCACCAGCCATGCCGCCGAGCTCGTCGCCTGTCACGGCGTCAACGCATATAAGGGCCACAGCGCCTGCGCCGGGCAAAACGCCTGCAAGGGACAGGGCTTCGTGATGATGAGCGACGGGGCCTGCGGCCAGGTCGGCGGTAGAACCTAAGCCGATCTTCCACCTCCGTTACGGGCGGCCGCCTCCCCCGGCGGCCGCCCTTCTCTTCTGCACGGGGCTATCAGCGAACCCGCAGCAGGTGCAGAGAAAAGCGCGTCTTGCGATCGGTCCAGACGGCTTCCGCGGTAAAGCCCGCCGCTTTCGCCAGGGTCTGGAACTCACCCAGAGCGTACTTGTAGGAATTCTCCGTGTGGATGGTCTCGCCCGCCTCGAAGGCGAAGCGCTGCCCCGCGACCTCGACCGTTTGCTCACGCAAACTCCTCAAGTGCATCTCGATGCGACCCTGCGCGGCGTCGTAATGGGCCGCATGGGCGAACCCCGCGAGGTCGAAATCGCCTCCCAGTTCGCGGTTGATCCGCACCAGCAGGTTGAGATTGAACGCCGCCGTCACGCCCTTCGCATCGTTATAGGCTGCATCGAGCACCGCCGGGTCTTTCTTGAGGTCGACACCGACCAGCATCGCAGCCCCCGCCTCGAGCACGCCCGCCGCAAGGGCCAGGAAGCGGTGGGCCTGAACCGGGTTGAGATTGCCTATGGTCGAACCGAAAAACAGCCCCAGCCGGTCGCCCGCTACGCCGCCCTCGATCGCGGGCAGCTCGAGCGGCTCGGTGTAATCGGCGCACACCGCGACCACCTCGAGTGAAGGGTGATGACTAAGCAGATCTTGCGCGGCCTTAATCAGGTAGTCGCGCGAAATATCGATAGCGACGTAGGCGGCCGGTGCTTCCAGCTCCTTGAGCAGGGTGCGGATTTTGAGATTGTTGCCGCTGCCGAACTCGACGAGAGTGGCGTTCGCCCCGGCATGGACGCCGATCTCGCCCCCCTTGGCTTCGAGAATTTCCATCTCGGCGCGGGTCGGATAGTACTCCTCAAGCCCGCAGATCTCGTGAAACAGCTCCGAGCCCCGTTCGTCGTAGAAGTATTTCGATGCCAGTTCCTTGCGCGAACGCGACAGCCCCGCCACCACGTCGGTCTCAAAGTCCGAGACCACGGGTTCGAGATCGTGAAACGCCACCGCCGGCACAGCGCCGCCCATCACTCGCCCTCCGCGAGGCGCAGGCCGGAAAATTGCCAGCGCTGGCCGGGATAGAAAAAGTTGCGGTAAGTCGGGCGGATGTGATTGCGGGACGTTGCGCAGGGGCCGCCGCGCAGCGCCACCTGGCTCAACATGAACTTGCCGTTGTACTTGCCCACCGCGCCCGGCGAGGGCGCGAACCCGGGATAAGGGGCGTAAGGCGAGCCCGTCCACTCCCATACATCGCCGTAGAGCTCGGCAAGCGAACCGTTCGCCGCGCGCGGCGGCGCCGGGTGCAACCGGCCATCATCCGCAAAACTGCCTTCGAGCGGGACGACGCGTGCGGCAATCTCCCATTCCGTCTCGCTCGGTAGTCGCTTGCCTGCCCAGCGGGCATAGGCGTCGGCCTCGTAGTAGCTGACGTGGCACACGTGCTCTTCCGGGTTGACCATACGCAAGCCCCCCAGTGTCATGATCCACCACTCTCCCTCGCGCCTCTCCCAGTAGAGCGGCGCGCACCAACCCTCGGACTGCACCGTCGTCCAGCCGTCCGAGAGCCACAGCTCGGCCCGCGCGTAGCTGTCGTCGGCCATGAAGGCGAGCCACTCGGCTGTTGGTCACGGGGCGATTGGCGAGCCTGAAATCCCGGATCAGCGCCTCGTGGCGGGGGCATTCGTTGCCGAACGCAAAGCCCTCCTCGCCATGGCCGATTTCCTCGATACCACCGTTGAACTCCACCCAGCCGAGCTCGGGCGACCGTGCGTTGGCGATCGGCAGATCGTCCGGGTAGGGGGGATGGAGAGGATTGTGGCCCAAGACGTGCTTGAGATCGGTCAGCATGAGTTCCTGATGCTGCTGCTCGTGGTTCAGCCCGAGCGCCACGAGCGGCGCGAGGCGCGCCCAGGTCGCGTCGTCGAGCGCCGGGATCAGCGCCCTCATGGCCTCGTCGACATGGGCCCGGTAGGCGTAGACCTCGGCCACCGTCGGGCGCGAGAGCAAACCGCGCTCGGGGCGGGGGTAGCGGCTGCCCACGGCCTCGTAATAGGAATTGAACAGATAGCCGTAATCCGGGTGGCAGGGTCGGTAGCCGGACCGGTTGGGAACCAGCAAAGAGGTCTCGAAGAACCAGCTGACATGGGCGAGGTGCCATTTGGCCGGACTGACGTCCAGAATTGTCTGGACGACGTAGTCATTGATCGCAAGAGGCGCGCACAGCTGCTCGCTGAACGCGCGCACGGCGGCGTAGCGCTCAACGGCGTGTGCGCGGGACGAAGAATACGTCCTGGCTATCGGATCGGAACGGGAAGTGAGCACCGATAAATCCCCCCGGAGTTATGACCGCGAACGCATATTTTAACGGCCCCCACCTCGAATGTGTACCCCGCGCGACCGGTGCAGGGTACCCAAGCGGGTCTTTCACTTGACGATACCGGTTGACCGGGTGGCCCCCAGCCGCTACCAACGGCACGAGCGTTTTCAGCAGTGTTTATAGCCTAGGTTAAGGGAGACAGAGCCATGGCAGTCCGGGTCGCAATCAACGGGTTTGGCCGGATCGGGCGCAACGTTTTGCGCGCAATTCACGAATCAAAACGGCGCGACCTTCGGGTCGTCGCAATCAACGATCTGGGCCCGGTCGAGACCAACGCCCACCTGCTGCGCCGCGATTCCGTCCACGGTCCGTTTCCGGGCACGGTGAAGGTCAAGGGCCACACCATCGATATCGGGCACGGCCCCATCAAGGTATTTTCCGAGCGCGATCCGGCGCAGCTTCCGTGGGGCGATCTCACGGTCGACGTGACCCTCGAATGCACCGGCTTCTTCACCAAGCGCGAGCAGGCCGCCCTGCATCTCAAGGCGGGCGCGCGCAAGGTGCTGATCTCGGCGCCCGCGGGCGACGCCGATTTGATGGTCGTCTACGGCGTCAACCACAAGAAGCTGCGCAAGAGCCACGACGTCGTCTCCAACGCGTCCTGCACGACCAACTGCCTGGCCCCCATCGCCAAGGTCATCAACGACGCGATCGGCATTAAGTGCGGCTACATGACCACGGTCCATTCGGTCACCCTGGACCAGCCCGTGCTCGACACCCTGCACCCGGATCTCAACCGGGCCCGGGCCGCGGGCATGTCGATGATCCTGACCTCGACGGGGGCTGCACGCGCCGTCGGCCTGGTGCTGCCCGAACTGGCGGGAAAGCTCGACGGCATGGCGGTGCGGGTGCCTACCCAGAACGTCTCGATGGTCGATTTCAGCTTCACGGCGAAGCGCAAGACCAGCGCCGAGGAGATCAACGCCGCCATCACCAAGGCGGCGCGCGGGCCGCTCAAGGGCGTGCTCGCCACCAACGACGAGCCCCTCGTCTCGATTGACTTCAACCACAACGCCAACAGCTCGACGCTAGATCTCAATCAGACCGTCGTGATGAACGGTAATTTCTGCCGGGTTCTGAGCTGGTACGACAACGAATGGGGCTTCTCGAACCGCATGGGCGACGTCGCGGCGATTCTTGGAAAACTCTAGGCGAAACCCGGTGACTCGGAGATCATCGAATTTCGCAAGCCCGCAAGCGCGGGCCGCCGCTTATGCGGCGCCAGCCTGCGCGGCGCCTGAGCGCGCACAAACGAGACCGAATCGATGACCGCCGCGTCTGAGCGCTCCTTCGCCACCCTCGACGGGCTCGAGGTCGCGGGCAAACGGGTGCTCGTGCGCGTCGATCTCAACGTGCCCATGCCCGACGGCCGGGTCGGCGACCGCACCCGGATCAATCGCATCGCCGCCACGCTTACCGAACTGAGCGCCGGGGGCGCGCGGGTCGTGCTGCTCTCCCATTTCGGACGGCCCAAGGGCAAGCCTGCGCCCGCCATGACCTTGGCGCCGCTGGCCGAGCCGCTCTCTGAAGCGTTGGGCGGCCATGCCGTCGCGTTCGCCCCCGACTGTATCGGCGAGAATGCGCAAGCCGCCGTGGCGGCGCTGGCAGACGGCGATGTCCTCTTGCTCGAGAACCTGCGCTTTCACGCCGGCGAAGAGGCTAACGACCCGGAGTTCGCTGCCGCCCTCGCTTCTCTCGGCGAGGTCTATGTCAACGACGCCTTCTCGGCCGCCCACCGGGCGCACGCGTCGGTGGTCGGCCTGGCCGAGCGTCTGCCCCACGCCGCCGGCCGGCTGATGCAAGCGGAGCTCGACACTCTCGGCCGGGCGCTGGATTCGCCCGAGCGTCCGCTCGCCGCCGTGGTTGGCGGGGCCAAGATCTCGACCAAGCTTGACCTGCTCAACAATCTCGTCACCAAGGTCGACCACATGATCGTCGGCGGCGGCATGGCGAACACCCTGCTCGCCGCCGGCGGCGTCAACGTCGGCAAATCTCTGTGCGAGCATGACCTGGCCGAAACCGCGCGCGCCGTCATCGCGAACGCCCGCGAGCACGACTGCACCCTTCTGTTGCCCGTCGACGCGGTGATCGCCCACGAATTCCGCCACGGCGCCCCATTCGGTACGGTACGCATCGATCAGGTGCCCGACGACGCCATGATCCTCGATCTCGGCCCGACCACCATCCAGGGCATTTCCCACCGGCTCCAGCAGGTCCGCTCCCTGGTCTGGAACGGCCCGCTCGGCGCCTTCGAGGTCCCGCCCTACGACCACGCCACCGTCGTGGTCGCCCAGGAGGTTGCCGCACTGACCCAGGCGGGCCAGATGCTGAGCGTCGGCGGCGGCGGCGACACCGTCGCCGCGCTCGCCCATGCCGATGCGGTAAACGGCTTCTCCTACGTTTCCACCGCGGGCGGCGCGTTTCTCGAATGGCTCGAGGGCAAGACCCTGCCCGGCGTCGCGGCGCTGCAGCGCTGAGCGGCCTCGCGACCAAAGGGCCGGGGTTGGCATGCCCGTCGGGTTGGCTTGGACGGCGGCGGGTAAAATATGATAGGGCGGTCGGCCCAAAAGATACAATCAGCGCCTGCTTGCTTGGCGCCGAGGCGCGTAGAGTAGCGTGCTAGCAGAGGCAATCTCTATGGCCAAGCCCGTCATCATCGTTCGCACCCTAGTCCAGGCCGAAGCCGCGCTCGCCGCCGCCGCCGAAGCCGGGCGCGCGATCGTTCTGGCGAGCCCGCCGGGCGGCGCACTAAGCGCCGGTGCCGCGTTCTACGACGCGTTGGCGCGCGAGGCGGCAGTTCGCCATCCGGCGGCGAGATTCACCCTGCGCGTCGATTGCGCCGACGACACCGGCGCCGCGATGGGGGCTCTGCGAATCGGTATTTCCGAAATTTCCTGCCGCGCACCCCGCGCGTCGAAGGAACGCCTTGCCGCGCTCGCACGCCGCCATAATGCGCAGCTGGCGCCCATGACCGCGCGAACCTGGCGCGATTCACTGGATTTACAGGGTGTTGGCGACCCGCTCGAAGCCTGCCGGGAGCGCCTGGCCCGGCGGCGGCAAACGCGCAACGCCCGAACGCGCGGGCGCGATTGAAAAAACCGCGGGCTTGGACTATCCAACGGCTACGGGGAGAACATCGAGCAAGAAGGGAACGTGGGCTATGCGGTTTACTCGTCGCGTCAAGGAAATCCTGTCCTGGTATGAAAGCGACACGCCCGGCACCAAGGCGAACCTCGC
>CAVOEB010000063.1:0-17310 GCA_963694715.1 Alphaproteobacteria bacterium | reverse complement strand
GATTCCGGCACCCGCCGGAATCCGAAATCCGTGGTCTCATCGGGACTTGACCCCAGATCGGCCGGTCGGTTCACCATGGCAACGTCACCATAGCGTAGGGCCGCAGGCCAGGCTACCTTACGCCACCATGCCCGAGTTGCCAGAAGTGGAGACAGTGTGCCGGGGTCTCGCGCGCCGATTGATCGGTCGCCGGATCACGCGGGTTATTTTGCGCCGGCCCGATCTGCGCATTCCGATCCCGGATGGTTTCGCGGCCGCGGTCGAAGGGCAGCGGATCGATCGTATCGAGCGTCGCGCGAAGTACGTCCGCATTCATCTCGATGACGGTCCGGTGATTATTCTTCATCTCGGCATGTCGGGGCGGTTGATGATCACCGAGGGGCCGAGCAACCAGGCCGACCCGCACGATCATGTGGTGTTCGAGGTGGATGACGGCACTACGGTCACGTTCAACGACCGCCGACGGTTTGGGCTGCTGACGATTTGCCCGGCGGCGAGCCTTGACGAGCATCCGCTATTTTCTCGCCTCGGCCCCGAGCCGCTCGACCCCGCGTTCGATGGCCTGGCGCTGGCTCGCCGGCTGGCCAAGAAACGCACGCCGATCAAGGCAGCGTTGCTTGATCAGACGGTGGTCGCGGGCGTGGGCAACATCTATGCCTGCGAGGCGCTCTTCGGCGCCGGCCTCTCGCCGCGCCGCCACGCCTATACGGTGCAGGGTGGGCGGGCAGACAGACTTGCCGCCGCGATTCGGACCGTGCTCAAGGCCGCGATCGAGGCCGGCGGATCGAGCCTGCGCGATTATGTCCAGACGTCAGGCGAGCTTGGGTATTTTCAGCATCGCTTCGCGGTCTACGATCGCGAGGGCCAATTCTGTCCCGGCTGCGACTGCAGCGGGGCGATTAGGCGGATCACACAGGCCAACCGGTCGACCTTCTTCTGCCCGCGCCGTCAACGCTGAACGAGGCGGAGGCTTGTGCTAGGGTTGCGCCCATGAATAGCTCCTCGATTGCCCGGTTCGCCCTGTGTCTCGTCCTGACGCTCTCGGCTCTCGCTCCAGCGTTGGCCCAGGCCCGATTTGTCTCGGGCACCGAGGACCTGCCGCTGATGGCGGGACTGGACGAAGTCCGGGACGGTGGCCTGGTGTTCGACACCCCGGCTGGCCGGTTGGTCGAGGCTCGGGCCGAAGGGGCGCTTGCGGCCTCGGCGGTGCGCGCCTTCTATGCGCAAACGCTGCCCCAGCTCGGTTGGCGACCTCTTGAGAGCGGCGAATATGCTCGCGAGGGCGAAATTTTGACTATAGGTATAATCGAGGGAAGTGGCCGCTTGGCGGTTCGCTTTGCTCTCACCCCCCAATCCAAATGATCTGCAGCCGACAGGCTGGCGAGCGGGATCAGAAATTCTGCCAAGAGGAGCTCGTGAGATGACCTGCGAACTGATCCAAACCGAAACCCACGGCCCGGTGGCCCTGATCCGGCTCAACCGGCCGCCGGTCAACGCGCTGTCCTCGCTGCTGATCGCCGAACTCAACCAGGCGCTCGACCTGTTCGAGGACGATCCCGTAATCGGTTGCCTGGTGATTACGGGCAGCGAGAAGATCTTTTCCGGCGGCGCCGACATCAAGGAGATGCAGCCGAAAAGTTATATTGACGCCTGCACTGGCGATTTTATTGGCCCTTGGGAGCGTATCAGCCGACTCAGAAAACCGATTATTGCCGCAGTGGCGGGCGGTGCGTTTGGCGGCGGTTGCGAGACCGCCATGATGTGCGACTTCATCCTGGCGGCGCCCAGCGCCAAATTTGGGCAGCCCGAGATCACCATCGGCACGATCCCCGGTGCTGGGGGCACCCAGCGCCTGTCTCGCGCCGTGGGCAAGGCGAAAGCCATGGAGATGTGCCTAACCGGCCGGATCATGGAGGCGGAAGAGGCCGAGCGCTCGGGCCTAGTCAGCCGGATCGTGCCTGCGGAAGAACTGATCGACGAGGCGCTCGCCGTGGCAACCCACATCGCCAAGCTTTCGGGACCGGCGGTGGCAAAGGCCAAGGCAGCGATTAATCGGGCCTACGAGACCACGCTCAGCGAAGGGGTGCGCTTCGAGCGCGAAAGTTTCTACGCGACCTTCGCCCATGCCGACCGCGCCGAAGGGATGGCGGCCTTCATCGAAAAGCGGGAGCCTAAGTTCCGCGACGAATAGGCGCGCGTTTTCCCCGGCTACACTAGGCGGGGTCTCAAAAAATTCTAGAGCTTTCAGGGGTTTCCAAGGGTTTCGATGGTTGACGGCAACCCAGCCAAGGGGCTATAAACGCGCCTTCCGCGAAGCGTGGCCAGTGTCGGCCGCGCGGCGGAATTCGGAGGAGATTGATGGCCAACATTCGCTCGGCAAAGAAACGGATTCGTCAGACCGTCAAGCGGACGGAACTGAGACGTGCTCGGACCAGCCGGATCCGGACCTATGTCAAACAGGTCGAACAGGCGATCTCGGCCGGCGATAAGAGCGCGGCCGAAACCGCGTTGCGCAGCGCGCAGCCCGAACTCATGCGCGGGGTCACGAAGGGCGTTATGCACCGCAACACGGCGGCGCGCAAGATGTCCCGGCTCAGCAAAAGGGTTAAGGCACTGGGTTAAGCCCCGGAAACACAATCGACCTTCTCCACCGTCATTCCCATCCTCTGATCATGCTGCCGGGGCGGCTCAGCAACCGGATGTTTTGTCGCGCGCCCGCCCGGCCGGACAATAAAGATAGACGTTCCGTTTTCGGACCCGTTGCCTGACGGCAATGGCCGCATTACTCTGTCCAAATAGGTCTTCGGAGGCCCACTTCTGGGGCCAGTGTTTTGAGGGAAACGAGACGTCACTGCCCTGTTAGCCGACCTGAATTTAGAGGGTGGGCCGGATGTAGGTGGCTTGAAATGTGGGGAATTCAGGGAGATAGAGGGTCAGCCGGTCAGCGCCATAAAATAATATAACCGTCTGATTCACTTTGAACTATTCCTTGAAATTTTCGCGCGTGTTACGAACTGAAGGGGGCGCCGCAGTGACCAGCGTTTCTTATGAACGGCGGACGGGAGATGCCGTAGTGAACGAAGTAGGCGGGCCGCCCGTCGTGCTCGCGTGTCGTGGAGTTCGAGCATGAATTCCGATACGCGAGGCGCGGACCTGACGGTAACCTGGGAGGCGGTTCGCGAGGGCTTGCGCGAGGAGTTGGGCGAGGTCACCTATCGAAACTGGTTGATGCCGCTAGGTTTTACGGGCGTCGAAGGCGGCCGGGTTACCATGACCGCCCCGACGCGCTTCCTGCGGGACTGGGTGCTTCAGCAATACGCCGATCTGATCCGTGCAACCTGGCAGCACGAGCATTCCTCCGTCCAGGCGATCGATATCGTGGTTGACCCGCTGGCCTCAGCGAATGCTGCGATGCCTTCGACGGCCGCGCTTTCGCGCGGCGCCGCACCAGTGGCACGACGGCCACTGGATTTGTGCCCTGGCGCAGAGGTTGATGGCCAGGGTGCCAGCGCTCCCCTCGATGCGCGGTTCACCTTTGAGAACTTCGTCGTGGGCAAGTCTAACGATCTCGCCTATGCCGCGGCCCGGCGGGTGGCGGAGGCCGAACAGGTGGCGTTCAATCCGTTGTTTCTTTACGGCGGGGTGGGACTGGGCAAGACCCATTTGATGCATGCCATAGGGAGGCATATTCGCGCGCTGGATCCGTCGCGCAAGGTGCTTTATCTCTCAGCGGAAAAATTCATGTACCGGTTTGTCCGGGCGCTCCGTTACCGCGATACCATGGCGTTCAAGGAGCAGTTCCGCTCGGTCGACGTCCTGATGATCGACGATGTCCAGTTTATTTCCGGAAAAGAGAGCACTCAGGAAGAATTTTTCCATACTTTCAACGCCTTGATCGACAACAACCGCCAAATTGTGATTTCGGCGGACCGCTCGCCCTCAGACCTAGAAGGGGTCGAGGAGCGGCTGCGCTCCCGCCTGGGGTGGGGCCTGGTGGCGGATCTGCATGCGACCACTTACGAGCTACGCCTGGGTATTCTCCAATCCAAGGCCACTCAGATCGAGGGCGTCGATATCCCTCCGGTGGTGTTCGAATTTCTGGCCCACAAAATTTCGTCGAACGTGCGCGAGTTGGAGGGGGCGCTTAATCGTGTCGTCGCGCATGCCACGCTGGTCGGACGCGCCGTCACGCTCGAGATGACTCAGGAGGTTCTGCACGACCTGTTGCGGGCGAACGATCGCCGGGTGACCATCGAGGAGATTCAAAAACGGGTCGCGGAACACTACAATATCAAGTTGCTCGAAATGTCTTCGCACCGCCGGGCCCGGGTGGTTGCCCGGCCGCGACAGGTGGCGATGTACCTTTCGAAGCAGTTGACCCAGCGTTCCCTGCCTGAGATCGGGCGAAAATTCGGCGGTCGGGACCACACTACGGTGATGCATGCTGTGCGTAGGGTCGAGCAGCTCCAGGAGACCAACGCGGAGATTGCCGAGGATGTCGAATTGTTGCTCCGTATGCTTGAGAGCTGACCGGGGCGAGCGGCGGTGGCGCCCTAAAAAAATTTAAGATTCGGCGGCATTTTTGGTAGACTAAGTGACCGTGTCGAAAGGGCCGCCCGCGCCCGCCACGGTCTACCGGGCGCTGCCCCGGCAGTATGTTTAGCTCTTGAACGAAGAAGAACCGGTAACAGGTCTGCTGAGACGATGAAATTCACCATAGAACGTGCGGTACTTCTGCGGGCCCTGGCCCATGTTCAGAGCGTTGTCGAGCGACGTAACACGATCCCGATCCTTTCGAACGTACGCCTCGAAGCGAAGGATTCGAGCCTACGCCTGACGGCAACGGACATGGATCTCGCGATCGTGGAGTCGGTGGTTGCCGATATCGGCCAGGAAGATGCAACGACGATCCCGGCGCATACGCTCTATGACATCGTGCGGAAGCTGCCCGAGGGCGCGCAGATTGAAATCGATGATGCGGCCGAAGGCGGACGGGTGGTCGTGTGCGCGGGGCGCTCACGCTTTACTCTGGGCAGCCTGCCCGTCGAGGATTTTCCCGTCATGGCCGAAGGTGATCTACCTCACGGCTTCAGCCTTGACGCCGCATCCTTGCGCCGGCTGATCGATAAGACGCGTTTCGCGGTCTCAACCGAGGAGACGCGCTATTATCTCAACGGCATTTACCTTCATGCCGTCGCGGACGGTGCGCGGGCGCTGCGTGCCGTGGCGACCGACGGGCACCGCCTCGCCCGGGTCGAGATCGCTTTACCCGACGGCGCCGGGGACATGCCCGGTATTATCGTGCCCCGCAAGGCGGTGGCCGAGCTGCGCAAGCTCATAGAGGATGCGGACGGTGACGTCGCGGTGCAGCTCTCCGATTCGAAAATTCGTTTCGCGTTCGGCGATGTCGTGCTGACGTCGAAGCTGATCGACGGTACTTTCCCCGACTATGAGCGCGTGGTGCCCGTCGACAACGACAAGACGATGACGGTGGTGACCAAGTCGCTGCTCGATGCGGTCGACCGGGTCTCGACCATCTCGACCGAGAAATCGCGGGCGATAAAGTTGATTGTCGAAACAGGTAAGCTCACCCTGACGGCGACCAGCCCCGAGGAAGGCTCGGCCACCGAAGAGATCGATGCCGATTATACCGGAGAGCAGATCGAGATCGGGTTCAATTCGCGTTATGTCCTCGACATGGCGGCGCAGATCGAGGGCGATTTGGTCGAGCTCGTCATGGCCGACGGAACTTCGCCCACGCTGGTTCGCGATACCGGCGACGAAGGGGCGCTTTATGTCATCATGCCGATGCGGGTGTGAGAGCCGGGGTGTTACCGTCGAATCCTAGAGTCGCGATAGAATCCTGTAATGCGGGACCCACAATGGCCGATCTTTGGGTCAGCCGCCTGCGATTGGCCGACTTTCGTTCCTATGACCGGGTCGAGCTCGCCCCGGACGGGCGGCTCGTTGTGCTGACCGGTGCGAACGGCGCGGGCAAGACGAACCTTCTCGAGGCGTTGTCAATGCTGGCACCTGGCCGAGGCTTGCGCGGCGCGCGGCTCTCGGACCTCGATCGACGCGCGGCGGGCGACGACGATCCCGCGCCCTGGGCGGTGGCGGCACGGATCGAGGCGCCGCTGGGGCGGATCGAGCTGGGCACCGGGCGGGCCCCCGAGCCCGGGCGCGAGCGTCGCGTCGTGCGCATCGACGGCAAACCTGCGGGGTCCCAGCAGGCGTTGGCTGAGGCGCTGGCCGTGGTCTGGCTGACGCCCGAAATGAACCGCCTGTTCACCGATTCTCCTGCGTCGCGGCGGCGCTTTCTCGATCGGCTCGTGGTGGGTTTTGATCCGGCCCATGCGACACGGGTTTCCGCGTTCGACCGGGCGCGAACCGAACGAGCGCGGCTCTTGCGTGCGGGACGGATCGATTCCGCCTGGCTCGGTGCGCTCGAACAGAGCATGGCCGAAAAGTCGATCGCCATCGCCGCGGCGCGGCTCGATGTGGTGTCCAGCTTGAACGCGGCTCTCGTGGAGAGCGATGATGCTTTTCCACGGCCTTACTTGCGTGTGACGGGTTGGCCGGAGGAACTTCTCGAGACCATGCCGGCGCTCGCCGCCGAGGAGACTTTGAGCGCCGCCCTTGGCGCAGGCCGTGCGCGCGACGCCGAGCAGGGGGGCGCGGTCGGTGCTCACCGCAGCGATTTGGTCGTGAGTTACGCCGCGACTGGCATGCTCGCTGATCAATGCTCGACAGGAGAGCAGAAGGCGCTTCTCATCGCCATTTTGCTCGCCTATGCGCGCTGTCTGGGGCGCCATCGCGGGGCTATGCCTGTGCTCCTGCTCGACGAGATCGGTGCCCATCTCGATGCGGCGCGGCTTGCGGCCCTGTTCGACGCACTGAGCAAGCTGGGTTGTCAGGCCTGGCTTACCGGCACCGACCGGGCTGATTTTATGGCGTTGGACGGGTGCGCCCGATTTTACTCGCTGACCGATTCGACTTTGACCGAGGAGACAAGAGTGTGAGCGATCCGATTCCCGAAGCGGCGGACGAGACGACCCCAGCCGAGAAGAACGACGATTACGGTGCGGAATCGATCAAGGTGTTGCGCGGCCTCGATGCCGTGCGCAAGCGCCCCGGTATGTATATAGGCGACACCGATGACGGTTCGGGTCTTGCGCACATGGTCACCGAGGTGGTCGATAACGCTATCGACGAGGCGTTGGCCGGTTATTGCGACAGCATCGAGGTTTTGCTCAATCCGGACGGCTCGGTCACCGTCACGGACAACGGGCGGGGCGTTCCGACGGGCATCCACGACGAAGAGGGCGTCTCGGCCGCCGAAGTCATCATGACTCGGCTCCACGCCGGCGGAAAGTTTGACCAGAACATCTACAAGGTTTCGGGCGGCCTGCACGGTGTCGGCGTCTCGGTAGTCAACGCTCTCTCGGAATGGCTCGAGTTGCGCGTCTGGCGCGAAGGCAAGGAGCATTTCATGCGTTTTCGCAACGGCGACGCGGAAGCGCCGCTTGAGATCGTGGGCGAGGTCCAGGACAAGACCGGCACCCAGGTCGTGTTCATGCCGTCGTCCGAGACCTTTACGGGCATCGAGTTCGACTTCGACAAGCTGGAGCACCGGCTGCGCGAACTAGCGTTTCTCAATTCCGGCGTGAGCATCAAGCTCTCGGATCTGCGACCGTCTGAGCCAGTGGTTGTGGAACTGGCCTATGAAGGGGGCATCGAGGCGTTTGTCGATTACCTCGACCGCGGCAAGACCCCCCTGCATACGCCGCCGATTACCTTCAGCGGCGAGAAGGGCGACACCGTCGTCGATGTCGCCCTGCAGTGGAACGACAGCTACTACGAAACCATGCTGTGCTTTACGAACAACATCCCCCAGGGCGATGGCGGCACCCATCTCGCAGGCTTTCGCGGGGCGTTGACACGCACGGTAAACACCTACCTTGCCAACAGCGGGTTGGCCAAGCGCGAGAAGGTTTCGATGTCAGGCGACGATGCCCGCGAGGGGCTCACCTGCGTGCTTTCGCTTAAGGTGCCTGATCCGAAGTTTTCCAGCCAGACGAAAGAGAAGCTGGTCAGCTCGGAAGTCCGCCCCGTGGTCGAGAGCGTCGTTGGCGACAAGCTTGGGCAGTGGTTTGAGGAACACCCCAACGAGGCCAAGACCATTATAGGCAAGGTCATCGAGGCTGCCGCAGCCCGGGAGGCCGCGCGCAAGGCGCGCGAGCTGACCCGGCGTAAGGGTGCGCTCGATATATCAAATCTGCCCGGAAAGCTGGCGGATTGTCAGGCCCGCGATCCGGCGCGCGCCGAGATTTTCCTGGTTGAGGGCGATTCCGCGGGCGGTTCGGCCAAGCAGGGCCGTGACCGTGCGTTCCAGGCGGTGTTGCCCCTGCGCGGAAAAATTCTCAATGTCGAACGCGCACGGCTCGACCGCATGCTGAGCTCGGTCGAGATCGGCACCCTGATTACGGCGCTGGGCGCCGGCATCGGACACGAAGACTTCAACATCGAGAAGCTGCGCTATCACAAGATTGTTATCATGACCGACGCCGATGTCGATGGCGCCCATATACGCACGCTGTTACTCACGTTCTTCTACCGCCACATGCCCGAATTGATCGAGGCGGGCTACCTCTATATCGCCCTGCCACCGCTCTACAAGGTCAAGCGCGGCAATTCGGAACTCTACCTCAAGGACGAAAAGAACTTTCAGGAGTATCTGATCGATTCCGGTCTCGAGGATGTGGTGCTCGCGGTGCGTAGCCACGACGCGGCGAACCCGGGCGCACTTCTGGAGCGTGAGCATTCCGGCACCGATCTGCGTGATGTCGTCGAAGAGGCCCGGGACATTTCAGGGTTGGTCAACGGCCTGACCCGGCGGATCGACCGCTCGGTCGTGGAGCAGGCGGCGATCGCCGGCGCTCTCAACGAAACGGTGATGGGTGATGCGGAACGAGCGCAGGGTGCGGCAATCTATATCGCCAAGCGCCTCGACGGCCTTGCCAACGAGATGGAGCGGGGTTGGACAGGAGAGGCGGACCCGGAAACGGGCTTCAATTTTTCACGCACGATTCGCGGCGTGACCGAGCACCATGTGATCGACCGGACGCTGATCAACACGCCCGAGGCCCGCCGGCTCGATGCCCTCGCGGACCGATTGCAGGAAATCTACCTTGTGTCGCCGGTTCTCAAGCGCAAGGATGACGCCAAGGAGGTCAATTCGCCGACCGCGTTGCTCGACGCCGTGATGGAGAGTGGACGCAAGGGCCTGTCGGTTCAGCGCTACAAGGGCTTGGGTGAAATGAACCCGGGTCAGCTATGGGAGACGACCCTCGACCCCAATATCCGCACCCTGCTGCAGGTTCAGGTCAGGGATGCGCAGGAAGCCAACAGTCTGTTCGAGACGCTGATGGGTGACGAGGTCGAGCCGCGCCGGGAATTTATCCAGAACAACGCCCTCAAGGTGGCCAATCTCGACGTCTAGGGCTCGTGCCGAACTGATCGTGCCGCAGTGGATAGCCATACTCCTACCGCAATGCTTTCTAGGCTGAGGGATGCGGCGCGCCCGTAGTGCTGCGCACAGGCCATGATCCGCAAGCCTCGTACCCCGTCATCCCGCTCCGACCCTACCGGCGATTCGCCGCCGCAGACGTCGTGGTTGCGCCGGCTTATCAAATGGACCGCGGTGCTGGTCATCTGGGTCGGCGTCGTCGGCCTCGGCGTGGTGGCCTATTTCGCCTACGACCTGCCCGATCTCGACGACCTGGCCGGACCGCCGCGCAATCCTGTTGTGCGTGTTCTGGCCGCTGATAATTCGTTGCTTGCTGAACTGGGTGGGGTTTCGGGAGACTTCGTGCCGCTCGATGCCTTGCCCGCGGTTCTGATCGATGCGGTGCTCTCGACCGAGGATCGCCGTTTCTACAGCCATATCGGAATCGACGCCAAGGGCATTGGCCGGGCGGTATTCGCCAACGTCAGGGCCGGCGGCGTGGTGGAGGGCGCCAGCACGATCACGCAGCAGCTCGCCAAAATCGCTTTTCTAAGCCCGGAGAGAACCTACCGGCGCAAAATCCAGGAGGTCCTCCTGGCGCTCCAGCTTGAGATGAAATTTAGTAAGGACGAAATTCTCGCGCTCTATCTCAACCGGGTCTATCTCGGTGCCGGAGCCTACGGCGTGGACGCGGCGGCCCGGCGTTATTTCGGCCATTCGGCCCGCTGGCTGAACCTTTCCGAAGCCGCCCTGCTGGCCGGGCTTCTCAAGGCTCCGTCGCGCTATGCGCCGACCCGCAATCTCGAGCTCGCGCATGCCCGGTCAGCGGACGTGCTCGACAATATGGTCGAGGCCGAGCGACTGGGCGCAGACCAGGCCGCACAGGCCAAGGCCGAGCCTGCGATGCTGGGTGCGCGCTTAACAGGTGGGCCGGGGGCGCGCTATTTCGCCGACTGGGTACTCGAACAGCTACCCGGTTATGTCGGCCCCACCCGCGGCGACCTGACGGTGCTGACGACGCTCGATCCGCCCGTCCAGAAGGCGGCGGAACGCGCCGTGAGCGAAGCGCTGGCCGGCGAAGGCGTCGAGCGCAAGGTCGGCCAGGCGGCGTTGGTTGCGCTTTCGCCCGAGGGCGAGGTACGTGCCATGGTCGGCGGGCGCAATTACAGTGAAAGCCAGTTCAACCGGGCGGTACAGGCGCGTCGGCAACCGGGCTCGGCGTTCAAGCTCGTGGTATATCTCGCCGCTCTCGAAGCGGGTTACGATCTGCTCGACGTGATCGAAGACGCACCCATCACTCTGGGCGAGTGGAGCCCGTCAAATTATGATGGCCGTTATCGCGGTCCGGTGACACTCAACGAGGCATTCGCCGATTCGCTCAACAGTGTCGCTGTGAGGTTATCGCATGAGCTTAGCGTCGAGCGGCTGATCAAAACGGCGCGGCGTCTCGGCATTACCGTCGATCTGCCCGACGATCTCAGCCTTGCCTTGGGTAGTGCGGGTATTCCCGTCATCGAGTTGACCCAGGCCTACGCAGCGATAGCGAACGGCGGCGAACGGGTCCTGGCTCATGGGATCTCCGAGATTCGCGATGCCGGAGGGCATAGCCTCTATCGGCGCGAGGGTTCCGGCGGCGGCACTGTGGCAACACAAGACACCGTGCGCGCGATGACGTCTATGCTGGCCGAGGTCGTGTCCACGGGCACGGGCCGTGCCGCGGCACTACCCCTGGGCTCGGTGTTCGGCAAAACCGGCACTAGCCAGGATTTTCGCGATGCCTGGTTCGTGGGTTTCTCGGAAGGGCTGGTCGCCGGGGTCTGGACCGGCAACGACGACGCAACACCGATGGCCGGCGTGACGGGCGGCGGCCTGCCCGCCCGCCTCTGGCGGGCGTTTATGCTCGAGGCCGTCGCAGCGCGCTAGAAATAATCTTGGATGCCGGCTGACAGGGCGTCGGGCGTGATGGTCCGGTTAAAATGGGTAACGTAACGGCCCTTCGGATCGATCAGGAAAATGGGGCTGCTCGGCGCACTGCCCTCAAGATCTACACCGTAGGCCCGGGCGGCCTGCTCTACCTGGGCCGGGCTGCCCGTCAGCGCCGACAAGCGGGGGTGGACCGTCGCGGCGAAGCGGGCTAGGGACGCGATGGAATCAGCCTCGGGATCTGTGGTGATCATGATCGGCGTGATGGTTCCGGCGCCGCCTCCGATCCGGTCCACTGCGGCGGCGATCGCGCCCAGCCCTTTCTCGCAGTCACCGGTGCAATCGGTCGAGGCGAAATAGACCAAGGCGTAGCTGCCTAAATAGTCGCGCTCGGTGACCGCTTGCCCGGTTTGATCGACCAGCGAGAACGGACCGCCAAGAGACTCGGATTGGGCATCTCCGGCTTGTTCCGCCGCGCCGTCTTCGTCGTTGAGAAGAGTGGCCTCGCCTTCCATCCAGAGTGCCGCTCTCGTCTCCATGGCCTGTTTCTTCACGTCGTCGGTGGGCGGCCCCGCGGGGCTAAACAGGATGACCAGGGCTATGGCCCCGGCAAGAGCGACCCAGACGGCGTATTTTGGAGGTTTGGGAAGGGCCATGAATTCGCCGTTCGTTGTGATCTGTTGGAGTGAAGTTACGGCGCGTTTTTCTGAGGGGCTAAGCTTACACTGTATGACCGGCGCTGCAAATCGCGCGATTCAAGGGCAATTGCGCCGGCCGAGCAGTGATTGACGCTGTCGGATCGGGAGGCCATAGCTCGTGCTATGTCCGAGTTTTCCCTGTGGGACGTCGACCACTGGTCGCTCGACGGGCTGGGCGCACTCGATTGGCAAGCTGGCCCCGGCCCGATCCTGCTGTTGCTCGTCGCTCTCCTGCTCCATCTTGTGACGGGCGGGTTAGTGCCCCGTCGGCTACGGGGACCGCTGGTTCTGGCCAAACGGGGCGGGTGATTTCTCGAATTCCGCCTGAATCGCGAAAGCCGTGGCGAAGTCGCGCGGGTAATTCGTGGCCTGCTGAGCGTCGTCGTCATCCCAGGATTCGCCGCGGCGGCGGGCTGGGCCGTCGTCCGTCATGCGCAGCCAGTGGCTTATGGCTGGATTGTCGAGATCGCGATCCTGGCCTCGCTGTTTGGCATCTGGCGCGGGGTTCGTCTTTCTGGCGCGCTTACCCCAGCGCTCCAGCGCGACCGTTCCGGTGATGCCCGCCAGTTGCTGGCGGAACGGGACCACACCGCGCGGGACTACGCCGACGACCATTCCCTCGCGCGCGGTGGAAATGCGCGCGCAGCCTGCTCTACGGACTTGTCGGACCCGTCTTCTGGTATCTGCTGCTGAGCCTGCCCGGCGTGTTGGCTTTCCGGGCCATCGAGGTCGTGGATGGCGTTGTCGGCCGGCGCGACCCGTCCCGAGAGAAATTCGGCCTGGCGGCGGTGCGGCTCGATGAGGTCGCTAGCTGGCTGCCTGCGCGGTTGACGGGGATGTTGATCTTGCTCGCGGGGGCGTTCGTTCCGGGCGGCTCGCCGCTTCGGGTCTGGCGGACGATTCGGGCGGCCCGCCCGGGCGACGCGGCTTCAGTGGCCACATGGGTGGTTGCGGCTGCGTCCGGCGCGCTGGGGCTTTCGCTGGGGGGCTCGGCACGCTGGAACGGCATTTCCGTCACGGCGCCCTCGCTGGGCAAAGGGCGCGCGCGGGTCCCCCCGGACGATCTACGCCGTGCCGTCTAGCTTGGCACGGTGACGGTTGTCCTGGTAACGGCGGGCCTCGCGTTGCTGACCGCGACGCGTCATCTAATATGATCCGGTTGGTTCGGGTTTAGAGCGGGCTGGCGCTGCTGGCGATTTTCGAGAGCAGGCTGCGCAGCGTCGAGCTGCCCGGATGGGTCAAGGCCCGATCCACGGTGATCTCACGGCTGCCGACGCGCTGGCCGTAATAGGCCTCGTTGCTTGCCTCGTCGGCGAGCAGGAGACTGCCCTCCAGGGAGCACCCGCCGAACAGTTCGCGGCTGTAGGAAAACGAAAGAATATCTTTTTCCAGGGCGGGGCTCGTCGTTGCGGTTTCGCGCTCGCCGCCGTATGTCCCCAGCGCCAACCCAGCCTCGGCACCGAGCGAGGCTTTGTTGGTCAATAGCGCGTTCAGGGCCTCGGGCGTGAGGATGACGAGTACGATTTCCGAGACCTCGGCGCCCGATCTGAAGGCCGAAGCTCGCCGCGCCGATGTTGATGAAGGCCGGGTCGGTCCAGTCGTTCGCCCCAACGTCGTAGGCCATCATCACGCCGGCTCTGCCCGCGCCGCCGATAAAGAATCCGGCCTTGACCAGATTGGGAACCACGATGACGCTCTTGAGCAGATCGCGCATCGGAGCAAAGGTGGGATCGTCCTGCATGGTGTGCAACGTGGTGACGGCCTTGTCGATGAGCAGTTCTTCGTCGCGGTCTTGCGCCCAGGCCGCGGGTTAAATGAGGGCGCCCATAAGGAAGATAAGCAGGGTGGAGATCAAAAGGCGTTTTATGGGGTGACGTCTCCCTGATTGGATTCGGGCGGGCGGCGCGCTCCGGTATGAGCCGTTTCAGCATCAAGGTGGGACCAGCCCGTGCCTTCGTGGGCGAAGTGGAACCGATCTGGGTGAAGAAGTTCGGCCAAAATTTCCACTGATTCAACGAGGTGGGGTCCCGGCCGATTAAAATAATGATCACCGTCGGTGGCATAAAGAGCGCCGGCCCGCATAGCCTTGGTTTCGTTCCAACCGGGCGTGGCGAGCAACCGTTCGGCCTCCGCAGCGGTGCGTTCGAGGCCGAATCCGCAGGGCATGAACACGACGACGTCGGGATCAGCGGCGAACAGGTCGGACGCATCGATCAACGGCGCGTGAACGCCAGCCGTGCCGAACAGGTCGATTCCGCCCGCCAACTCGACAATCTCCGGCACCCAGTTTCCGGCTGCCATGAGGGGGTCGCACCATTCGACGCAAGCGACGCGTGGTTTCTCGCCATCGGGTATTTTCGAGCTGACGGCACGAATATCATTGAGACGATCTGCCAAGGCGTCGGCCGGAGACGAATCGACACCGAAGACGCGGCCAAGGTCTCGGATGTCTTCAAGCATGTCACCTAGTTTCATCGGCGCGAGCACGATAATCTCGGTAGGTTGGCGAAGATGGGCGGCAGCCGCCGCTTCGACGTCGCTAAGCCCGACGGCGCAGACCTCGCATTGGGTCTGGGTCACGATATGGGTCGGCTCGAGTTCTGCAAGGAGGGCCGAGTCCAGGTCGTAGACGGCCAATGCATCGCGCAGCAACCCTTCGACCGTACGGTGAATTTCGGCGCTGGGAGCCAGTGGGTCGAGCCTCGGGCGAGTCAGCACGGGCCGACTCTCGATTCCCGACGGCTGGTCGCATTCATGCGAGCGCCCGACGATCTGATCGGTCAGCCCGAGAAGGTCGACGATTTCCGTCGCCGAGGGGATGAGAGTGACGATGCGTCGTACCGGCGTTGTCATGGGCTAGCTTGGCCCTGTTGTTATTCGGGTGGCAGGTTGACGAACAAGACGTGCCAGTCGTGCCCTTCCCCTGGTCCATCGACCCGTTCGAGGCGGGTCAGCGAGATATGGTCTACCCCCATACTCAGTGCTGCCTCGGGATGAAGCCCCAGGACGTAGCCGAGCGCTGCGCGGATCGAGCCGCCGTGAGCGACGGCGACGATGTCGCGGCCCGCAAACGCTGTCGTCATACGCTCCATTACTTCGCCGACCCGTATCACGACATCTTCAAAGCTTTCGCCGCCTTCGGGGCGATGGTCCGCGGGGGCCAGCCAGTAGCGGTGAAAGGCGCCGTCCTTTGCCGCCGTCAGTTCCGCCTGGGTCATGCCTTCCCAGACGCCGAGATGCTGTTCGGCGATTCCGGGTTCGACGAGAAGCTCGGGCGCGGCGATGCCTTCGTCGATCAACGCCTGGGCGGTCTGCAGCGTACGGCTGAGATGGCTGCGCACCCAGACGGCGTTCTTGGGAAGGCGGCGGGCGACGGCCTGGAATGCGGCGCGGTTGGAGGTATCCGCCGAATGATCGTTTTGACCGTAAATGCGGCCGCCATGGCCCTGTACGGGCGCGTGGCGCACCCACCACCAGGCAGTTTTGGTTGTTTGACCGGGCATTATTTCAAAGCTGCTATGACTAAGAGGAACGCCACGTCGGCGACAACTTGCACGCCGCCCAGAACCTGCTCAGTATGGCCACCGATCTGGCGTTTGGCCAGAAGCGCCAGCAGGAAGCCAACGCCGCCGGCGATAAATACGGCGATCAGACCGGCCCCGCCCAGAGCGATCAGGGCGACGAGTAGCGCTAACCCACCCGCAACGACGACATCTTCCAGGCCAGGCCGCCCGCTTGCCGCGAAATCCGTCGAAGCAGGGTCGACATAGCGGACGATGAGGGGAACCGCAGCGCGCGAAGCGGCGCCGGCTCCCGCCATGGCGGCAATTACCAACGCCACATTTCCAAGATCCGCAACCGCACCCACCTTGGCACCGATGATGAGCACGAGGAAAATAACGCCGAGCGCGCTGACCCCGTTCGCGCGCAGACTATCCAGTTTTTTCTCCAGCGGGGCGGAACGCCCGAAGGCCTCCGCCAAGCGGCTCATGAATTCCTCAGGTCGGGCACCGGTAATCAAAATCATGGCCCCGACCCCGAGCAAAGCAGCCAGGAGAGGTGGAAACCCCAGCAAAGCCCCCAGGCCGTAAGCGAGACCGCCCGTTAGGCCCAGGGCGGCGCCGACCAGCGGAAAGGCTCGCGCCGCCGTTACGGGCGCCGACGGCGCGGCATCCGAGGCCAGGCGCGCCGGGCGCAGCCGGGTCAGATACCCGACCGCGCCACGGATCTCGCTCCACCAGAGGCGGTGATTAAAGAGATCCGAACCGGGTCGTCCTCCCGGACCGGGAGAGGAGCCCGTCATCGATCGATCGAAGGCAGCCTGTTTCGCACCGCTATAGGATATAGGACCAGAGGCATCCGGCGCCAAGAAATAACTTCGGTGTCCCGATGTCCGGCATGATCCGAGATGACGAATGACGTGATAGATGCCTCGAACGATGGCCTGATCGAATGATCACTGGCCAGTTTTCTTGCGCGAGTTGGTTCCTGAGGCGAGAAAAGTGCACTTACGAGCCTCTTGCAGAAAACGGGAAATTAGCTAAGTCATTGAAAATATGGTGCCGCCGGAGTGGATCGAACACTCGGCCTCGCCCTTACCAAGGGCGCGCTCTACCACTGAGCTACGGCGGCATAATATGTTGTGGGGCGGTGGCTTAGCCCTCAGCAACTTCGAGTAACGCGTCTAAATCCTTTCCATCGGCCAACCAGGCGAGATAGTCGGGTTCAGCCTTACCGACCTTGGCGTAAAAGGCGTTGCCGACGGCGTTGTCTTTTTTCGCCATCCAGGTGAGATAGCGACCGCCTACGGAAGCGTTTTCGCGCGCAATTGAGGCCATCAGACGGCGGGCAAGGCCCGTGCCCCTCGCCGACGGGTCGACCCATAGATCCTCCATGTACGCGCCGCGCCGCGCGCCCAGCGCGTCGTACTCCGGATACCACAGGGTATAGCCGACCAGCGCGCCCGCCTCGTCCTCGGCAACGAAGACGCGAAACGCCGAGGGTTCGGCAAAACTATCGCGGCGGAATTTGACAGCGTCCATAAGTACGGGCGAGCGTTTATCGTGCTTGTTCAATGCATGCGTCATAGTGACCACGGAATCGGCATCGTCGGGACGAGCGGCGCGGATGATGTAGGACATGGCGAACTCCGTAAAAACTCGGCAAGCACACCTAGCGTCA
>CAVOEB010000062.1:0-17430 GCA_963694715.1 Alphaproteobacteria bacterium | reverse complement strand
CCGTGCTTGGCCGCGATCATCAGGGCGGTACGGTCGTACTGGTCGGTGCCTTCGATTGCGGCGCCTCGGGCGAGCAACAGGGCCATTGTTTCGGTTCCTCCGAGCTTCTTTGCGGCCATCATAAGCGCGGTTCCGCTGTTTTTGCCGCCGTGGCCGATCACCTCGATATTGGCGCCCGCGTCGAGCAGCACTTCGATGACCTCGTCATGCAGGCGCAACGCGGCCCATACCAGGGACGGCCAGCCTGCCCAGTCCGCCGTTTCGACGTCTTCACCCGATCCAAGTAACCGGCTCACCGCCTCGGCGTCACCCACCTTGGCGGCGGCCACGAGCGGGGGATCGTCAACGTTGGCAATCGCCGGCGCGGCGAGCAGGGCAAGTAGCACGGCGCCGAACACGGCAACGCGCCTGATGGCTCTTCCATACACGAGTCGAGGGTTTACCCGAAACTGGGGCGGCGCGCCAGTGGGGCAGCGCGTATGGACCTTTAGTGGCGGCACAGCCTTGACAAAGCCCCGGTTTCCATGCGCTTCTCCGCCTCGCGAGATTAACAGGCGGCGCGCCCGCCCCGGCGGAGTCAGCGGTCCATGCATCCATACCGAACTCACAACTGTGCCGAGCTCAGGCCCGCCCATGTCGGCGAGACCGCGCGAATTTCAGGCTGGGTTCACCGCATGCGCGACCACGGCCAGCTTTTGTTCATCGACCTGCGCGATCATTATGGTGTGACCCAGTGTGTCGTCGAGACCGGCCATGCACTGTTTGCCGCCGCCGAGGCTTTGCGCTCGGAATGCGTCGTGACCGTGACCGGCCCCGTGGTGCCGCGCAGCGAAGATACGGTCAACCCCAAGCTTCCAACCGGCGAGGTGGAGATTCAGATCGAGGGCCTCAAGGTCCAGTCCGTAGCCGAAAGTCTGCCCATGCCAGTTCATGGCGACCACGAGTATGGCGAGGATATCCGACTGCGCTACCGCTTTCTTGACCTGCGCCGCGAGCGCATGCACCGCAACATCCTGTTGCGCTCGAATATTATCAGCAGCATCCGGCAACGCATGGTGGATCTGGGCTTCACGGAGTTTCAGACCCCGATCCTAACCGCCAGTTCGCCCGAGGGCGCTCGGGACTACCTGGTGCCCAGCCGCATTCATCCTGGCTCGTTCTACGCGCTTCCCCAGGCGCCCCAGCAGTTCAAGCAACTGCTCATGGCCTCGGGCTTCGACCGCTACTTTCAGATCGCGCCCTGCTTTCGCGATGAGGATGCGCGTGCCGACCGCTCACCCGGCGAGTTCTATCAACTCGATATCGAGATGGCGTTCGTCGAGCAGGAAGATGTATTCGCCGCGGTCGAGCCTGTGCTGCACGGCGTGTTCACTGAATTTTCCGAGCGCGCTGTTACGCCTTCGCCCTGGCCCCGCATTCCTTACCTCGAGGCGATGGCGAAGTACGGCACGGACAAACCCGACTTGCGCAATCCCATCGAAATCGTCGACGTCACCGAGCATTTCGCGCGCGACGATGTAGAGTTCCGCGCTTTCAAGTCGACCATCGAGAAGGGCGGGGTGGTACGCGGCATCCCGGTCAAGGGCGTTGCCGCGCGGCCGCGTAGCTTCTTCGACAAGATGATCGCGTTTGCCCAGGGCCTCGGCGCGCCGGGGCTGGGCTACATCGTATTCGACGAGGGCGCGGGCAAGGGACCGATCGCCAAGTTCATCCCACCCGAGGTGATCGCCGCGTTGCGCAACCAAGCGTGCCTCGCCAACGGCGACGCTCTGTTTTTGAGCTGCGACACGCCGGCGGCGGCGACCCGCTATGCGGGCGCGGTGCGGACCGAGCTTGGGCTCCAGCTCGACCTGTTAGAAAAAGACGTCTTCCGCTTCTGCTGGATCGTCGATTACCCTATGTACGAGTTCGACGATCTGACCAAGAAGATCGAGTTCAGCCACAACCCGTTCTCCATGCCCCAGGGAGGGCTGGAGGCGCTGGAGGCCCAGGACCCCCTAGAGATTTTGGCCTACCAGTACGATATTGTGTGCAACGGCGTCGAGCTTTCGAGCGGCGCCATCCGGAACCATTTACCCGACGTAATGGTCAAGGCATTCGCGATCGCCGGTTACGAGGCGGAAGCGGTGGAAAGCCAGTTCCCCGCACTGTTTCACGCCTTCAAGTTCGGCGCACCGCCTCACGGCGGCGTCGCGCCGGGAGTCGACCGTATTGTCATGTTGCTGGCCGACGAGCCCAACATCCGCGAGATCATCGCTTTCCCCATGAACCAGCAGGCCGAAGACCTGCTGATGGGCGCGCCCGCAGCGGCCGACCCCGGTCATCTCCGCGAGCTTCATATCCGAGTGCAGACGCCGCCCACCCCAAAAAAAGACGACGCCGAGGGCTGAACCGGATTTTCCGACGCCGGGCGGTCAGGTGCTTGTCTGGGCGCGGTGAAGCCGGGCTAGTTCTTCCAACGAGGTTACACGCAGGTCGGGAGTTGCCTCGGTTGGCGGGGTGGCGCCTGTGCCTGGCCGGTCGTCGCGGCGGTCGACCCAGACGCAGGGCAGGGCGAGGCGGTTCGCCGGCGCAATATCGTGAAACAGGCTCTGCGCCACGTGCAGGATCTCGGCCCGGGCGACCCCCCGCGCGGCGAGATCGGCGAAGGCGTGCTCGAAATGGGCCGGGTTCGGCTTGTAGGAGCCGACATCCTCGGCGGTAACGATCAGGTCGAACTCGACCCCGAGCTTCGCGTTGCTATTCGCGAACGAGGACCGATCAACGTTGGACAGGATGACCAGCGCGTAATGCTGCTTCAGATAGCCGAGCGCGTCCGCGCTATCAGAAAACGCGGGCCAGTCGAGGACTGACGCGGAAAATTTGCGCGCCTCGTCGTCCTGCACTGGAACGTCGTGGGCCCGGGCCAGCGCGAGCAGCACGTCGTGCAGCACGTCCGTATAATTCTTGCCGGGTGAAGCCGCCTGGATTGTGGATTCCACGCCTGCGAATGCGTCGAGCAGAGCGTCGCCCCCGAGTGCCAGACCGTGGTGCGCCGCCCAAGGCTCGAGCGCACGCACAATGCCCGCCTCCCAGTCGATCAGGGTGCCGTAGCAATCGAAGGTCAGAGCCTTGAAGCGGGTCAGATCGAGGGCAGGCATGGATTCCCAGTATTCGAGAAGAGTAAGTCGCGTCAGAAAGTTATTTGGTGGAAAATAACCAATTCATCAACGTTGGACCCGGTAGGTGTCGCGCTGCCGCCGGATAGATCGGGCCAGAGGAAGGGAAAAAAGGGGCGCGTATTGCACGCGCCCCGTAAGTGCCAGTGGCCTATGATTGCGGGAGATGTACAATCGTCAAGAACAGCCACTGGTAGCGCCACAAGTATCGCATTTCAGACAGGTCCCGTTGCGCACCAGCGTCAGGTTGCCGCATTCGGTGCAGGGGTCCCCTTCATATCCTTTCATTCGTGCATGGCTGATGTTTTGGATGCCGTCGTCCAGCGCGAGAGCGACAGTCGTGCTCGACGCAACCATCGTGCGTTCGACCACCGCGGCCGTCGCCGTCTCGGCGGCGACCGCTGAGGCAGTCTCGACGGTGGCCAGTGCCTTGCCGCCGTTGACAACATGCAGGTTGGTCCGGACATAACCGTTGCTGACGTAGGGCCGCATGGCGGCAACCAGATCCTCGCGTCGGCCCGCGCCGCCGCGTGCGGCCTCCTTGTCGGCAGACCCCCCGCCCAGGCTGTCGGGCGTGAGATCCGCGGGCTGGGTATGCGCGAGATCGTTACGCCCCAGATAGGAAATCGCGAGCTCGCGGAAGATGTAGTCGATCACCGAGGTCGCCATCTTGATCGACTCGTTACCCTCGACCATGCCCGAGGGCTCGAAGCGGGTGAAGGTGAAGGCCTCGACGAATTCCTCGAGCGGCACGCCGTATTGCAGCCCGATCGAGATGGCGATGGCGAAGTTGTTCATCAGGCTGCGGTAGGCCGCGCCTTCTTTGTGCATATCGATGAAGATCTCGCCCAGGCCGCCCTCCTGGTACTCGCCGGTTCGGAGATAGACCTTGTGCCCGCCCACTTTCGCCTTCTGGGTGTAGCCCTTGCGCCGCTGGGGCAGGCGGTTGCGCCCGGCGGAAATTTCGCGCTCGACGATCCGCTCGACTATTTCGGCGACCCGGGCCGGGGCGCGTTCCTTTTCCTCGAGAGTCGCCTCGAAATCGTCGTCGATGAGCGCTGCGCTGAGCGGCTGGGATAGCTTGGAGCCATCGCGATAGAGCGCGTTGGCCTTGATGCCGAGCCGCCAGGACAGCAAATAGGCCTCCTTGCAGTCGGCCACGCTGGCATCCGCTGGCATGTTGATGGTCTTGGAGATAGCGCCCGAGATAAAGGGCTGTGAAGCCGCCATCATACGGATGTGGCTGTCGACCGAGAGGTAGCGGGTGCCCAGGCGGCCGCAGGCATTGGCACAGTCGAACACGGCGAGATGCGCGTCCTTGAGATGGGGCGCACCCTCAAGGCTCATCGAGCCGCAGCAATAGACGTTGGCGGCCTCGATCTCGCCCTTGGAGAAGCCTAGCTCCTGGAGCATGTCGAAGGAGATGTCGTTGAGCTGCTCCTGGGTGAAGTTCAGTTCGTTGATGCAGAACTCCTCGCCCAGCGACCATTTGTTAAAGGCAAACTTTATCTCGAAGGCGTGCTTCAGGCTGTCTTCAAGCTTGTCCAGGACGGACGCCGGAAAACCCTTTTCCATCAGTGACTTATGGTTTATCCCCGGGGCGTCGTTCAGGGTTCCCCGGCCAACCGCATAGCGCACGATGGCGTCGACCTGCCCGGCGTCGTAGCCCAGGCTGGCCAGCGCCTCGGGCACCGAGCGATTGATGATCTTGAAATAGCCGCCACCGGCCAGCTTCTTGAATTTGACCAGCGCAAAGTCCGGCTCGATGCCGGTGGTGTCGCAATCCATCACCAGTCCGATGGTACCGGTCGGTGCAACCACCGTGGTCTGGGCATTGCGGTAACCGTGCGCTTCACCCAGTTCCAGAGCCTCATCCCACGCCCGGCGCGCCGCCTCGACCATCCGGGCATCGGGGCAGTTCTCGGCGTCGAGCGGTACGGGCAGGGTGGCAAGCGTCTCGTAGCCCTCGGTTTCGCTATGGGCGGCGCGGCGATGGTTACGGATCACCCGGAGCATCGCGTCGTTGTTCTCGCCGTAGCCGGGGAAGACGCCCAGTTCCTTAGCCATTTCCGCCGAGGTGGCGTAGGCGACACCGGTCATGATCGACGAGAGCACGCCGCAAATAGCGCGGCCTTCGTCGCTGTCGTAGGCGTGGCCCGACGACATCAGAAGGCCGCCGATGTTGGCGAAGCCGAGGCCGAGGGTGCGGAAGGCGTAGCTCCGGAGCGCGATCTCGCGCGACGGAAACTGGGCCATCGTGACCGAGATCTCGAGCACCACCGTCCACAGCCGGATGGCGTGTTCGTAGGCGGCAATGTCGAACTCGCCGGTTTCCTCGTCCTGGAACGTCTTGAGGTTCAGCGACGCGAGGTTGCACGCCGTGTCGTCGAGGAACATGTATTCCGAGCACGGGTTCGACGCGTTGATCCGGCCCGAATTGGGGCAAGTGTGCCAATCGTTGATGGTGGTGTCGAACTGGATGCCGGGATCGGCGGACGACCAGGCGGAGTGGGCGATTTGGTCCCACAGATCGGCCGCGTTCACGGTGCGGTCGACGGAGCGGTCCTTGCGTCGGATCAGCGACCAATCCTCGCCAGCCAGGGCGCGCTCGAGGAAATCGTCGTTCACGCGCACCGAATTGTTGGAGTTCTGGCCCGAGACCGTGAGGTAGGCCTCCGACTGCCAGTCCGTATCGTAGGTCTTGAACTCGATTTCGGTGAAGCCTTGGCGGGCGAACTGCAGCACCCGCTGGATATAGCTGTCGGGGATCATGCTGTGGCGGGCCGCCTTGATCGCCCGCTTGAGTTCGACGTTCTGCTTGGGATCGAAGCGCGCGTCGCCGCTGCCCATCTGGCAGGCCGCCATGACTTCGTTCATGTGGCGCTGGGCAAGCTTGGAGCCGGCGACCAGCGCGGCGACCTTCTGCTCTTCGACTGCCTTCCAGGAGATGAACTCCTCGATATCGGGGTGGTCGATGTCGCAGATCACCATCTTCGCCGCGCGCCGCGTCGTGCCGCCCGATTTGATCGCGCCCGCGGCGCGGTCACCGATCTTGAGGAAGCTCATCAGGCCGGACGAACGCCCGCCGCCCGAAAGCGGCTCGTTTTCGCCGCGCACCGACGAAAAATTGGTGCCCGTGCCCGAGCCGTATTTGAACAGGCGCGCCTCGCGGACCCAAAGGTCCATGATACCGCCCTCGTTGACGAGATCGTCGTTGATGCTCTGGATGAAGCAGGCGTGGGGCTGGGGGTGTTCGTAGGCCGAGGCCGAAAGCGTTAGTTCGCCGCTCTCAGGATCGACATAGTGGTGGCCCTGGGCCGGTCCGTCGATGCCGTAGGCCCAATGCAGTCCGGTGTTGAACCACTGGGGCGAATTGGGCGCGCTCATCTGGTGGCAGAGCATGTAGCGAAGTTCGTCAAAGAACGTGCTCGCGTCGGCCTCGCTATCGAAATAGCCGTTCTTCCAACCCCAGTAGGTCCAGGTTCCGGCCAGCCGGTCGAATACCTGGGTGGCCTTGATTTCGCCGCTATAACGCTCGGCTTCGTCCAGCGCGTCGAGCGCATCGGTGTCGGGCACCTGGCGTTGAAGCCACTCGGGAACCTTGTCCTCGGCAACCCGCTTCATACGGGTTGGAATACCCGTCTTGCGGAAATACTTCTGGGCGAGGACGTCGCAGGCAACCTGCGACCAGCTTGCCGGGACCTCGACGTCGTTCAGTTCGAAAACCACCGAGCCGTTGGGGTTCTTGATTTCGCTCAACGCTGTGCGGAACTCGATTCCGTCATATGGTGAGGTGCCCTCACGAGTAAAATAACGAGAAATTCGCATTAACGCCCCCTCCTACGACCCCTGATGCTCCCTCGGATTCTTGCGCTTTTCAAAGCGCCTCAACCCGTTAGAACCTCCGACCCGATCTCCAAATATTGCGTCACATTGACGAAGAACCACTAGGTCTTGTCGTCTTTCGTCCAGTCTTGGAGGTTCCTCTGAGCGCCGGAACTTGTCAACAGGATATTGTGGCTAAGCGGTGACAACCCACCTAATCTAGTGGTGACTTTCGGCGGCGTCTGTTTCTTCTGAAAAACTTAGATAGAGTAAATCAAAACATATGGTTATAGGCGTATCTTCAAGTTATATATTTATGAGCCTGTAAAAAATAAAGCTGTCACTACATGGGCTTGCGAAGGTTATCCACAAGCTTGATCAAGGCAGAGATTCAGAGGCTTTCGGGGCAGTGATCTTTTGTCGCGACGAGAGATCGCCCGCCGACCGATCGGGATGGGAATGTTTTTTGTAGGGGCCCCCACAACGCGGGGTCCCGAAACTTGGTGAGGGGGGCTTTTCGGAATTGAAAGACACATCCCTGGGCGTCGAATCGGCCTCGCGCTACGCTGCCGGCGAGACGGCGACCGCGCAGCTCCGAAGCTCGCGTATCCGGGCCACATGCCCCGTGCCGGTACCGCAACAGCCGCCGATGATGTCGTCGGCACCGGCATCGGGCTAGCGCTGGGCGTGTTCGGAAAATTGCGTTGGCCTGAGATCGCCGCGCAAGGGCATCAGGCCGTCATAAGAGGCCGTCGGTTTTCTTATCGCCGTGCATCAGCTACTCGCCCTGCTTGGGGATATGCGTGATGCAGTCGGCATAGCCGCCGACCAGCATACCGTCCTGGGCGGCGGTCACGCTTTCCGGCCAGCAGCAGTTGGCCAGCAGGGGCCGAGACTGGCAGGTCGGCGATGACGGGCGTCGCCTCGTCGATGGATTTTCCGCTGCGGATCAGGCCCGAGGCCGTTGTCGGCCAGGGTCTGGGAGACCCAAGCGGGTAGGCCCGTGGAGCAGGCGGCAAGCGCTGCAGCCCGCGACTCCCGGCTGCTCTGCATGGACTCGCAAAGGAACAGGTTGACGTGGAGTGCGAGCAATTCTGCGGATTCCTAGTAGAATGGGCGGATCACTTCGTCCGGCTCTACGGCGTTCGGGTTCATGGATTTGCTCAAGGTCGCGAGCGAGCCGGCGATCAGCACGCCGTCGCATGCGTCGTTAGCGAGCCGGCTCTCGCGCGGCCCGGGTGAGCTCTTCGAAGCAATCCTCGATGCCCGCAAGCGCCAGATAGGAGCGCACGACGGAGTAGGTGTCCGTAATGATGACATCGGCGCCCGCTCGGATGCAGTCGACATGGATCTGACGAGCAACCTCGGGGGCCACCATCAGCGCTTTGGCTGACCAGATCTCCTCGCGGTTCTCGACACCGCGCCGCGCGATTTTTCTGCCCATGCCGCAGTCGAGCAGGACAGGTCTGTCCGAAGGCACCGCGTCCCGTGCCATGCCGTTCATCCATCCTTCTGGCCATCGTGTGCCAATTGTAGCGGCGCTCGTTTTCTGGTGAAAATTCGGGCCGCTCCGGCGAAGTGTGACCTAGACGCGGAGCGGGGCGCTGTGCATTATGACGCCGCTTGGCCCGCGCGTACCCTCGGCGCGGCTGTATTTCGGGAACACTCCATGACCACGCTCGGTACCCGGCTTTACACCCTGTTCAACGGTCAGCTCGCCGGCAGCGACGAATTCGGCAACCGCTATTACCGTCGCTCCCAGCGCCGGATGGGTATGAAGCAGAAGCGCTGGGTGATCTACAAGGGCGCGGACGAGGCTTCTAGTGTGCCGCCGGACTGGCATGCCTGGCTTCACCACCTGACCGACGCGCCACCCAGCGAGCAACCGCTGCCCCGCCACGCCTGGCAGCAACCCCATGAACCCAATCATACGGGCACGGCGGAGGCTTATCGTCCGCCGGGCCACGCGTTAGCCGGTGGCCGTCGCGCGCCGGCGACTGGCGATTACGAGCCCTGGCGGCCCGAATAGGGCCGCCTCCTCAGTAGGCTTGGGGAAAGACGTGCAGGCCCGAAGCGGCCAGCGCCAGATCGTGCACCGCAATCACTGCGCTCCGCGGCAAGGCGCCATAGAGGTGGGGAAACGCCACGCCGCCACGTGACGCTTCCCATCTCAACGCCTCGCCCAACGCCGCCGGGTCGACCGCCAGCAAGACCAGCCCGCCCTGGCCCGCCCGGTGCTTCGCCGCGCTCGCCTCGACCTGGTCGCGCCCAGAGAAGTGGATGAAGCCATCGGCCTGATCCTGGGATGATCCCGCATAACTCCCGCTGTCTTGCGCGTTCTGCCATTCGTCTCGCCGGCAAATGTGATAGATTGTGGGGCTCAGTTTTGTCGCCATGGCGCCAGTCTAGGAGGGGTGGCGGCGAACGCAAGGGCGAGTCAGCTAAGGGAGCAAAACCATGGCGACAGGGTGCATCAATGGATGGCGGTTCGGCGCGGTTGCGCTGCTGCTCGCCGGTCTTCTAGCAATTCCGGACGTTGCTCGGGCGGGCAGCGATAACGACATGCTGCGCGCCGAGCTCGAAACCCTTGCCGCCGGAACGCACCGCGCCGAAGGCCACGCCGCGCGCAACATCTCCCGCCGCCCCGTCGAGACCCTGATGTGGTTTGGCCTCGAGCCCGACATGACCGTGGTCGAGATCTGGCCCGGCCGCTCCGGCTGGTATACGGAAATCCTTGCGCCCTTCGTGAACGAGAGCGGCCACTTCATCGCCGCCGGGTTCGTCACGGATTCGAACGTCGATTATTACAACACCGCCAACGCCCAGTTTAGCACCAAGCTGCGCACCCACCCCGACCTCTACGGCAACGCGCGGGTTACCGTGCTGGGTGAGGGCGCGTACGACATCGCGCCGGCCGGTTCGGCGGATCGCGTGCTGACCTTCCGCAACGTGCACAACTGGGAGAGCCGGAGCTACGCTCAGGACGTCTTCGACGCCATGTACCGCGCGCTCAAGCCCGGCGGAATTTTGGGCGTCGTCGAGCATCGGGCCAATCCCTACGTCGACGCCGAGGCGGACGTGACGCAGGGCTACGTCACCGAGGCCGCGGTTATCGCCTACGCCGAGGCGGCCGGATTCGAGCGGCTAGGACGCTCCGAAGTCAACGCGAATCCGCGCGATACCAAGGATTATGCCAAAGGCGTGTGGACCCTGCCGCCGACGCTGCGCCTGGGCGACGAGGACCGCGAGAAATACCTCGCCATCGGCGAGAGCGACCGCATGACCCTCTCGTTCGTGAAGCCCTACGAGGACTGACGGCGCAAGCTCTGCCCTGGCGCGTCCCGGGGAGGGGCGCATGATCCGGATCACCGAGACCATTGCCATCGATGAGCGCGACATCGAGGAACGCTTTGTGCTCTCCTCGGGCCCCGGCGGGCAGAACGTCAACAAGGTCGCGACCGCGGTACAGCTGCGTGTCGACATTGCCTGCATCCGCGGCTTGCGCGACGACCTGCGGGCGCGGCTCGCGCGACTCGCGGGACGGCGCCTGACCGTGGACGGTATTCTCGTGATCGAGGCCAAACGAACCCGCAGCCAGGAACGCAACCGGGCGGATGCTCTCGAACGCTTGGTTGCCTTGCTGCGTCGCGCCGCCGAGCCGCCCCGGCCTCGTCGGCCGACCAAGCCCAGCCGGACGGCACGGGCGAAGCGCGTCGATACGAAAAAGCGACGCAGCGTCGTCAAGCAACGACGCGGCGTCCCGAAAGACGAAGACTGACGTGGAATTTATCGAGATTAAATCGGAGGGATTTCACGCGCTTGCGCCGGCCGCGGGCACGGCCAATGATTAGATATCGGTGGGTCACCGCCTATGCGGCGCGAGCCTGCGTGGCAAATGAACATTATTTCGTCCTGGAATTAGCAGGGCAAAATTGAAAGACCGTCTAGGCGTGGCGGACCAGCGCGTGGCGCTTCTTGCCGGCGGAGAGCTTGATCTTACCATCGCTATCGAGATCGGCTGAGCCGACGTTGCGCATCTCGTCGTCCACGGCTACATCGTTGACCCGCGCGCCGCCGCCCCGGCAGAGCCGACGCGCTTCACCCTTCGTGGCGGCAAGCCCGGCGCGGTAAAACAATTCGAACGCGGGCAGGCCCGTGTCGAGATCGCCGGCGGAAATTTTGATCACGGGCAGGTCGGCACCAGCGCCGCCGGCTTCGAAGGTCTCTTCCGCCGTCTGACGCGCCGCCTCGGCGGCATCGCGGCCATGGAGCAACGCCGTGGCCGCGAGTGCCAAAACCTTCTTGGCGTCGTTCAACTCCACGCCCTCGAGCGATTCAAGCCGGGCAATTTCGTCTAACGGCAGCTCGGTAAATAGCTTGAGAAAGCGTCCCACGTCGCCGTCGTCAGCGTTGCGCCAGAACTGGAAGTAATCGTAGGGGCTGACCTGGGCGGCGTCGAGCCACACGGCGCCTTGGGCGGTCTTGCCCATCTTTGCGCCCGAGGCGGTGGTGATCAGCGGCGTCGTCAGACCAAAGAGCGCACGCTCGTCGATACGCCGGCCCAGTTCGACGCCGTTGATGATATTGCCCCACTGGTCCGAGCCGCCCATCTGGAGCACACAGGCGGAGCGCCGCGCAAGCTCGAGAAAATCATAAGCCTGGAGGATCATGTAGTTGAATTCCAGGAAGGTCAGGGGCTGCTCACGTTCGAGCCGCAGTTTCACGCTCTCGAAGCCGAGCATGCGGTTGATCGAAAAATGCCGGCCGTAATCGCGCAGGAAGCCGACGTAATCGATGCCGGAAAGCCAATCGTCGTTATTGACCATGACCGCGTCGTTTGCGCCCTCGCCAAAGCTAAGGAAGGCGTCGAAGACCTGCCGGATCCCCGTCATGTTGGCGGCGATCGCTTCGTCGTCGAGCAGCTTACGGGATTCGTCGCGCCCCGACGGGTCGCCCACCTTTGTAGTCCCGCCGCCCATGAGCACGATCGGCTTGTGCCCGGTTTTTTGCAGCCAGCGCAGCATCATGATCTGCACCAGACTGCCGACGTGAAGCGAGGGCGCTGTGCAGTCGAAGCCGATATACCCGGTGACGGTTCCCGCAGCCGCCAGCGCGTCGAGCGCTTCGAGATCGGTGCACTGGTGGATGTAGCCCCGTTGCTCGAGAACGTTGAGGAAGTCTGAGCGAAGCTCGGTCATGGCGGATGTTGGCTGTCATGGAGGTGCGGAAGACGCCCAGCCCAAGTAGCATAATTAGGTCAGGCACACAATAATGCGTCCCGGGCGAACGCAGAGGAACAGCGGGCATGGCGGAACCGGAGGCAATCCAGGCAATCGGGCTGATGAGCGGCACGTCGCTCGACGGGGTCGACGCGGCGCTGCTCACCACCGACGGGATCGATCTCACCCGCCCCGGAGCATGGCTCTCGCAGCCTTACGACGAGGCAACGCGCGCGCTTCTCCGGCGCGCGCTCAACGGCGAGTCGATCGCGCAAGCCGAACGCGCCATGACCGACGTTCACGGAGCGGTGCTAGCCGCGCTGCTCGACGCGGCGGGATTGTCGGCGGCCGCCGTTGGGGTGGTGGGCTTCCATGGCCACACCTTGTGGCACAGGCCAGAGCGGGGGGAGACCTGCCAAATTGGTGACGGCGCGCGGCTGGCAGAACTCTGCGGCATCGACGTGATCGACGATTTCCGCTCCGCCGACATGGCGGCGGGCGGCGAGGGGGCGCCGCTGGCGCCGCTCTATCATCGGGTGCTTGCGCACGACCTGGAACGTCCGCTCTGCTTGCTCAATGTCGGTGGCGTGGCGAATGTGACCTGGCTGGGCGAGGGCGGCGATCTTCTGGCCTTCGACACCGGGCCCGGCGGCGCGTTGCTTGACGATTGGGTGCGCACAACGACTGGTGTGCCATTCGACGAAGACGGCCGGCTTGCCCGGCAAGGGCGGGTCGATGCGGACTCTCTTGCGCGACTGCTCGACGATCCCTGGTTCGAACGGGCGCCGCCCAAATCGCTCGATCGGCATAGTTTCGATGCGGCGGGCCTGACCAGCCTTGCGCCTGCGGACGGCGCAGCGACGCTGGTTGCCCTGACCGCCAGCGCGGTGGCCGCGTCCCGGGCCCATTTTCCAGCCGCCCCGGCGCGTTGGCTGGTGTGCGGCGGCGGACGCCACAACGGGGCCTTGATGGCGGCGTTGGCCGAATCGCTCGATGGCGCCAACGTCGCTCCGGTCGAAGCGGTGGGCTGGCAGGGGGACGCGCTGGAAGCCCAGGCGTTTGCATATCTCGCGGTACGCAGCCTGCGCGGCCTACCGCTCAGCCTGCCCCAAACCACGGGCGCGTACGAAGCAGTCACAGGCGGGCGGCGCCATCCCGCTCCCAAGCGCCGGGCCGGGTGACCGGCCGGCGGTCTATTTAGCGGCGTCCGTCGCGCTCATGCGCTGGGTGAGATAGTCGTCGATGTTCGAGGTCAGACCGTCGATCTGTTCCTCGAAGAAGTGATTCGCCCCGGCCATCGTCTTATAATCGACGGTTATGTTGCGTTGGCTGGCGAGCTTCTGGGCAAACTTCGCCGCATCGCCCTCGGGCACGATTTCGTCTTTGGTCCCATGCAGGATCAGTCCGGACGAAGGGCAGGGCGCCAGGAAATTGAAATCGTAGTGATTGGCGGGTGGCGACACCGCGATAAAGCCGCCGATTTCCGGCCGGCGCATCAGTAACTGCATGGCGATCCAGCTGCCGAAAGAAAACCCGGCGACCCAGCAGTCGGCCGCGTTCGGGTTATAGCCCTGGAGCCAGTCGAGCGCGGAGGCGGCATCCGATAACTCGCCCAGGCCCTGATCGAAGCTGCCCTGGGATCGACCGACGCCGCGGAAATTGAACCGCAGAACTGAGAATTTCTTGGCGCGGAAAGTATGAAAGATGGAATAAACCACCTTATTGTTCATGGTTCCGCCGTGCTGGGGGTGAGGATGCAGCACCAGCGCGATAGGCGCCTTCGGCTCCGGGCTGTGATAATAGCGCCCCTCAAGACGGCCTTCGGGGCCGATAAACATCACTTCAGGCATATTCTACCGTTGTTCCGTAGCGATCCAGGTCGACGGCTTCATGGCGGCTCGCCGATCAAAACCCGACTACGATTTAGGGTTATTAAAAACAAACAATCTCTAGCATCACCAGCAAATTCTTGACCGCCGGACTCGGACTAAGCATATTGCAGTCAAGGACTATATCACGCCCCGTTGCTTCGGGTTGCGCCAGCAGACAGATGTCTGAATCGCACGGGGTAGAGCAGGTCGCGGCGGGCAGTATTACACAATTGGGGACGCCATGTTCAAGCGCCTATTCCAAAACATAGATTCCTACTTTGAACGCGATCCTGCCGCACGTTCTCGGCTCGAGATCATCTTCTGCTATCCGGGCTATCACGCGATGGTCTGCTATCGCATCTCGAGTTGCCTGTGGCGGATGAAATTTCATCTCCTGGGCCGCTTCGTCTCTCATATGGGGAGGCTGTTGACCGGAATCGAGATCCATCCGGGCGTGACGATTGGAAAACGCCTGTTTATCGATCACGGCATGGGCGTTGTGATCGGCGAAACCGCGATCATTGGCGACGACGTCACGCTCTATCACGACGTGACCCTGGGCGGCACGTCGTGGAAGCCGGGCAAGCGCCACCCGACGCTCGAAGACAACGTCGTAATCGGGGCCGGAGCGCAGGTATTGGGCCCGATCACGGTTGGGGCCGGGGCGCGAATTGGGTCGAACGCCGTGGTGCTGCGCGACGTGGCGCCAGGCGTATCCATGGTCGGTATCCCTGCGCGCCCTGCCTCGCCCGTGAGAAGCTTGGCTGGCGAAGAGCGGCCGTCGTTCCCGGCCTACGGCACGCCGTCGGCCGAAATCAGCGACGCGGTGAGCCGCTCCGTCGACGGGTTGCTTCAGGAACTTGATCGCCTGCGCGCGCGTATCAACCAACTTGAAAAGCACGAATCCGGCGCCGCCCGCACCGACGAGACCGACGACGAGGTGGTGAGCGGCGCCAAACGCTGCTGAGGCGGGCATAGAACCGGATCGCATAAGGGGGAAGACGGCGATGAAACTGAGCACGAAGGGCCGCTACGCGGTCATGGCGATGGTCGACCTTGCCAAGGCGTCGGGCGGCCACGGGGGCGGGCCAATCGTGCTTGCTGACATTGCCGAGCGTCAGGAAATTTCGCTCTCCTACCTGGAGCAGTTGTTCAGCAAGTTGCGCAAGGCCGGGGTTGTTTCGAGCACCCGCGGGCCAGGCGGCGGTTATCGCCTGGCTCGTCCGGCTGGTGAGCTGCGCATCGCCGACATCATGGCCGCGGTCGACGAGCCGGTTCGCGCAACCCGCTGCCGCGAAGGCACCGGCACGGGCTGTTTGAGCGACGGCAACCGTTGCGTGACCCACGACCTGTGGGACGAACTTGGCCATCAGATCCACCTTTACCTCAGCTCGGTGACCCTCGAAGACGTCTGCGAGCGGCGGGTTCGCGGGCGCGGCAAAGCATGGGCCGCGACCGGCTCGGCAATCGCCGCCAGCGGCTGAACTCCCCTGTCTTTGCATCGGCCAGATGATTATAAGAGTGCCATGAGCGGCGCCGTCTATCTCGATTACAACGCGACCGCGCCGGTTCGTCCCGAGGTCGCTCGGGGCATGGTCGACAGGCTTGCCGAGCCGGGCAATCCGTCATCGGTTCACGGCTTCGGCCGGGGCGCGCGTGCTGCCCTCGATCAGGCGCGTGTCCGCGTCGCGGCGTTGGTCGGCGCAACGCCGGAGCGAGTCGTATTTACCGCCGGGGGAACCGAGGCCAATAACCTCGCCTTGCACGGCCCAGGCGCCGGGCGGCGGCTCGTTTCGGCGGTCGAGCATGTCTCCGTCGGCGATGCCGCCGCAGCCTGCGTAGGTGGCTCGGAGGTGGTTCCGGTGGATGCCGAGGGACGGGTCGATGCGGCTGCGCTCGATGTTCTTTTGAGCGCCGGTGACGGCTCCGGGTCGTTCTGCGTGATGGCCGCCAATAACGAGACCGGCGTGATTCAGCCGGTTGCCGAGCTTGCCGCGCGTGCCCGCGAAGCCGGGTTCAGAGTGCATTGCGATGCTGTGCAAGCCGCAGGCCGCGTGGCCCTCGACATGAAAGCGCTAGGCGTCGAGAGCCTCGCGCTCTCGGCGCACAAGATCGGCGGCCCGACCGGCGTAGGTGCGCTGGTTCTGGGCGAGGAAGGCGAGCCCGAACCCTTGATTGTCGGCGGCGGTCAAGAGCATGGCCGCAGGGCGGGAACCGAAAACGTGGCTGGCATCGTCGGCTTCGGTATCGCGGCGGAGCTGGCCGGCGCGGAGCTCGACCGGATGGATGAGATCGCCGCGCTGCGCGATTCCGTCGAGTACCGGCTGCGCGCCGCATGTCCCGAGCTCGTCGTCTTTGGCGACGGCGCACCGCGGCTGGCCAACACCAGTTGCCTGGCCATGCCGGGCCTTGCTAACGAGACCCAGATCATGGCGTTCGACCTGGAGGGTGTAGCGCTCAGCGCGGGATCGGCCTGCTCGTCGGGGAAGGTTGGTCCCTCCCACGTGCTCGCGGCCATGGGGGTTGCCCCGGAGTTGGCGGGCGAAGCGATCCGGGTGAGCCTGGGCTGGGCCAGCACCCAGGCCGATACCGACCGTTTTGTCGACGTTTGGCGCGCGCTCCATGCGCGGGCGCAGGGCCGGCGTCCGGCAGCTTGACCTTTCGTCACGATCCTATAGGTGTGTTAGGGCAATGAGCGACGCGAACAATCTGACGCTGCCGATCTATCTCGACAACCATGCGACGACCCCGGTCGACCAGCGCGTGCTCGAAGCCATGCTGCCTTGGTTTTCGGAAAGATTTGGCAATCCCTCCTCCGAGAGCCACTCGCTCGGCTGGGAAGCGGCCGAAGCCGTCGACGTCGCGCGCGCGCAGGTTGCGGCGGCGCTGGGAGCAGATCCCAAGGAGATCGTCTTCACGTCGGGCGCCACCGAATCGAACAATATCGCGATTAAAGGCGTCGCCCGCTTTTACCGCGACAAGCGCGATCATGTGATCACGCTCGCGACCGAGCATAAATGCGTGCTGGAAAGTTGCCGGCGACTCGAACGCGAGGGCTTCGAAATTACCGTACTGCCCGTCGACAGCGGCGGTCTGATCGATCTCGACGCCTTTTCTGCTGCGCTGACGCCGCGCACGGTGTTGGCCTCGGTGATGGCCGCCAACAACGAGATCGGCGTACTCCAGCCGATGGCCGAGTTGGGTCGGCTGTGCCGCCAGAACGGCACGTTCCTACACACCGATGCCGCGCAGGCGGTGGCCAAGATCCCGCTCGACGTCGAGGCCATGAACATCGACCTGCTCAGCATCTCTGGCCACAAAATTTACGGCCCTAAGGGGATCGGCGTGCTTTACGTG
>CAVOEB010000061.1:0-17525 GCA_963694715.1 Alphaproteobacteria bacterium | reverse complement strand
TAGAAGGCTAGCCGCCGTGAGCGCCGGATCCTGTCGGGATCCCGAAATCACTCGGGGGCGGACCGCGCGGTTCATGCCATGAGGCGCGTTGTCGTGACTGGCCTTGGCCTGGTGACGCCGCTGGGATGCGGGGTGACCGGGGTGTGGGAGCGTCTCATCAACGGCGAATCGGGAATCGGCGTCATTACTGATTTCAACGTCGACGATCTGCCTGCCAAGATCGCGGGCCAGGTGCCGCGCGGCGCGGGCGCGGGCGAACTCAATCTCGAAGTAGTCGTCCCGCCCAAAGAACTCAAGAAGATGGATGATTTCATCCTCTACGCCATCGCGGCGGCCGATCAGGCTGTGGCCGATGCCGGCTGGACGCCCAAGGACGAGGCCGCGCTCGAACGAACCGGCGTGATGATCGGCTCGGGCATCGGCGGGCTCAAGACCATCGAGGCGGGCGCCGTTCTGATGCACGAGAAAGGGCCGCGCCGTCTGAGCCCGTTCTTCATCCCCTCCGCGCTGATCAATCTCGCGGCGGGTCACGTCTCCATGAAATACGGCTACAAGGGGCCCAACCATTCGGTCGTCACCGCCTGCTCGACGGGTGCTCATGCGATCGGCGATGCCAGCCGCCTGATCGCTTTCGACGACGCCGACGTCATGGTTGCCGGGGGTGCCGAAGCGGTAATCTGCCGGCTTGGGCTGGCAGGGTTCGCGGCCGCCCGCGCGCTTTCGAGCGGGTTTAACGACACCCCTGAAAAGGCGTCGCGCCCGTGGGATATAGATCGCGACGGCTTCGTCATGGGCGAAGGCTCTGGCCTCGTCGTGCTTGAGGAGTTGGAGCACGCCAAGGCGCGTGGGGCACATGTTTACGCCGAGATCATGGGCTACGGCTTGTCGGGCGACGCTTACCACCTGACCGCGCCGCGGCCCGACGGCAGCGGCGGCGAGCGCTCGATGCGCATGGCGCTTGCCCGGGCCGGGGTAGGGATCGACGATATCGACTATATTAACGCCCACGGCACCTCGACGCCGTTGGGTGATGAGATCGAACTGGGTGCCGTGAAGCGCCTGTTCGGCGATGCGGCCTACAAGCTGTCCATGTCCTCGACCAAATCGTCCATCGGTCACCTGTTGGGCGCGGCGGGCAGCGTCGAATTGATCTTTTCGATCCTCGCGCTGGCCAACGGCGTCGTCCCACCGACCCTGAACCTCGACAATCCGTCGCCGGGTTGCGATATCGACCTCGTGCCCTATCAGGCCAAGGAGCGGCCGGTGCGATATGCGCTGTCCAATTCGTTCGGTTTTGGCGGGACCAACGCAAGCCTGGTGATCGGCCGGGCTCTGTAATCCCATGCGGCGCACCGCCGTCCGCGTCCTGCTTCCCATCGTCCTCCTTCTCGCCGCCCTCGTCGCGGGTGTTACGCTCTGGGGCTGGTCGCAATTCGACTCCGAAGGCCCCCTCGAGGACCCCGCGACGGTGATTCTCGATCCGGGCCTCGGCCTGCAGGACATTGCCCGGCGGCTCGAAGAGGTCGGCGTCATCGGCAGCGCGATGGTATTTTCTGTGGGGGTCCGATTCGCCGGTGCCCATCATCGCTTGCGCGCCGGCGAATACGCGTTCGAGCTTGGCGTTTCTCCCCGTGCGGTGATGGAAGAGCTGGTTGCGGGCGAGGTGGTGGTACACCGTCTGACCCTGCCCGAAGGTCTGTCCAGTGCCGAGATAGTCGCGCTGGTCGGCGCGGCTCCGGCGTTGGCGGGCGAAATCGTCGAATCGGTTCCCGAAGGCTCGTTGCTGCCCGAGACCTACCACTATGTCTATGGCGACGACCGCGCCGAGCTCATCGCGCGTATGCAGACGGCTATGGAGGCCGCACTCGACGAGCTGTGGCCCGCGCGCGCCGAAGGGCTGCCGTTCAGCACTCCGGAGGAAGCGGTGGTCCTCGCTTCCATCGTCGAGAAAGAGACCGGCGTTACGGGCGAGCGGGCACTGGTCGCAGGCGTCTTCGTCAACCGGCTGCGCATCGATATGCTCCTGCAATCCGATCCCACCGTCGCTTACGCGATCTCCCGTGGCGGGATCGTGCTCGATCGCCCGCTTCGCCGCTTCGATCTCGAGGTCGACGATCCTTACAACACCTACCGTCATCGCGGCCTGCCGCCCGGGCCCATTGCCAACCCCGGCCGGGCCGCGCTCGAGGCCGCCCTGCACCCGGCCGAGACCGGGGCCTATTATTTCGTCGCTGACGGCACCGGGGGCCACGCCTTTGCCGCGACGCTGGACGAGCACAACGTCAATGTTCGACGCTACCGCGACATGCAATCGGGCGGCGCTCTCTGATCCGCACCTCGCGCGGCGTATCGAGCCAGCCAGCGCACGATCAGCGAGGCCGGGCGGCAAAAGGGCGAACAGCAGGGTCGTCCAATAAAGAGCCAGGGGAAAGGCAATCCGCGCGGGGCGTCGGTGCAGTCGGCGGCGGATCAGCCGGGCGGCGTCGGGTGCGGTGAGACGGAACGGCATGGGAAACGGATTGAGCGCAGTGATCCGTGAATCGACGAAGCCGGGGCAGATCACCGTGACCGCGATGCCGTCCGGGGCCAGGCTCGGGCGGAGTGCCTCGCCCCAGCTCTTGACCGCCGCCTTGCTCGCCGAATAAGCGTCGGCGCCCGGCATGCCGCGAAATCCGGCGAGCGAACTCATCAGCGCGACCTGGCCCTGACCGCGGGCACGCATGCGCGAGATTAACGGAAGCACGGTGTTGAGCACACCGTCCAGGTTGACGGCAAAGATTCGCCGCGCCTGCGTTTCAGTCTCGCCGTAGAAATGCCGTCCTCCCAACGCTCCGCAGGTGCCTGCCGATACGCCTGCATTGGCGATCACCAGGTCGAACGGGTGGTGCGCATCGCGTGCGGTGATCCAGGCGGCCACGGCATCGGCGTCGACGACATCGAGCATGGCCGTCTCGGTCTCGGTGCCGCTCGCAGGGCAGGCCGCGGCAACGCTTTCCAGGCCCTAGCGTCACGCCCGCTCAGCGCAAGCGACACGCCCGGGCCTGCGTAAAGGCGAGCCAGGGCCTCGCCGATCCCGCTACTCGCCCCCGTAGTCAGAATCGAGGCCGGTGCTCCGTCGGCTATCGCGCGCGTCCTCCTCTCGATCGCTTGCTTGTTGGTCGGCCCGACCCCCGGCTATAGTGACCGCGATCGGGCGCCGCCGTGGCGCCCGCCAGCCTTGATGGGCAAACAATACGAGGTGAGCGTGGCGGTTTCCAGCATGACCGGGTTCGCCCGCGCCGACGGGACCCACGGCGAGGCGCGATGGACCTGGGAGGTCAAGAGCGTTAACGGCCGCTCCCTCGAGGTGCGCTGCCGGCTGCCGCAGCGGATGGACTGGCTTGAGCCGGTGGCCCGCGAGGCCGCGGCGGCGCGCCTAAGTCGCGGCCATGTCGGGATAGCACTGAATTTCGACCAGACCGACGCGCCGCGCGATTTGCGCCTCAACGAGGCGCTGCTTGAACGGCTGCTCACCGTGGCCGCCGAATTCGCCGCCGACGGCCGCGCCGCGCCGCCGCGTATCGACGGCCTGCTCGGCCTGCGCGGGGTGGTGGAGACGGTTGTGCCCGTCGAGGACGACGCCACGCGCGAGGCGCGCGAGGCCGTCCTCGTATCCAGCCTTAACGATGCGCTCGACAACCTCGTCGCAGCGCGCAACGCCGAGGGCGCACAGATCGACATCACTTTGCGCGCCCAGCTCGACGAAATCGCAACGTTGGCCGACCGGGCGGCCGCGACGCCCGCTCTTGCGCCCGAGGCAATCAAGGCGCGGCTTGCGGAGAAGCTCGCCTCCTTGCTCGATGAAGACGCTGCCTTGCCGGAGGACAGAATCGCCCAGGAAGCGGCAGTTCTTGCGATCAAAGCCGACGTTCGCGAAGAGCTCGATCGGCTCCGCGCCCATCTGGTCGGCGCACGGGACTTGCTCGACGATAGCGAGGCGGTGGGCCGCCGGCTCGATTTCCTGTGTCAGGAATTCAATCGCGAAGCCAACACCTTGTGCTCGAAATCGAATGATCTCGCGCTCTCCCGGGTCGGTCTCGACCTCAAGGCTGTAATCGACCAGTTTCGCGAGCAGGTCCAGAACGTAGAATAGCCCGCGCTGCTTGAGGAGACCGTTTCGCCATGCCCGTCTTGCCGATCGAACGCAGAGGCCTGATGCTTGTGCTGTCCTCCCCCTCGGGCGCGGGCAAGACCACGATCTCGCATCGTCTGCTTGAGCTCGACGATAATCTGACCTTGTCGGTCTCGATGACGACTCGCCCTATCCGGCCCGGCGAAACCGACGGCGTCGACTACACCTTTGTCGATGAGGCCGTTTTCAACGACATGGTGACGCGGGGCGAATTTCTTGAGCACGCGCGCGTCTTCGACCATTTTTACGGAACCCCCCGCAGTCCCGTCGAGACTGCCCTCGCCGTCGGGCGTGACATGCTGTTCGATATCGATTGGCAGGGTGCTCAGCAACTGGCCGAGGTCACACGCGACGATTTCGTCAGCGTGTTCATCCTGCCGCCGTCCACCGCCGAGCTTGGGCGCCGTCTTCACTCACGGGCGCAGGATTCCGACAAGGTTGTGGCGCGCCGCATGGCCAAGGCCGCGGACGAGATGAGCCACTGGGATTCCTACAGCTACATCATCATCAACGACGATCTGGAAGAGAGCATACGCGGTGCGAGCGCCGTGCTGGACGCCGAGCGGCTATCGCGTCAGCGCCAGATCGGGCTGGGCGAATTCGTCAAGCGGCTGCGCGGCGAGGACTGATCGAACTGCGGCTCACGCCCCATCGAAGGCAACCCCCCGGCGCGAGCGGGCCGGCAACCCCCTCGAGCGCCCCGGGCGCGAGTTCCAGAACCAGGAAACGTTCGTCGACGACGGCCTCGTCGAACACCAGGCCGTACGAACGTGCCGGCACAAAGCCGAACCGCCCCAGATAGGCACGGGTGCCGATCGCGACGACGATCCCATGACCGGCCGCGCGCGCCGCCTCGATGCCGGCGCTCACCAGCCTGACGCCGATCGCCTGGCCCTGCTCATCGGGGTCGACGGCAATGGGGCCGAGCAGAATGGCGGGCGCCCCACCCGCCGTGAGCGGCCAGAAGCGGATGGTGCCGATCAGGCGCCCGTCTTTATGCGCGACAAAGCAGAACGCGTCGAGGGTCGTCTGCTCCGCGCGCAGGCGATAACTCGGGCGCGCTTGGCGCCCGGGCTCAAAGGCGCGGTCGAGCAGGGCTTCGATGGCGGCAGCATCGGCCGGCGCTTCGAGCTGGATGGTAATCATCGAGGTCTCCAAAAAAGCATAAAAGGCCGAAGCGTCTTCTTACGGCAGATTGCGAGACCGGGCAATATGGTTCGTGTCACGAGCCTGTCGCCTCAATCCGGGCGCGCCAGGCCCGGGCGAGCGTACAAAATTCAGCGACATCGAGTTCCTCGGCCCGCCGCTCGGGGGCGATTCCGGCAACAGTCAACAGCGCCCCCGCATCCGGTCCCAGGCGTTTGAGCGCGCTGCGCAGCATCTTGCGGCGTTGGTTGAAGGCGGCGGCGACCACGGTCTCCAACGCCTCCCAGTCGGCGGCGGCTTCGGGCTCGGCCAACGGCGTGAAGGCGACCAGCGTCGAGGTCACTTTCGGGGCCGGCACAAAGGCGCCGGGCGGCAGATCGAACAACGCGTGGGGGCGGGTTCGCCATTGCGCCATGATCGAGAGACGACCGTAGGCGCCGGTTCGGGGCAAGGCCGTCAGGCGGTTCGCAACCTCTTTCTGGAACATCAGGGTCAGGCATGTGAACAGCTCGATCCGCGCGAGCCACTTGATCAGCAGCGGGGTCGCCACGTTGTAGGGCAGATTAGCGACGATACGGCGTGGCGCGGGCGCAAGAGCGGCCTCATCGATGGTTCGGGCGTCGGCCTCCACGATCTCGAGCCGGCCGGGATACGCCGCGGCAAGCTCGGCCAAGGCGGCAACGCAGCGGGGATCACGCTCCACCGCGACTATCCGCGCGGCCCCGGCGTCGAGTAGTGCGCGGGTCAACCCGCCGGGGCCGGGACCAATCTCGATCACTGTCTCGCTGCCAAACGGTCCGGCAGCATCGGCAATACGACGGGCGATCGTCGGGTCTAGTAAAAAATTCTGGCCGAGCTTGCGTCGCGCCGAAAGACCGTGCCGGCGGATCACCTCGCGCAGCGGTGGCAGCGCGGGCCCGGTGTCTGGCCGGCTCAGACGCGCACCTCGATGAAGGACGCGGTCCGCAGATCGCGCAGGTAGCGCCGGGCCAGCAGGCCGAGCCGGCGAGCGACGAGATCCCGGCGGATCGTCTCGTCGTCGATGACCCGATCGACGGCCTCGCGACGCGCGCATACCATCAAGACGTGATAGCCGTTAATGGTGCGTACAGGCGCGCTCGGCTGGTCCACCGCCAGGCCTGCCACGGTCAGGCGAATGGGGGTGGGTAGTTCGTCCAACTTCATGGTTCCAAGGTCACCCGACAATTCGTTCCCCACGACCCGGGACAGCTCGCGCATATCGGCGCAGGTGCGCACGGTTCGCCCGACTTCCTCTGCCAGGGCGCGCTGTTCGTTGTCATGCATTGACCCGGGCTCGTCGGTGACGGGCAGAACCACCTGGACGAGCTCGACCGACACATCGCCTGCTGCGGTTGCCCGGGGTTCCTGGCGTTCGAGCACGGTGATGATATGGAATCCTTCGACGGACCGGATCGGCTCCGAGATGTTGCCCGGCAGTATGTTCGGCACCACCCGCGCGATTTCCGGTGCGAGTTGACCGACCTGCACCCAGCCGAGATCGCCGCCGACGGCGGCCGTTGCGTTGTGCGAGAACTGTCGGGCGACCGCCCCGAAATCGACCCCGCCGGTCTTTAGCTGGGTAGCAAGCTGTCGAGCGTCGGCCGCGACGGCTTGCTCGTCGGATTGATTGGGTACGCCCAGAAAGATTTCGGCAATTCTGAATATCGGCTCGCTCTGTCCGGCTTCCATCCGCTCGCGCGCAGTATCGATTTCCTCCCGGCTGACCACGACATTGGGTCCCAGTCTTCGACGCACGGCGATGCCCCAGACGATCTGGGCGCGTATCTGTTCAAGCGCCGTCTCCCGGCTTAGGCCGCTAGCTTGAAGAAATTTGAAAAAGCTGCCCGGCAGCGCACCGCTGTCGTCTTCCACTGACGAGACGGCACGTGCCATCTGATCCTCGGTGATCTGGACGCCTAGCCGCGCGCCTTCCTGGAACTGCAGTCGCTCGTTGATCAGGTTCTTTAGCACCTGCGGCGCGATGTCGCGGCGAACCTCGGAGCTGTTCTGCAAACCGGTGGTCGCCACCACCAGGTCAATCCGGGCGATCAGGTCGTAGACCGAGATAACCTCGTCGTTGACCACGGCAGCGATGCGCTGCGAGTCCTGAGCCCGACTGGCGGGGCCTGCGAGCAGCGCAATCGATACCGCGATCGCAACCATGATCCACTTCATTCGCACATCGTATCCGTTCTTGTCGTCGGCCCACCAAGGCCGTTTATAGCGGGTTCGGTAAGTCACCCTCAAACTCTATTTACACCCTTCAGACCGGTTCTAGCCCAGATGCTTGAATTGGATGGTGAACAATACCGTCGTTTCGGGTTCGACGTCCCGATCCTTTGTGAGCCGCCGATTCGCGCGCAATCGGAAGAGCAGGCACTCGTCCTCATAGGTCAAGGTACTTCCGGAATTCAAAGACGAGCCGTTGCCGGTCAGGTCGCGCCGGTGGTTGAGCGAGAGCGTCCAGGACTCGGTCAGGTCGACATTGCCGACGAAGGTGATTTCTTCGCGATTCGCAAACTCCGACTCCGTATCGGCACTGATTTCGGTGTCGAGTTGGAGATAGGTGATTGAAGTATTGAGATAAGACGGCCCAATGGCCGCGTTTACTTCGTTTCGATGGGCGGTCAGACTCTTCCGGTCGAGACGGAAGCGGTAGTTGATAGTCAGGTAATCCACCGGGATGGCGGTGATACGACCGACATAGTCCGAAAGATTACTCTCTAGCCCTGTTCCCGTACCGAAGGTCGAATCGTCTTTCAAACGGGCGCTCTGGCCCAGCAACGCCGTGGTTTGTCCGCCACTTTCGCCGTAAAGCCCCCAGCGCAGCCCGTAATTTACCCGCGGTCCACCCTCGACGCGGTCGAGCCCCGTGAACCGATTCGAACTGAACAGATTGGTGTCGTCGAACTCGAAGTCGAGACTGTCCTCGTTAGGAATTTTGTCGAGATTTCCGCCGTAGGGGCTGACGATGGCCGTGAGGATCGGCTCAATCACCTGACGGACGCCCTCGTGCTGCGCAATCAAGGGGTAGCGCCAGCCGAGGGTGACTTCGGGAATGAGGCGTCCCGTCACACCGTTGAGCGAGGTCGTGTTCGGGTCGGCGGGGTTCGCGACGTCGTTGACCCAATAAAGATCGCCCCGCAGCCGGGCGGAAAAGTCGTAGACGTCGCCCGAAGCCCCGATATAGCGCGCGTGCCAGCCGCCGGTGGTCGACAAGCGGCGACTGTCCGCTCCCTCGCTGCGCGCCAGCAGCAAGGTGTTGGCGTCGACGCTCCACCAGGTTCCCTCGGAGCTCGGATCGCTGATGAATTCATAACTGAATGTGGGCAGAATAATCGGGATTTCGCCCGGATTGTCATCCTCCTCCAGCCCCTGGAACCAGTAACCGGCGAGCGAAGCAAAACGGCGGCCCTCTTGTGCCTGCAGCCAGAGGTCGGTGGTCAAGGTATCCTCGCTGCCGAACCCGTAGCGGCTGCGGTAGGTATCGTCGGTCGCGCGCGAGAGGTCAAATCCCCACATCCAGGCGGGGCTCAGGGTGAATCGCCCGTCGCCTTCTATATGGCCGCGGGTTTCCTCGCCGCCGATACGCTCCCCGTCGTCGCCCCGTCGGTGGACATGGGTCCAGCTGCCACCCAGGCGGTAGACGCCGTTTCCCGTATGCTCGCGGTACTCGCCGGCTAGGACGACGCCTTCCTTCGAAGTAGAGATCGGTGAAAACGTGAAGTCGCGATGGGGCTGGATGTTCCAGAAATAGGGTGTTGTGACGTTGATGCCCAACCTGCTCGAGCTGCCGTAGGTCGGCGCGAGAAAGCCGCTCTTGCGCTTTACGGTCGGGTCGGGGTGGGCGAAATAGGGCAGGTATAGGATCGGCACACCGTAAATCTCCATAAAGACGTCCGAATATTCGATCATTCGGTCTTCCTGGTCATGCTCGACCCGGATCGCCTTGAGTTGCCAGAGCGGTGCGCTCTCGGGATCGTCCACACAGAGCGAGCAGGGCGAGTAAATCGCCTTGCGCATTTCCATCCGGTTGCCGTCGGAGCGGCGTGCGCCGTTGGCCGCTAGGCGCGAATGGTCGGTCATCAGCAGACGGATGTTCGTAATCACGCCGTTCTTCATCTGGTCGGTCAGCTCGACCGCGTCGGCGAACAGCACCTCGCCGCTGGGCTCCAGAATGCTCACATTGCCGTTGGCGACCACCCGGTCGCGCCGCTGGTCGTAGGTCACACGGTCGGCCAGCAGGATGCGGCCGGACTGGGCGAGTTCCACATGGCCCTCCGCCGTGACGATCTCCGACGTCTGATCGTGGGTCAGCCAATCCGCACGTAGCAGCACGGGCGCATCTGTCGCGCTCTGGGCCTGCGCGCCGAAAAGGCCGACCACCAGGGCCAGGGCAAGCGCCGGGAAGGTGCGGTGCATGGCGTTACCCATCTTCCAGATGGAACAGCAGGCCGATACCCAACAGGGTGCAAATCCCCGCGGGCGTCCAGGCTGCCAGAGCCGGCGGAATCTTGCCCGAGAGACCAAGGGCGAGGACCACGTCGGACAGGAAATAGAACACGAAACCGGTCAGTACGCCGGTTGCGATCAGAAGTCCCGTGCCGCCGCGCCGTGTCAAGCGCAACGAAAAGGTCCCGGCGATTAGCACCATCGCGCAGAACAGCAGGGGCGCCGAAAGCAGGGCATACCAGTGGATTCGGTGCTTCACCGCCGAGAAGCCCGCCTTCTCCAACACCTTGATGAAGCCGGGCAACTCCCAGAACGAAAGCGTTTCCGGCGAGGCGAAGCTGTCCTGGATCTGGCTGAGAGTCAGATCCGTGGCAAGCTTGTAGCGATCGGTGAATTCCGCTGGTCGGTCCGGTGCGGTCAGCACCGCGTCCTGCAGGTCCCAATAGCCGACCTCGAGCTTCGCGCTCGCCGCATCGATCCGGCCGACGAAGCTGTCGGTGCCTTCGAAGCGAAATATGATCACGTCGTGCAGCACCGTGCCCGGCTCGGTAACCCGCTGCGCATGGATCACCGATTCGCCGCTCGCGTCCGCCTGACGCAGCCACAGCCCGGACGACGAAATCGCAAGCAGGCTCGCCTGCTTGCGCAGGTGGGTCGCCTCGAGCTGCTCGTAGCGCGCAACCATGGCGGAGGCGAGCGGGTTATAGACCGTAATCGTCACCAGGCCGACGAGAAAGGCGATGATCAGGGCAGGCAGCATGAACTGCCAGACCGACACCCCGGCAGCTCGAGCGACTACCAGCTCGTGGCTGCTCGTGAGTTTCGAAAAACACAAGATACCGCCGATCAAGATGGCGAACGGGATCGCTTTCTGCGCCATGAAAGGCAACTTCATGAACGCCATTAGCATCAGCGTGCCGACGTCCGCCATCTCCTTCGAGGCGCCCCGGCGCAGCAGTTCGACCAGGTCGAAGACGAAGATGGTCGCGACAAAGACGAGGAAGACGATGCCGACCCAGGTAAAGAACTGGCGACCGAAGTAAACCGAGAGCGTCGTCGACAGCCTCATGGCGCTTCGCCCGTGTGTGAGCCTTTTGCCCGCCACCGCCACCGCGGCCGCCGGTTGGTCGGCCGAACCATGACGTACCAGCCCAGCCCGATGGCGGTCGCGATGTTGAAATACATCAGCGGCGTCAGCACGGTCGATTTTGCGACCACGCTGACCAGGCCGAGGCCGATTGCCTCGAACAGGAAGGCAGACAGGATTGCGGCCAGGATTCGCCGCCACTGGCTGCGCCGCGAAAATTCGCCCGTCAGCATGGCGCCGAGCGCCAGGCAGACGAGGGCCATGGAGAACAGCGGCGCGACCAGCCGCTGGTGGCCTTCCGCCCAGAACTTGCCCTTGTTGTCCTGGTCGTCCTCGCCCTGGCCCGGGCTGAACAGTTCATGCAAATAGCGCTCCCGCGCCTCACGCCAGCGTTCCTTTGGTCCCGCGGTGAGCTGGCCGAGATCGAGGGTGTAGCGGTCGAAATAGAGCAGCGAAAGCTGGCCGCGCTCGACCTCGATCTGCTGGCGGTTGCCGTTGATCATGACGAAGCGCGGTCCGCTCTCGGTGTTCACCAGGGCGCCCCGTTCGGCCATCATGGTGATCGGCTCGCCGTAGATCCGGTTGTCGTGGACCAGGATGCCGAGCAGTTCGCCGTCGCTTTCGCGGGCGCGAACATAGACGGTCAAATTATCGGACACGGTGGTGAACACGCCTTCCTGAAGCAGGATTCCGGAGAAATCGCTGCGGATGTTGAACTGGCGGTCCTTGAAGTCGCGGAAGCTTGCCGGCGAGAAGTAGAGTGTCATTGAGTAGATCACCAGCGTCATGACGCCGGCGATCATGAGCGGCGGCACGGCGAGCTGGGCGTGGCTGATGCCGCTCGCCTTCAGGCTGACCAGCTCGCTGTCGTTGATCATCTTGTTGTAGACGTAGAGCACCGAGGCAAACAGCGCGATTGGTGCGATTACCGTGAAGAACGAGGGCAGCAGCAGCAGCGTGAGATAGAGAAAGGCGTCGATCGAGAGCCCTTTGTTGACGATCAGATCGACAAAGCGTAGAGACTGGGTAAGCCAGACGACCGCCGTCAACCCGAGCAGGATGAAGACCAGCGGTCCGACCAACTGGCGCAGGATATACCAACTGTAACGACGCATGTTGGCGTAGTATAGCCGCCCGCAGGCATCCGATCACAGCGTCAATATGCTCCGGGACGCGATCTTTTTTTACCGGCCGGCATTTTGGCCGATGAGGACATCATGGACATCAGCTTTTCTCCGATCGATTTGACCGCTCAGCCGACCCTCGTGCTCGGCGTGCTCGAAGAGCGCACGCTTACCCCGAGCGCCGAGGCGGCCGACCAGGCCACCGACGGTGCGATCGGGCGCGCGATGGCCGCCGGTCGCTTTACGGGCAAGAAGGACCAGACCCTGGCCCTCGCCGCACCCGCCGGTCTCGACGTCGATCGCATTGTCCTGCTCGGCCTCGGGGCGCCCGCCAAGCTCGACGCTCAGGCGGCTCAGGAGGCCGGAGGAGCGCTGGCCCCTGCGCTCAACGCGTTGGGCGCGACCCGGGCGGCGGTCGCGCTCGATCATCTCGACGGCTGCCCGCTCGAGCCGGCGCAGCTTGCGGCCAACCTCGTCTGCGGGGCGCGCTTGCGCGCCTATCGCTTCGACAAGTACAGGACCAAGGAAAAAGACGACGACAAGCCGACCATGGTCGCGCTCACCGCCATGTGCGCCGATCCCAAGGCGGCCGAGGCAGACCACGCCCCGCTTGCCGCCATTGCCGCCGGGGTCGAGTTCACCCGCGACCTCGTTTCCGAGCCTGCCAATGTCGTCTACCCCGAGAGCTTTGCCGAACAGGTCGAGGGATTGGCCTCTCTTGGTGTCGATGTCGAAATCCTCGGCGAAGCGGCGATGAGAAAGCTGGGCATGGGTGCGCTGCTCTCCGTGGGCGACGGCAGCGTGCGCGAATCGAAGCTTGCGGTCATGCGCTGGAACGGCGCGCCCGACGCAGACGCCGCCCCGGTCGCCTTCGTCGGCAAGGGCGTCACCTTCGATACTGGCGGAATTTCGCTCAAGCCCGCCGGCGGCATGGAGGAGATGAAATACGATATGGCCGGCGCGGGTTGCGTCGCTGGGCTGATGAAGGCGCTGGCCGGGCGCAAGGCGCGGGTCAACGTGGTGGGCGTCCTTGGGCTGGTCGAGAATATGCCCTCGGGCGGCGCGACCCGCCCGGGCGACGTGGTTACCTCCATGTCCGGCCAGACCATCGAGGTCATCAATACCGACGCCGAGGGCCGTCTCGTCCTCTCCGACGCTCTCCATTACACCCGCACCCGGTTCAAGCCGCAGTTCATGGTCGACCTGGCGACCCTCACGGGGGCCGTTGTGGTCTCGCTCGGGACCTACCAGGCCGGGCTGTTCTGCAACGACGACGATCTGGCGGAACGCATCATGGGCGCGGGCCAATCCGTTGGCGAGGAGGCCTGGCGCATGCCGTTGGGCAAGCGCTACGACAGGGACATCAACTCCGAGATCGCCGACATGAAGAACGTCGGCAAGGGACGTGAGGCGGGCAGCATCACCGCCGCCCAGTTCCTCAAACGCTTCGTCGGCGAGACCAAATGGGCCCATCTCGACATCGCCGGCATGGCCTGGTGCAAGAAGGAAACGGCGCTCGTGCCCCAGGGCGCCGCAGGTTTCGGGGTCCGCATGCTCGATCGGCTCGTCGCCGATCATTACGAAGGCTGAGCGGCCCGAGCCGGTGACCGACGTCGGCTTCTATCATCTCACCGCAACGCCGCTTGAGCGCGCCCTGCCCAAGCTGCTGGAGAAGGTCCTCGAATCGGGTGCGCGCGCGGTCGTCCTCGCAGGCTCTGAGCCGCGCATCGAATCGCTCGATACCGCGCTCTGGGTCTACGATCCCGACAGCTTTTTGCCCCACGGTACCGCCGGGGCGGGCAATCCGGCGGACCAGCCAGTTTTTCTTACCACCCGCGAAGAGAACCCCAACGGCGCCGCCATTCTCGTGCTCGTCGACGGTATTGAGCCGGCCTTTGTGAACTCGTTTGACCGCTGCCTCGACGTCTTCGACGGCACCGACGAGGCTGCGGTCGCGGCTGCGCGCGAGCGCTGGAGTGCGCGTAAGTCAGCCGGCGACGCCGTGACCTACTGGAAGCAAGCCTCCGACGGCCGCTGGGAGAAGGGGGCGTGAGGCGCGCGCCCGCCCCGGAGCGTGCCCGATGATCGCGGTACTCAACGCCGCCGCGGCACTTCTCGGCCTCGCCGCGCTGTTCGGCTTTCTCAATTACCGCCTCTTGAAGCTGCCCCAGCCCATAGGCCTGGTGATCATCGCGCTGCTCGCCTCTCTCGCGGTGATCGGGCTCGATGCGGTCATCCCCGGCCTCGGTCTCGTGGCCGACGTGCGCGCCGCCGTGATCGGGCTACATTTCTCCGACGCCCTGATGCATGGCATGCTGAGCTTCCTGCTGTTTGCCGGCGCGCTCCATGTCGATCTCAGCGCGCTGGCGTCGCGCAAATGGGCGATCGCCACCATGGCGAGCGTCGGGGTGCTGATCTCGACCGCCCTAGTAGGCTTCGGCATCTGGGGCGTTTTCACCCTGCTCGGCATTACCATGCCGCTGATCTATTGCCTGGTATTCGGCGCGCTGATTTCGCCGACCGATCCAGTCGCGGTGCTGGGCATCCTCAAGACCGCGAATATCCCGAAGAGCCTGGAGGCCAAGATCGCGGGCGAGAGCCTGTTCAACGACGGCATCGGCGTCGTGGTTTTCATCATCCTTGCCGCCATCGCGCTGGGCAGCGGTCATGGCGGTGAGGCGCTCAGCGCCGGCGGTATCGCGCTCTTGTTCGCCCAGGAAGCGCTGGGCGGCGCGGCGCTCGGGCTGGCTTTGGGCGCGCTCGCCTTCTACGCCATCCGTGCCATCGACCAGCACAATCTCGAGGTCATCATCACGCTGGCGCTGGTCATGGTGACCTACCAGATCGCCACCGCGCTGCACCTCTCGGGGCCCATCGCCGTGGTCGTCGCGGGGCTGTTGATCGGCAATCACGGCACCCGTCTTGCCATGAGCGAGACGACCCGGCTTCACCTGACCAATTTCTGGACTCTGCTCGACGAAATCCTTAACGCCGTGCTCTTCCTGCTCATCGGCATCGAGCTGCTGGTCATCCCCTTCCAGACCTCGCCGCTGCTCGCCGCCCTGATCGCCATTCCCTTGGTCCTGGTTGCCCGTTTCGTCTCTGTCGGCCTGCCGATCACCCTTCTTGGCACCTTCCGCGACTTCACCAAGGGCGCGGTGCCGGTACTCACATGGGGCGGCATCCGGGGCGGCATCTCCGTCGCCCTCGTGCTCTCCCTGCCGCCCTCGCCCGAGCGCGACGTGCTGCTCACCGTGTGCTACGGCGTCGTGCTCTTCTCCATCGTGGTCCAGGGCCTGACCATCGGCCGCTTCGCCCGGCACATCGTCGGCGACGGAAAATAATAGCGTGAAATTAGCAGCGTCGGAATTTTCGAGTCTGCAAACGCGGGCCGACGCGGGCCGACGCGGGGCCGGGGTCGGCGTGAGGCGCGGCCGGCTCCGTCAGAATGTGCCGTAAGCCTGCGCGGCGTCTGAGCGCGTAAAGAAAATTCTGTCCGGGCTTTGCGCGTGCTATCAATCGCGCGCCATGCTGTGGATTTCCAACCTCACCTACCGGATCGGCCAGCGCCTCCTCTTCGAGGATGCCTCAGCGACCGTTTCTGCCGGCCATAAGGTCGGGCTGGTCGGTCCCAACGGGGCTGGCAAGTCGACCCTGCTGGGCCTCATCGAGGGCCGCCTCGCGCCCGACGGCGGTTTGATTAGAATCGCCGCCCGCGCACGGGTCGGCTCGGTGCCCCAAAGCGCGCCCACCGGGCCGGAGCCGTTGCGCGATTTCGTGCTTGCCGCCGATACGGAGCGTGCCGCCCTGCTGGCCGAGGCCGAAACCGCACAGGATCCCGCCCGGATTGCCGAGGTCCACATCCGACTTGCCGATATTGCTGCCGAGACCGCGCCCGCGCGCGCCGCCACCATCCTTGCCGGGCTGGGCTTTGACGAGGCCGCGCAGGCCCGTCCGCTGGATACGTTCTCGGGCGGCTGGCGGATGCGCGTCGCCATCGCCGCACTGCTTTTCTCCGCGCCCGGTCTGCTGCTTCTCGACGAACCCAGCAACCATCTCGACCTCGAGGCCCGGCTCTGGCTCGAAGGCTTTCTCGCCGCCTATCGCGGCACGGTGCTCTTGGTCAGCCACGACCGCGCGCTGCTCAACACGGTGGTCAGTTCGATTCTCCATCTCGACGGCGGCCGTCTGGTCGCCTATCGCGGCAATTACGACACCTTCGAGAAAGAGCGCAGCCAGCGCCTCGCCCTCGCCACTGCGCAATTCCGCCGTCAGCTCGTGCAGCGCAAGCACATGCAGGCTTTCGTCGATCGCTTCCGCTACAAGGCGAGCAAGGCCCGCCAGGCCCAGTCCCGGCTCAAGGCGATCGAGCGCCTCGGTGCGCTCGAACCCACGCGCGCCGACGCCGATGTGGTGCTCGAGTTCCCCGTGCCCTCCGACCTGCCCTCGCCGCTGATCACCCTCGAGGCGGCGGAGGTGGGCTATGACGAAATCCCCGTGCTGCGTGGGTTGAACTTGCGCATCGACATGGACGACCGCATCGCCGTGCTCGGCGCTAATGGCAACGGTAAGACCACCCTGCTGCGCCTACTGGCTGGGCGGCTGAGCCCGCTCAGCGGCGCGCTGCACCGTTCGGGCAAGCTCAAGGTCGGCTATTTCGCCCAGGAACAGACCGAGGAGTTCGACCTCGCCGAAACCCCGGCGGTTCACCTGAGCCGCCTTATGGGTGCGGCGTCTCCGACCCGGGTGCGCGCCTATCTGGGCCGTTTCGGTTTTGCCCAAAGCAAGGCCGACGTTGCCATCGGTAAGCTCTCGGGCGGCGAGAAGGCAAAACTGCTGCTGGCGTCGATCTGTGTCGGCGCGCCCCACCTGCTGCTGCTCGACGAGCCGACCAACCATCTCGACATCGACGCTCGCGAGGCGTTGGTCGCCGGGCTCAACGACTACCCTGGTGCGGTCATCCTGATCACCCACGACCCCCACCTGGTCGAGCTCTGCGCCGACCGGCTGTGGCTGGTCGCGGATGGCGCCTGCGCGGCCTACGAGGGCGATCTCGACGATTACCGCCGTCGCCTCATCGAGGCGCGCAAGGCAGCGACGCGAAAACCTGCCTCCGCGACGCTTCCGGCTGCCTCAGCCCGCCAGCGCAAGGAGGCGCGTCGCGCCGGCGCCGAGGCCCGGGCTCTGCTCGCCGATCAACGCAAGGCGGTTCGTTCGGCGGAAGTGCGCATGGAAAGCCTCGCCGCCGACCGAGTGGTGCTCCAGGCCCGGCTCGCCGATCCCGCCGTTTACGAGGGCTCGACCGCCGATCTGATGGCGCTGCAGAAACGCCATGCCGACCTGGGTCGCGCCTTGGACAAGGCCGAGGCGGCCTGGCTCGAAGCCCAAGCCGATCTAGAGGCCGCGGGCGTCTCGGCGGAGGGTTAATGGAGCGGCGCCCGGCGGCGCCGGGCGCTAGCCTTTGGCGTCCAGACCTATACGTTCTTCGCTGTTGCGCGTGGCAACCGTCCGCGGCGCTCTGCGT
>CAVOEB010000060.1:0-17955 GCA_963694715.1 Alphaproteobacteria bacterium | reverse complement strand
GTCGTGGCAGCCCCGCCGACCGAGGACGCGGGAAAATCAACGCGTGGCATCGTGCTTCGGTCTTTGACCGAGGACGAGAAAGCCGCCCGCGCCCGCGCGGTCGGTGATGCGCGGAAGGCCGACGAAGATGCACGCCAGCGTGCCGAGCTCGAGCGCGGCCAGCGCGCCGAAGATGAAAAACGCCTGGAGCGCGAAAAAGCCGAGGCCGAACGCCGTCAGGCGGAAGAGGACGACCGGCGCAAAGTGGAAGAAGAATCCCGGCGCAAGGCTGCGGAAGAGGCTGCGCGGCGACTTCCGGTTGAGCCCGCCGCCGGAGCTCCCCGCGAACCGGGAGCCGCCGACGAAGAGGGCCGTGGCCGTGGCCGCCGCGGTCGGGTCGAGCCTCGCCGCCCGACGCTGAGTGCGCGGCGTACCGAGCCGCGCCGGCGCAGTGGCAAACTGACGGTGGCGACCGCGCTGGAAACCGATGAGCGGGTGCGCAGCCTGGCGGCGGTACGTCGCGCCCGGGAGCGCGAAAAACGCGCCTTGCAAACTGGTGGGGACGCCGAGGGCCCACACAAAGTTGTGCGTGAGGTCGTCGTTCCAGAGTCGATGACCGTTCAGGAACTCGCCAACCGGATGGCCGTGCGCGGTGCCGAGTTGGTCAAGGCTCTGATGAACATGGGGACTATGGCCACGATTAATCAGTCGATCGACGCCGACACCGCGGAATTGCTCGTGGCCGAGTTCGGCCACCGCGTCAAGCGCGTGAGCGCGGCGGACGTCGAGGTCGGGCTCAAGGGGACCGAAGACGACGAGAGCGATATCCAGCCCCGGCCCCCAGTCGTCACGGTGATGGGCCATGTCGATCACGGCAAAACCACCCTGCTTGACGCGCTGCGCGAAACCGATGTCGCGGCCGGCGAAGCGGGCGGCATCACGCAGCATATAGGCGCCTACCAGGTTCGTATGGCGAACGGCGCGCTAATTACGTTCCTCGACACGCCCGGTCACGAAGCGTTTACCTCGATGCGCGCGCGCGGCGCGAGCGTTACCGATACCGTGGTCCTCGTGGTCGCCGCCGATGACGGCATCATGCCCCAGACCGTCGAAGCGATCGATCACGCCAAGGCGGCGAATGTTCCGATCATCGTGGCCATTAACAAGATCGATCGCCCCGACGCCGACCCCAACCGGGTTCGCCAGGATCTCCTGAGCCACGAGATCGTGACCGAGGACATGGGCGGTGAGACCGTTGCGGTGGAAATCTCGGCCAAAGAGAAACTCAATCTGGATAAGCTCGAGGAGATTATCCTGCTTCACGCGGAGTTGCTCGATCTAAAGGCCAATCCCAACCGGCCGGCCGAGGGCACCGTGGTCGAGGCAAAGGTCGATCTGGGGCGCGGTGTCATCGCGACGCTGCTGATCGGCCGCGGCACCCTACGGGTCGGCGACATTGTCGTGGTAGGCAACAGCTGGGGCAAGGTGCGCGCCATGCTCGACTACAAGGGCGGTACAATCGAAGAGGCCGGGCCTTCCGTACCGGTCCAGATTCTCGGTCTCAACAATGCCCCCGAGGCGGGCGACGAGATGTATGTCGTCGAGAGCGAGAAGCGAGCCCGCGAAATCGCCGAATTCCGCGAGGGGCGCGCCCGGGACGCGCGCACCGCGGAAGGTGTGCGCGGCTCGGTCGAGCAGATGTTCGCGCAGATCGCGGACGGTGTACTCAGCGAGCTGCCCCTCGTGATCAAGGGCGACGTGCACGGCTCGGTCGAGGCGATTGTCGGCTCCCTGAGCAAGCTCGCGACCGATGAGGTCGCCGCGCGGTTTCTTCATACCGGGGTAGGCGGAATTATGGAATCGGATGTCAGCCTCGCGGAAGCGTCGGGTGGCCTGATTCTTGGCTTTAACGTCCGCCCCAACAAGCAGGCCCGCGAGGCTGCGCACCGGGCGGGCGTCGAGATGCGGTTTTACTCGGTAATTTATGAATTGATCGACGAGGTGCGCCAGATGCTCTCGGGCATGCTGGCTCCGGCACGCAACGAAAAGGTGCTGGGCAGCGCAGAGATCCTCGAGGTTTTCAACATTGGCAAAGTCGGCCGGGTGGCGGGTTGCCGGGTGACGGACGGTACCGTCCGGCGCGGGGCGAACGCTCGCCTGATGCGGGATAGCGTCATCATCCACGATGGTTCTTTGAGCACGCTCAAGCGCTTCAAGGAGGAGGTCAAGGAGGTTCGCGAGGGTAACGAGTGCGGCATGGCCTTCGAGAATTACCAGGATTTCCAGCTCGGCGACGCGATCGAAATTTACGAGATCGAGGAGGTCGCGCGTTCGATTTAGCGCGACGAGCACACGCTGTGCCGGGCGGCCCGACAGGATGCCAAAACGAACGGAACGAACCGAAGGGGCTGTGCCCCAGAGTCAGCGCCAGTTACGCGTCGGCGAAGCGTTGCGTCACGGCCTCGCGGAGCTGCTGGGCGCCGGCACGTTGCGTGACCCGGCCTTGCGCGACGCCTCGATCACGGTGACGGAAGTGCGCATGAGCCCGGACCTGCGTCGGGCCGCGGCGTTCGTCATGCCGCTCGGCGGCGCGGCGCGTGAGGAGATCCTCGACGGATTGCGCCGCGCGGCGCCGCATCTGCGCAGCCGGGTGGCAAAGCTGGTTCGCATGCGCTTTGCCCCGGAGCTCGAGTTCCTCCTCGATGATTCGTTCGACCAGGCGGAACGCATCGATTCGCTGCTCCATGCACGCAAGACGGATGGCTAGAGTTAAGCGGGCAATCCATGGCTGGTTGGTGCTCGACAAGCCGGTGGGCCTCAGCTCGGCTCAGGCGGTAGGGCGGGCGCGCTGGTTGACCGGCGCGGCGAAAGCGGGTCATGCGGGCACGCTGGATCCCGCCGCCAGCGGCGTGCTGCCGATTGCATTCGGCGAGGCGACCAAGACCGTCGGTCACGCCGTCGACGTCGCCAAGAGCTACCGGTTCTCGGTCCGTTGGGGCGAAGCGCGCGACACGGACGATGTCGAGGGTCGCGTGATCGCGCGCTCCGCGCATGTGCCTGAGGCACACGCGATCACGGCGGCGCTCGACCGGTTTCGGGGCGAAATTGAACAGGTGCCGCCGGTCTATTCCGCGGTCAAGGTCGAGGGCCAGCGGGCCTACGCTCGCGCGCGGCGAAACGAGGAGGTCACGCTCGCGGCGCGCCCGGTGCGGGTCGATGCGCTCGAACTGATCAGGGCGGCCGGACGGTGCGCCGAGTTTCGCCTCGACTGCGGCAAAGGCACCTATGTGCGGGCGATTGCACGCGACCTTGCCGAGGCGCTGGGAACCGTGGGTTATGTGACACAGCTACGCCGCACCCGGGTCGGCCCGTTCGGCGAGAGCGATGCGATTTCCCTAGAAAATCTGGAAGAGCTGGTGCATAGTTCGCCGCTGACGGAGCAACTGCTTCCAGTTGAGGCGGCGCTGGTCGACATCCCGGCCCTCGCCTTGACGGACACCCAGGCAGAGCATTTGCGACATGGCCGCGTGGTATGCGTTGAGCATATCGGTGACGGTCCGGTTTGTGCGATGGCGTCGGGACGGCCCGTGGCACTAGCCGAAGTGGCAAATGGCGAAGCCCGCCCCGTCCGTGTTTTCAACCTTTAGCGGCCGAACTCGGCCGAGCGAGGAGCAAGAGATGTCGATTACTCTGGAGCGCAAGTCGGAGTTGATTGCGCAATATGGCGTTAAGGACGGTGATACGGGGTCACCCGAAGTGCAGGTCGCAATTCTGACCGAGCGAATCGCCAACCTGACGGGCCATTTCAAAGATCACAAGAAAGATAACCACTCCCGACGCGGGCTGCTCAAGATGGTCAGCCGGCGCAGGCGTCTGCTTGACTATCTGAAGCGGATCGATGCAGAGCGTTACAGCACGATCATTCAGAGCCTCGGGCTACGGAAGTAAGCCGCGGGGGCGGGCGAACTGCGCCTGCACGCGTTTTAGACGGTGCCCGCCGTACCCGGCGGCGGTCGCAGGTTGGTGGAGGACGATAATTTTGGCATTGGCATGCCGGGTAGTTCACGACATCGGAAACGGTGCGACACCCGGCGTTGCCGAGGGCGGGCGGAAGGCCGTTCGCTTTTTGGAAGAAGGGATAATTTATGTTTGATATTCATCGTAAGGAAATTCAGTGGGGCGATGCGACCCTGACCCTGGAATCGGGACGGATCGCGCGCCAGGCCGACGGGGCAGTTCTCGTCACCTACGGCGAAACCGTAGTGCTCTGCACCGCGGTTGCCCAGCGCTCGCCCAAGGTTGGGATCGATTTCTTTCCCCTCACGATCAACTATCAGGAAAAGGCGTTTTCTGCGGGCAAGATCCCCGGCGGTTTCTTCAAGCGCGAGGGGCGCCCGAGCGAGAAGGAGACCCTCGTCTCGCGGCTGATTGACCGGCCGCTGCGGCCGCTCTTCGCCAGCGGCTTTCGTAACGAGACCCAGGTCATCTGCACGGTGCTCTCCTACGACCTCGAGAACGACGCGGACATTCCCGCTCTGATCGGCGCCTCGGCGGCGTTGACGATCTCGGGTATTCCGTTTCTCGGCCCGGTGGGCGGCGCGCGGGTCGGCTATATCGATGGCGACTATGTGCTAAACCCGAAGATCGAGCAAAGCAAGGACTCGGCCCTCAACCTCATGGTAGCAGGTACCACCGAAGGGGTTCTGATGGTCGAATCGGAGGCCGACGAGCTGTCCGAAGAGGTCATGTTGGGTGCCGTGATGTTCGGTCACGAGCAGATGCAGCCGGTCATCCAGGCGATCATCGAGTTCGCCGAGAAATGCGCAAAGGAGCCGTGGGAGCCCGCGGTAGCGCCGAAAAACCTGGCCGATGTCGAAGCGCAGGTGAGCAAGGCTGTGGGCGACGAGTTGCGCGAGGCCTACAAGCTCACGGTCAAGCAAGAGCGGACCGAGCGGTTGTCTGAGGTTCGCAAACGCGTGATCGGAAGCTTCGCCGACGACGAGGCCGCGGCCCCGCTGGTGCCCGGCGTGTTCAAGGGCTTGGAAAAGAGCGTTGTGCGCGGAGCCATCCTCGATACGGGCACCCGGATCGACGGTCGCGACACCAAGACCGTTCGCCCAATCGTGTCCGAGGTCGGCATCTTGCCACGCGCTCACGGTACCGCTCTGTTCACGCGGGGCGAGACCCAGGCGCTGGTCGCAGTCACGCTGGGGACGGGTCAGGACGAGCAAATCATGGACGTGCTCGAGGGCGAGTTTCGCGAGCGCTTCATGCTGCATTACAACTTCCCGCCCTTCTCGGTTGGTGAAGCAAGCTTCCTGCGGGGGCCCGGCCGGCGCGAGATCGGGCATGGCAAACTGGCCTGGCGGGCGATCCATCCGCTGTTGCCGACCAAGGAGGCCTTCCCTTACACCATCCGCGTGGTCTCGGACATCACCGAGTCGAACGGGTCGTCCTCCATGGCAACGGTGTGCGGTGCCTCTCTTGCCCTGATGGATGCGGGCGTTCCCCTGAGCAAGCCCGTGGCGGGCATCGCCATGGGCTTGATCAAGGAGGGCGACAAATTTGCTGTGCTCTCAGACATCCTCGGCGACGAGGATCATCTGGGCGATATGGACTTCAAGGTCGCGGGGTCCAACGACGGTATAACCTCACTGCAGATGGACATCAAGATCACCAGCATCACGAAGGAGATCATGGCCATTGCGCTCGATCAGGCGCGCGATGGCCGGCTGCATATCCTGGGCGAGATGGTGAAGGCGCTCGACCATTCGCGCGGCGACGTCAGCGCCCACGCGCCGCGGATCGTCACGATCAGCGTGCCCAAGGAGAAGATCCGTGAGGTCATCGGCACTGGCGGCAAGGTGATTCGCGAGATCTGCGAGGTCACGGGCACCAAGATCGACATCGATGACGATGGCACGATCAAGGTCGCCGCAATCGATAGCGAGGCATCGGACAAGGCAATCGAGATGATCCGCGGCATCGTTGCCGAGCCCGAGGTCGGCGTGATCTATAACGGCAAGGTCGTGAAGGTGGTCGATTTTGGGGCCTTCGTGAATTTCATTGGAACTCGTGATGGGCTCGTCCATATCAGCGAGCTGACCTCGGAGTTTCGCCCTGACAAGGTGACCGACGTGACCAACGAGGGCGACGAGGTCAAAGTCAAGGTGCTCGGCATCGACGACCGTGGCAAGGTCAAGCTGTCGATGCGCGTGGTTGACCAGGAAAGCGGTGCGGATATCACCGAGGAAGCCGAAGCGCGCAAACGGGATCGGCACAGCAAACCCAAGAGCGACGAGGCGCCCGCGGAATAGCGATCGGGCCCGGCAGGCGCGCTTTGTTACGCCCTGCCGGGCAGCTCGCTCGGGGTCGCCGCTTGTCAAGCGTGGCAGAAACTCTTACATCAACGATGAATTTCCCCGATTTCCGGCGCGCAGGTGATACGGTGCACGCGGTACAGTGTCGCAACGCAGGGGCCCGGCGGGGCGGAGGATTTCGTTGAAGTCACTTAATCCAGTTGTTCTTTCGGGACGTGAGGTCTTGCCACTCGTCGAAGGCGGCAAAGGGATCTCGATCAGCAACGGCGAGAGTTCTGGGGCCTGGGCCGCGGCTGGAGGGGTGGGAACCTTTTCTGGGGTCAACGCCGACGACCGCGACGAGCAAGGCAACCCTATCCCCCAACTTTACCACGGACGCACCCGACGCGAGCGCCATGAGGAGCTGGTCGCCATGGCGATTCAGGGCGGCATCACCCAAGCCCGAATCGCCCACGAAAGCGCCTGCGGCCAGGGCCGTGTCCACATGAACGTGTTGTGGGAAATGGCCGCGTCGGAGCGAGTCCTGCACGGTATCCTCGATGCCGCCGGCGACATGATCCACGGGGTTACCTGCGGCGCCGGTATGCCTTACCGGATTGCCGAAATCTCAGCCAGCTACGACGTCTGCTATTACCCCATCGTCTCTTCGGCACGGGCCTTCCGGGCGCTGTGGAAGCGGGCCTATCACCGGTTCTCTAATTGGCTGGGCGGGGTCGTCTACGAGGACCCGTGGCGCGCGGGCGGCCACAACGGGCTGTCCAACAGCGAGGATCCCGAGGATCCCGAGCCTGCTTACCCGCGCGTGCTCGAACTGCGCAAGCAGATGCGCGAATTCGGCCTCGACCAGACCCCGATCCTGATGGCGGGCGGCCTCTGGTACCTGCGCGATCTGGCGGACTGGATCGATAATCCGGAGCTGGGGCCGATCGTCTTTCAGTACGGCACCCGGCCGCTGCTGACCCAGGAAAGCCCAATCTCGGACGATTGGAAGAAAAAGCTGCTGACACTGAAGAAGGGCGATATCTCGCTCAACCGGTTCAGCCCGACCGGGTTTTATTCCTCAAGTGTGCACAACCAATTCATCGAAGAGCTGATCGGGCGCAACGAACGCCAGATCGCTTATACCCTGGAGCCGTACGGACAGCACGATACGCCGTCTCCCGTCGGCGCGCGCCGACGGGAGGTTTATCTCACCGCGGCCGACAAGCAGCGCGCCGATGCCTGGACCGCCGAGGGCCACACCACTGCGCTCAAGACCCCGGATTCGACCCTGATTTTCGTGACCCCCGAGAGAGCCGAGGATATCCGAGAGGATCAGATCAGCTGCATGGGCTGCCTCTCTTCCTGCCGCTTTAGCAACTGGGCGTGCAACGAACGGGGCTCGACGGGCAAGAAAACCGACCCCCGGAGCTACTGCATTCAAAAGACCCTGCAGACCATCATCCACAGCCACGACATTGAGAACCAGTTGATGTTTGCTGGGCATGGCGCCTTTTATTTCGCTGACGACCCGTTCTACGCCAACGGTTTCGTCCCGTCGGTGAAGGAGTTGGTGGAGCGGATCAGCACGGGCGATTGAGCGTTGTCGCTTTCGACGGGTGCGAAAATAAACCATGATTGGTATAAGGTTAATTCCAAGATAAATTAGGAAGGGACCAAGCCTGTGGCCTTGAGCGAGACACATCAGAAGGCCGCGCGCGAACGGTTGCGCCGGGTGGGGCTGCGTCCGACCCGTCAACGCGTCGCGCTGGCCGGATTGCTGTTCGGCGGCAGCGATCGCCATGTCACGGCCGAGCAATTGCACGGCGAGGCGATGGCGCGCGGGATTAAGGTCTCGTTGGCCACAGTCTATAATACGCTCCACCAATTCAACCACGTGGGTCTATTGCGCGAGGTGGTGGTCGATCCCAACCGGTCCTATTTCGATACCAACATAAGCCACCACTACCATTTCTATTTCGAGAGGGAGGGGCGGTTACAGGACGTGCCGGGCCACGAAATCGTGATCAGCAGCCTACCCGAGATCCCGGAGGGTACTGAAGTCAGCCGGGTTGACGTCATCGTACGGCTGCGCGAGAAGACGAGCAGCCTGGAACGCTAGACTGGGACGCCGCGCTCAAGCCGGAACTCGGGCGGGAAGCAAAATTAGAACTATTCCAATTAATTGACAGTCGACAAACCCACCGCCATATTGTCGATATTAGGTGCTACCAATCCGCGAGCCTGGGGAGGCTCGCCAATCGACCAAATTGGGCTACGATTCAATCAGAGGAGAGAGAAATGCCGGCTCTTAAAGCGTCAAAGACGGAGCAGAACCTCAAGGACGCCTTCGCAGGCGAATCCCAAGCCAATCGTCGCTATCTCTATTTTGCGCAGAAAGCGGACGTCGAGGGCTACAACGACGTCTCTACGGTGTTCCGCTCGACCGCGGAGGGCGAGACCGGCCATGCGCACGGCCACCTCTCTTATCTCGAGGAGACCGGCGATCCCGCGACCGGCGAGCCGATCGGTGCGACGAGCGACAACCTCAAGGCGGCGATTGCGGGTGAGACCCACGAATACACCGACATGTATCCCGGCATGGCGAAGACCGCGCGTGACGAGGGCTTCGACGAGATCGCCGACTGGTTCGAAACCCTGGCCAAGGCCGAGCGCTCGCACGCCGGCCGCTTCCAGAAGGCGCTCGACTCGCTCTAGGCGAGCGACTGGGCGGATAATCGAGACGGGGGACCTAGTGCGGGTCTCCCGTTCTTATATCGGGGGGCAGACATGACCGACACGACGAGCGGTGACAGCGGCGCGCCGGTCCGCCACTCCATAGACTGGTCGAACCCGGATTTTTACGATCGAGAGAAACTCGATATTGAATTGCGCCGGGTGTTCGATGTCTGCCACGGCTGTCGGCGTTGCTTTAATTTGTGCGACTCCTTTCCCCGCCTGTTCGATCTGATCGATGCCTCGCCGACCTTCGAGCTTGACGGCGTCGATAGCGCCGACTTCAAGCCGGTGGTCGATGCCTGTACATTGTGCGACATGTGTTTCCTGACGAAGTGTCCCTACGTGCCGCCTCACGAGTTCAACATCGACTTCCCCCACCTCATGGTGCGCTACCGGGCGTGCGAACACCGCGAGGGCAAGGTGGGGTTCACCGATCGTCGACTCGCAGATACCGATGGCAACGGCAAACTCGCCGGAAAATTTGCGTCGCTCGCCAACTGGGCGAGCAACCGGCGCAACAGGCTGACCCGCCGCTTGCTGCAGATGCTGGCGGGGGTTCACGCCGATGCCGAATTGCCGAAATTTCGTACCCCCAGCTTCGAGGCCCGGGCCCGCAAGTCGACGCCCACAGTCAACCGCGACGCCCCAGCCTTTGGGCGCAAGGCCGTGCTCTACGCCACCTGCTTCGTCAATTACAACAACCCCAGAATAGGTGAGGCGGCACGGGCGGTGCTGGCGCGAAACGGGGTCGAGACCGAGGTGGCGTATCCCAGCTGCTGCGGCATGCCGCAGCTCGAACAGGGCGATCTGGACCGCGTCGCGGCAAACGCACGCAAGGTAAGCCGGGAACTTCTTGCCTGGGTCGATAAGGGCTACGACGTCGTCATTCCGGTGCCGAGCTGCGCGTTGATGGTCAAATTCGAATGGCCTCTCATCGTGCCCGACGACGAAGCGGTCAAGCGCCTCTCGCAGGCCAGCTTCGACGTCAGCGAGTATGTCGTCCAGATCGCAAAGACCGAGGGCCTGGCCGACGGGCTGGGGTCGCTGCCAGGCGGCGTCACGCTACATGTGGCCTGCCATGCGCGCGCCCAGAACATGGGTATCAAGGCGGCGGACATGCTGCGACTGATCCCGGACCTCAAGCTCGACGTCATCGAGCGCTGTTCAGGTCACGGCGGCTCGTGGGGCGTGAAGACCGAATTTCATGACGTTGCGCTCAAGGTCGGCCGTCCGGTTGCCAAGCAGGCGCTGGAGATGGCCAACCGGCATGTTGCGTCGGAATGCCCGCTGGCAGCGAGCCACATTGTGCGGGGGATGGAACTCTTGGCGGCCGAGGAGACCGACGCGTTGCCCGAGGACAGGACGGCGCGCCATCCCGTCGAGCTTTTTGCCGAGGCCTACGGCCTGCGCCGCGATGGAGCGTCTTGATGAGTGCGCGCCAATTGACCCGGCACGATATCCTGGCCACGGACGACTACCTTGCGGTACGCGACGAGCGCCGCGCGCAGGTTCGGGCGCGCAAGGTGGATCGGTGCGTCTCTGTCGGACCGTTTGCCACCTTCTATTTCGAGAACTTTGAGACCATGTGGCTGCAGGTCCAGGAGATGCTTTATATCGAGAAAGGTGGCGAGGCGCAGATCGAGGAGGAACTGGCGGCTTACGGCTCGCTGGTCCCCGACGGGCACGAGCTGGTGGCAACCCTGATGTTTGAGATCGACGACGAAGAACGCCGCACCCGAGAGCTTTCCAAGCTCGGTAGTGTCGAGCAGGCCATTGCATTCAAGCTCGGCGACGAGACCATCGCTGCGACCCCCACCGACGACATAGAACGCACCAATGCCTCGGGCAAGACATCCTCGGTTCATTTTTTGCGTTTCGTCTTCACCCCTGCCCAGATCATCGCGTTTCGTGATCCTCAGACTGAACCGTTGCTCGCGATCGGCCATCCGGCCTACCCCCACATGACGGCGCTCTCAGGGCCCGCGTGCGCGGCTCTGGCGGCGGATTTCGACACGCAGCCGTAAAGCGCTGCTCCGAGCGTTAGTTGATCTGTTCGTTGGCGTAAACGCCCCAGATATGGGAGCGCGGGATGAAGGCGCGCACATCACCGATGGCAATCTGGCACCAAGCGCCCGCGCAACTCAGAAGCGAACCCTGGACGCCGGGTTCGGCGCGCAGGACGGTGCGCGCGGCGGTATCGGGCTCGTCGTAGAGGGTGCGGGTATCTCCCGCCACCAGGACCGTGCGCTGACCCGAGAGCAGGCTGCGGTGAATCCAGCCCGTGGTGCCGTCGAATTCACGGATTCGACGCCAGTTATCGTATTCGGCGGTAATTTCGACGGGTAGACCGCGCCGGACATAGGTCCATTCGATGGGATAGCGCGTGCCCGGACCCGAACGCAGATTAACCTCGTCGGCACGAAGCGACACGAAACGGGGAAGTGGTAGGCCCGTGACGCCGCCGCTCTGGGCCGGCGCCGGGCTCGTGGAGCCCAGTAGGATCATGACCAGCAACAGGCCAAGCCACGCCACGCTTTTGCGGGCTTGCGCGAATCCACATTGATCAACGGTCATGATGCTTTGCTCGGCCACCGGTATTGAGTCTAAGACAGTCTGTCCCGCGCGCAAGGACGGAATGATGCCGACGGGCGGGTGCGCCGCTCCGTGAGTTCGTTGTATCGGGGCGGGTCATTTGATAAACAATAAGCCTCTCGTGGGCGCGATCGATGCCGATGGTCTCGGTCGCCGTTTCCGGTGAAGTTTATGGCATCGAAGAAAAAGAAAAAGCCACTTGTCGTCATCACGCGCAAACTGCCTGAGCAGATCGAGGCGCGCATGATGGAGCTGTTCGACACGCAGCTGCGCGATGACGACGAGGCCATGACCAAGGCAGACCTCATCGCAGCGGTCAAAAGCGCCGATGTGGTCGTCTCCACGGTCACAGATCGGATAGATTCGGGCATTCTCGCCCAGAGCAACCCGAAGCTGCGGCTGATCGCCAACTACGGCGCGGGGGTCGACAACATCGACCTTCAAACCGCCCGTCAGCGCGGCATCACCGTGACTAACACGCCGGATGTGCTGACCGAGGATACGGCGGATATGGCGATGGCGCTGGTTCTCGCCGTGCCGCGCCGCCTCGTGGAAGGCGAACGCCTGGTGCGTTCGGGCGACTGGTCCGGCTGGGGCCCGACCACCATGCTGGGTCATCGTATCTGGGGCAAGCGGTTGGGCATTGTCGGACTGGGACGGGTCGGCCAGGCGGTGGCGCGCCGTGCCCGGGGTTTCGGCCTGTCGATCCACTATCACAACCGCCGCCGGGTCGCCGACGGGCTGGAGCAGGCGCTTGAGGCGACCTGGTGGGAAAGTCTCGACCAGATGCTGGCGCGGGTCGACATCGTGTCGATGCATTGCCCGCACACGCCCGCGACCTATCATCTGCTCTCGGCCCGTCGTCTCAAATTGCTGCGCGGACACGCCTATGTCGTAAATACGTCGCGCGGCGAGGTGATCGACGAGAACGCGCTGACCCGGATGCTTCGTGCCGGCGAACTCGCGGGCGCCGGCCTCGATGTCTTCGAGCACGAGCCCGCAGTCAACCCGAAGCTGCTCGAGCTCGAGAATGTCGTCCTGTTGCCCCATATGGCGTCGGCGACGCTCGAAGGGCGGATCGATATGGGCGAGAAAGTGTTAATCAACATCAAGACCTTTGTCGATGGCCATCAGCCGCCGGACCGGGTTATCGACGCGACCCTTTAGATAAAGAGCATGGCGCCGTCGGGCGCCGCATCCCGCAGGAAGGTGACCAGGCCGCCCTCGGCGATCTCTAAATCGTCGCGCAGGTCGGCGGGGAGAATTCCCCCGGCGCGCAGGCCCATCTCGCAGACCATGATCGTCGCCCCGAGCGCCGCGCAGGCCGCAAGAAGTTCCTCAAATGCGCCGATCCCCTTGGCCTCGAGCGCCGCGTCGCGCGCCGCCCCGTCGCCCCCGCCGGTCTCGACCGGTAAGTTCTGCCATCCGGGCCGCCCGCCCCCATCCGCGGCGAGCAGCGCGCGAACCGCGCCCATGGTGAAAAGCAGCGTCACCGGCGTATTGATCGACAGCGCTGCGGCCGCGGTGGCGAGGGCGTAATGGACCCTGTCGTAGCTCGCGGAGAACACCACGAGGGACAGCTTGGCGGGCCCTCCGTCAGGCGGGTTCGCAGACATCGCCATTGCTGACCTGGTGGATCGAAAGGTCGGTAATGCTGGGCGCATCGCCGCACAAAGGGCAGGCCGGATCACGGCGGATCCGGACATTGCGGAAACCGGTGGCAAGCGCGTCGTAGATGACGAGGGTTCCCGACAGGCTTTCGCCGATGCCGAGAAGTTCCTTGATCACCTCGACCGCCTGGAGCGAGCCCATGGCGCCGGCAATCGCGCCCAGCACGCCGCCCTCGGCGCAGGACGGCACCATGCTGGGTGGGGGCGGCTCGCGAAAGATGCAGCGATAGCAGGGATTTTCGGGCCCCTCGTTGGGCTTGAAGGTGGCGAGTTGGCCATCGAACCGGAGGATAGCCGCAAAGACCAGGGTTTTTTTTGCAAAATAGCAGGCGTCGTTGATCAGGAACCGGCTCGCGAAATTATCCGTGCCGTCGGCGACGATGTCGTAGTCGGCGAGCAGGCGGGCTGCGTTCTCGACGGTGATGCGCTCGTTGTGGCGGACAACCCGGACGTCGGGATTGATCCGGGAAATGGCTTCGGCTGCGCTTTCGGTCTTCGCCCGGCCGATATCTTCGGTGCGGTGGATCACCTGGCGCTGAAGATTGGACAGGCTGACCTCGTCGTCGTCGACGATGCCGATGGTGCCGATGCCCGCAGCTGCCAGATAATGCAGCAACGGCGCGCCCAACCCGCCGGCGCCAATCACCAGCGCCCTGGAGGCAAGCAGGCGGGCCTGACCCGTGCCGCCGACCTCGGGCAAGACGATGTGGCGCGCGTAGCGCTCGAGTTGCGGGTCGGAAAAATCAAAGTCCATGGCGGACCGTCCTGACAGGCTGCCTAGGCCCCCGTCGAGCCGAAGCCGCCCCCGCCTCGCGCGCTCGCCGGCAGCTCGGCAACCCGCTTCCATTCGGCATGGGTCACCGGTGCGATGACGAGCTGGGCGATGCGCTGGCCGCGAATGATCTCGTAGGTCTCGCGACCATGGTTCGTCAGGATGATCTCGATCTCGCCCCGGAAATCGCTGTCGATGGTGCCCGGCGCGTTCAGCACTGTGACGCCGCCGCGAAGGGCGAGGCCCGAGCGAGGCCGGATCTGGCCTTCGTAACCGTCGGGTAGGGCAAGGGCGAGGCCCGTCGGTACCAGGGCCCGGCCCCCGGGCAGGAGGCGCAGCGAGTCGCTTACCGCTGCGCGCAGATCCATGCCGGCGGCGCCGGCCGTCGCGTAGGCGGGGAGTTCGAGATCGTTGCCGTGAGGCAGGGTACGAATCGGTATGGTGACAGAGCTCATGGTTCAGGGTCCTCCCGTAGCAGCCAGCGCATCCGCGATGCGCGCCGACAGGCGTTCGGCCACGTCCGTCTTAGAAGCCGCAGGCCAGTCCTCGACGAGCGGCGGATCGCCGCCGGTCAATAAATGCACCCGGTTGGTCTCGCCGCCGAACGTGCCCGTCGCGGGCGAAACGTCGTTGGCGACGATCCAGTCGCAGCCCTTGGCGGCAAGCTTGCGCGATGCGTTTTCGATCAAATCTTCGGTTTCCGCCGCGAATCCGACCACCAGGCGCGGCCGTGCGGGGCCCGGCCGGCTCAGGGTTGCGAGAATATCGGGGTTTTCGACGAGTTCGAGACTCGGTAGGCGGTTGGCCCCGCCGCTTCGCGCGCCCTTCTTGAGTTTTTGCGTTGCCGCCTGGCCGACCCGCCAGTCGGCGACCGCCGCGGCGCATACGGCGACGTCGACGGGCAGCGCCCCCTCGCAGGCCGCCAGCATATCGTTTGCGGATTCGACCCGCACAACCTCAACCCCCTCGGGGTCGGGCTCGAGGCTCGGCCCCGAGACTAGGGTGACGCCGGCGCCAAGACGGGCGCAGGCGGCAGCGATGGCATGACCCTGCTTGCCTGAGGACTGGTTTGCGATATAGCGCACCGGATCGATCGCCTCGATGGTGGGGCCGCTAGTAACCAAGGCGCGTCGGCCCGCAAGCGGTCCCGGTTGGGCAAAACAGGCCTCGATGGCGGCAAGGATGTCGGCGGGTTCGGCCATCCGGCCGGGGCCGCTCTCATTCTCGGCCAGCGCGCCATCGGCGGGGCCGATACGCTGCACGCCGTCGGCTTCGAGCCGGGTGACGTTGCGTTGGGTCGCCGCGGCCTGCCACATCCGGGTGTTCATGGCGGGCGCAATCATCACCGGCCGGTCAGTAGCCAGCAGGGCCGTGCTTGCGAGGTCGTCGGCGATGCCGTTTGCCATCTTGGCCAGAAGGTCGGCGCTGGCGGGCGCAACCACGACGAGGTCGGTCTCGTGCGCGAGGCGCAGATGACCCATCTCGCTCTTGGCGGTGAGCGAGAACAGATCCGTGTAGCAGGTCTCGTGTGCCAGGGCGCTGACCGAAAGAGAGGTGATAAATTGGGCGCCGCCCGCGGTCAAGATCGGACGCACGTGGACACCTCGCTCACGCAGGCGCCGGATCAGCTCGAGGCTCTTGTAGGCCGCGATCCCGCCGGAAATTATGAGAAGCACGCGTCGGCCGTTCAGCAAGGCACTCAATCCTGACGCAAATTTCGCTGGAAAAACCGCACGTTATTAAATGTAGGGGCGCAGGGACCGGCTGGCAAGACCGGCGTTGGCGGACGGGCCCTAGAGGCTGAGCGCGAGCAGGGCGGCGAGCAATCCGGCAATCACCCAGAGCGCGACCGTTGCCGCCCGAGGCCAGCCCGAGTTGGCCGGCGGGCGTGGCGCGGGCTCCGGGCCTGAAGCGGAGCGGCCCTCGGCGATGACCCGAAGGGCCGCGTCGGCGTTCCCGACCAATTGGGGCAGGCGATGCAGGATCCCAAAAAGATCGCACACCGCCCCGCGCAGGCGTGCCTCGGGGCTGAGATTGTTGCGTACCCAGTCCTCGATCAGCGGTTGGGTAAGTTGCCAGATATTGCTCTCGGGCGTCAGCGTGCGCCCGAGGCCCTCGGCGATCAGCATGGTCTTTTGCAGCAGGAGAAGTTGCGGCTGGGTCTCCATTTCGAAGGTCTTGGTGATCCGGAAGAGCTGGGCCAGCAACTGGGCGATGGAAATTTCGTTGAGCGGGCGGCCCAGGATCGGTTCGCCGATCGAGCGGCAGGCCTGGATGAAGCTGTCCTTGGACTTGCCCGCGGGTACGTAACCGGCTTCGAAATGAACCGCGGCGACGCGCTCGTAATCCCCGGTCAGAAAGCCGAGCAGCATCTCCGCGAGATAACGCCGGGTGTCCGTATCGAGGCGACCCATGATGCCGAAATCGACTGCGACGATGGCGCCATCGGCCTCGACGAACAGGTTACCTGGGTGGAGGTCGGCGTGAAAAAAGCCGTCCCGGAAGACTTGGTTGAAGACCGCCTGTGCCGCTGCCGCGGCGATCACTTCGGGATTGTGCCCGGCTTCGGTCAGTGCGTCGCGCCGGTCGATGCGGATACCCGATATGCGCTCGAGGGTGAGTACGCGCTGCGCGGTGCGGCTCCAGTCGACCGCAGGCACCCGAAAGCCCGCATCGTTCGCGAAATTGGCGCGCAACTCCGATGCCGCGGCGGCCTCGAAGCACAAATTCATCTCGATCGCGACGCTGTCGGCAACTGTACGCACTACCTCGACGGGCTTGAGCCGCCGCCAGGCGGGCAAGGTGCGCTCGGCCATTTCGGCGACCCAGTAGAACAGGTCGAGGTCGAGGGCGAAGGCGTCTTCAATCCCGGGGCGCAAGACCTTGACCGCGACCTCCCGGCCCTCGGTGGTGACCGCGAAATGGACCTGGGCGATCGAGGCCGCGGCGACGGGCTCATCGTCGAAGTGACTGAACAGCTCGTCGAGGGGGCGGCCGAGCTCGGCCTCGACGATGGCGCGAGCCTTGGCGCTGGGGAACGGCGGCAGGCGATCCTGCAGCTCCGAGAGATCGCGGGCGATTTCCTCGCCCAGCAGGTCCGAGCGCGTCGAGAGGGTCTGGCCGAACTTGATGAAGCTGGGCCCCAGGCGTTGCAGGGCCTGGGCGAGCCGCTGGCCCGGCCGGCCCAATCCGCGCCGGCGCGGCGCGAGGCGCGCGAACGCGGTGATCGCGGGCGCGGTATGGATCGCCTCGAGCAGGAACAGGGCGTCGTAACGCGCCAGGATCCAGGCGATTCGGAGCAGCCGCCAGATGTTGAGGACAGCGCGGCGCATGGGATTCAGAGGCGCCAGGCCGAGTGCATCGCCGCGATTCCGCCACTGAGCCGGCGAACCTTGACGAGGTCCAGACCGGCGGTCTCGATCAGGGCGGCGAAGCGGTCGGGTGAGGGAAAGAGCCGGATACTCTCGGCGAGGTAGACATAGGAGTCGCGATCGCCCTGGACGACGCCGCCCAGCCAGGGCAGCACGCCGAAGGAATAACGTTCGTAGAGCGGCGCCAGCAGCGGATCGACTTCGGGACAGAATTCGAGACAGAGGAAGCGTCCGCCGGGCCGCAGCACACGCCGCGCCTCTGCGAGGACCGCATCGATATGGGTGACGTTGCGGATGCCGAAGGCGATGGTCACGGCGTCGGCAGACGCGTCGGCCAGCGGCAGGCATTCGGCATCGGCGCAGATCCAGTCGATGCCCTTGACCAGGCCCCGGTCCCAGGCGCGGGTCCGCCCGATGGTGATCATCTCGCCGCTGAGATCACACACGCTGACCCGGCCGCGCTCGGGCCCGCCGATGCGCTCGAGCACGCGAAACGCGATGTCGCCGGTGCCGCCGGCGAGATCGATCAGATG
>CAVOEB010000059.1:0-17961 GCA_963694715.1 Alphaproteobacteria bacterium | reverse complement strand
TGGCACAACCGGTCGAGCTCGCCCGTCGAGACGCCGGGGATCACATGCGGCGTGATGAAATCGAGGGTTTCCGCGCCCAGGCGGCCGGCTTTGCGCATCGCTTCGAAGTCGTCCGCGCCGTGCAGCTTGATCGAGCGGGCGGTGTGGTCGACGGGGGCTGCGTTGTCGAGATTCTGCATGGCGGTCCGGGTCAGGGTTCGCGCGCGACGATGGGGATTGCGCCTTCGAGGTCTATCGAATCGGTCGCCAGTTTACAATAATAACAAAGCGCTTCAACGCCGCGCGAGCAGGCGTCGGCGAAGGCGGCGGCGTAGGTGGGGTCGATGTCGTCGGCGAGGTTGAACGCGGCGCAGTCCTCGCGCTGGACGACGAACAGGATCACCGCGCGGGAACCCGCCTCGGCCATGGCAGCGAGCTCAGCCATGTGCTTCGCACCCCGTTTGGTGACGGCGTCGGGAAACTCGGCGTTTTCGGCGCGCCGCAGGTGGACGTTCTTGACCTCGACATAGCAGGGCGGGCGCGCCTCGTCTTCGAGCAGCAGGTCGATCCGCGAATTGACCCCGTAGCGAACCTCGCGGCGGAGATTGGCGTAGCCCGTTAGCTCGGGAATGGCGCCGGCGCGCACCGCCTCCTCGGCGATGGGGTTGGCGGCTTGGGTGTTGATCCCGACCAGGCCGTCATTGACCCGCATCAGCTCCCAGCGGAAGGGCAGCTTGGCGGTCGGACTGGTGACCGGGGCGAGCCAGGTCTCCGCGCCCGCTTCATCGAGCCCGATCATGGCGCCGGGATTGGCGCAATGCGCGATCACGCTTTCGCCGTCTTCGAGCACATGATCGCTCAGGAAACGCTTGTAGCGGTGCACCAGAGTTGCGCGTTGCAGGGGGAGGGGAAATTTCATGGCGTTACGCTAGAGCGGTTCCGAAGCGATTGGAACTGCTGTTATTTCGCTTACGACAGCAAGCCTGACGACCTGCGTCTACGCGGGCGCGTAGAACTTCTATGTGGGGCCGGCTGCGCCTCAAGCCAACCCGGGCCCTGCGGCGGGTCGCAGTCGCGGCCTTTTGCTGGGGACCAACTGCCTCGGGCCGACCCCGGCCCCGCGTCTATGGGCGCGGGCTGCGGGATCGGCTAGTATCGGGCCAAAGAAGGAATTCAGGGGGAGGAACGCGTGGCTGGGGCACCCATCGTAACCGCCGCGGTCGTGATCATCGGCAATGAGATTCTGTCGGGACGCACTGCGGACGTCAATCTCACCTTTCTCGGGCGCCGCCTCAACGAGGAGGGCGTGCGCCTGCGCGAGGTGCGCGTGGTGGCCGACGACGAGGCCGCGATCGTCGAGGCGATCAACGCCCTGCGCTCACGCTTCGATTACGTCTTTACCACCGGCGGCATCGGCCCGACTCACGACGACATCACCGCCGCCTCCGTGGCCGTGGCGTTCGGCCTGCCGCTGATTTTCAACGAGGAAGCGGTCGCGCGGATGCGCGAGCACTACAGCGCGGGCCAGCTCAACGAGGCGCGCCTGCGCATGGCGCGCACGCCCGAGGGCGTGGCGCTGATCGACAACCCGGTGAGCAAGGCGCCCGGCTTTCGGGTCGAGAACGTCTATGTCTTCGCGGGCGTGCCGCGCATCATGCAGGCGATGTTCGAGAACGTGGCCGGGGAACTCGCCGGGGGCACGCCGACGATCACGCGCACGGTCTCGGTATTCGTCACGGAAGGCGAGGTCGCCGAGGGCCTGAGCGCGCTGCAGGAGCGCCATGGCGATCTCGAGATCGGCAGCTATCCCTTCGTGCGCGACCAGAAGCTGGGCACCAGCCTGGTCATCCGCGGCACAGATGCGGGCCGGATCGATACGGCGGCGGACGCGCTGCTCGGACTGATTTTCGAGCTGGGCGGCGAGGTCATCGAGGATAGCGGCGCGGCACGCTGATTTGATGAATAGTTGGGACCGGCGAACGCAATGAACGACGACATGCTCCATGTCATGGAATGGCATAACGGGGACAAGATCTATTCGCCGTTTTCCGAGGGGGAAATGACCCGGCGCCAGGACGCGATCCGCGGCTGGATGGGGGAGAACGCCGTCGATGCGGTGCTGTTCACCTCGTATCACTGCATCAACTACTACTCGGGCTGGCTGTACTGTTATTTCGGGCGCAAGTTCGGGATGGTCATCGACCAGGACAACGCCACCACGATCTCCGCCGGGATCGACGGCGGCCAGCCCTGGCGGCGCAGCTTCGGCAACAACCTGACCTACACGGATTGGCGGCGGGACAACTTCTTCCGCGCCGTCGCCCAGCTGACGGACGGTGCCAAGCGGATCGGTATCGAGTTTGATCACGTCAATCTCGACTACCGGCGCCAGCTTGAAGAAGCCCTACCTGGGGTGGAATTCGTCGACGCGGGCGGACCCTCGATGTGGATGCGGACGATCAAGTCGGGCGAAGAGATCACGCTGATCAAGGAGGGAGCCAAGACCTGCGACATCGGGGGGGGGGCCTGCGCCGGGGCGATCGCGGCGGGCGTGCCCGAGCACGAGGTCGCGATCGCGACGACCTCGGCGATGCTGCGTGAGATAGCAGGCAACCACCCTTACGTCGAGCTGATGGACACTTGGACCTGGTTCCAGTCGGGCATCAACACCGACGGCGCCCACAACCCGGTGACCAACCGCATCATGCAGTCGGGCGACATCCTAAGCCTGAACGCGTTTCCCATGATCTTCGGCTATTACGCGGCGCTGGAGCGCACGATGTTCTGCGACTTTGCGTCGGACGAGCATCTGCGCCTGTGGGAGATCAATTGCGACGTCCACCGCGCTGGGCTGAAGCTGATCAAGCCGGGCGCGCGCTGCTGCGACATCGCCAAGGAGCTGAACGAGATTTACCGCTCCCACGACCTGCTGCAATACCGCTCGTTCGGCTACGGCCATTCGTTCGGCGTGCTGTGCCATTATTACGGCCGCGAGGCGGGGATCGAGCTGCGCGAGGACGTGGATACGGAACTTGCGCCCGGTATGGTGATCTCGATGGAGCCCATGATCATGGTGCCCGAGGACAAACCGGGCGCGGGCGGCTACCGCGAGCACGACATTCTGGTGGTGGGCGAGGACGACGCCGAGGACATCACGGGCTTCCCATTCGGGCCGGAACACAACATCATCAGGAACTGATCGGCTTGTTGAGCCCGCATGGCGGAATTGGTAGACGCAACGGACTTAAAATCCGTTGCCCCTAGGGGCGTCCTGGTTCGAGTCCAGGTGCGGGCACCACTCTTTAGGAAACAGAATTTATGTTCAATCCGATGAACCCTGAAGGCGTTGCCCCGCCGGGGCGCAAATACGTTCATACGATGACGGTACCGTCCGGATACAAGCTGGTCAGTATTTCGGGACAGCTCGGCACGCTGCCAGATGGCAGTACCCCAGACGGGATTGAGGCACAGTCGGAGGCGGCATGGGAAAATTGCCTCAAATGCCTCGAGGCACGCGGAATGGCGATCGAAAATATATACAAAGTGGTTCAATATCTCACTGATCCGCGTTACCGCGACGCCTATTTCGCCATCCGGAACCGGTATCTTGGGGACCACACCCCGACTAACACCCTCCTGTTTATCTCCGCTCTCGCACAACCGGAAATGCTCGTGGAAGTCGAAGTATTTGCGGCAGGTCCCGACTAATCCACGCACCGATTGACTCCGCACGTCTTAGCCTCTTCTGCCCGTGCCAATTGTCCCTTGGACGCCGACACGGCCTACACCACCACCCACTACGCGCGCCCGTCATGGGCTAGCTTTCGCAACCCTCTGTCGGGCGTGGTAGGCCGCTGAGAGCGGCAGCGCCAGCCTCCCTTGATCGCCTCATTCCTTCTGGTGTACGTGGACCAGTGGATAACCCGCCGTGGTTGGGACATTTACCGTTTCTGAGCGCCCTGCGTTTGCACGGTGTGCCCTGGCGGGTAAGGGCACCGCAGCGTGTATTGTCTAGCGTTAGATCCATGCTCTATTCCACCATATGGCCATGCGTGATCTGAGCGTAGAAGCCTTGCTTGCTGCCGCTCTTATGTGTGGTGCCGCCTCGCCCGCGTGGGCGGACTCTGATGATGGTTGGGCGGCGTATCTAGATGGTGACTATGCCAGCTCGCTCAAGGAGTGGCGCCCGCCCTGCCGAGCAGGGCGATGCTGCAGCCGCCCAGAACAACCGCGGCGTCATGCTTGCATGCTGAGTCCCGGTCTGTATGGTGTGGCGCTGAATCACGGGATTGGTCTCGGGAGAGGTCCATGCGTCTCTTTTGCACACTATTCGGAGCTTTTCTTTTTCTTATGACAGCAAATAACGCCGAGGCTCAAGATCTCGAAAACCAAATCTATCTTGATCTGAAAGACGGCCGGGTAGTCATTGACCTGCGTCCGGATGTCGCCCCGGAACACGTGGCGCGGATCAAGGCCCTGACCCGGGAAGGATACTATGACGGAATTATTTTCCATCGGGTGATCCCGGGATTCATGGCCCAGACCGGCGACCCAACCGGCACCGGCATGGGCGGTTCCGGCCAAAAATTGGACGCGGAGTTTTCCTCCGCGCCCTTCGTGCGAGGCACCGTCGGCATGGCACGCTCCCAGAGCCCGAACAGCGGCGACAGCCAGTTCTTCATTTGTCTTGGAGATGCTCAGTTCCTGAACAACGAGTACACCGTCTGGGGTGTGGTTAGCACGGGTATGGAATTCGTCGACAACATCGAAAAGGGTGAACCACCAGAAAACCCGGATCAAATTGTCAAGATGCAGGTTGCCGCCGACGTCAAATAAACTGGCGGCATGCGTAGAGGGAAGCACGTGCGGGAGCACTGGGACCCCAACCCTGCGCTGTATATGGTCGTCGCCGCGACGAGCGGGCAACGAGATTTTTTGAAGCCTAAACCAGAATCAGCTTATGGCTGACTTTGCGTTTATTGAATGTGCTTTGGCGCCGTACAGGCTCTCAAGGGGCTAGCGGATCTCGTTCAGATACCACTCGCACATGCGAATTGCATCGGCCTCCATGGGTGTGTATGGGCCCGGCTCGTAGAAGCGGGAATCGACGCCCTGCTGGTTGTGCTCGACGATCTCCTTGTCGGAGGTGCTGGTTACGATCCAGAGCCAGGTCAGCGCCTCGTGCCTGTAGTCTTTTTCGGCCTCGGCGTCGGGATGGACGAGCCAGATCAGCTCAAGCTCGGTCTCGTCCGCCGAGGCGGGGAGGAAGCGGAAGAGCACCACATGGTCGGGGTAGGCGATGATGAAACAGGTGGGGCCTATGTGGATATAAGTGACCCCGAGGTCGTAATCGGCGAAGTCTCCCATCAGGGGGGCGACGGGCTTGCCGCCCTCGCTGCCGGTGAGACAGCCCTCGTAAAGCGCGTAACGGCGCGTGAGGGTGCCTTCCTCGCCCAAGGCGGTGGGTGTCGCCCAGTGGTCGGAGTCGCGAATATCGACGCCGAACGCTCTCGCCTTGCGGTCCATCACCTGATTGAGCGAGACCAGCTTGTCGTCCTCGTCGCGCAGCTCGTTGGCGTGAAGCTCGGAATATTCCGGGTGGGCGGTACGGCAGTGATAGCACTCGATGTAGTTCTCGACCGCGAGCTTCCAGTTGGCCTTGAAGGTGAAGCTTTCGCGCGCCGCGATTCTCGCCCCCTTTGAAACATAGGGGCGTAGGGAGGCGTGGAGGTTGCGTTCAAGCTCGGTGGTGGCGATGGGATCATCGGAGAAGTTGACGAAAACCAGCCCCTCGACGACGCGGAGCGCGATGGGCTTGAGGCCGAACGCTCCCTTGTTGATCTCCTTGGCCATGTGACGAGCGGCCTTGAGTGTGCCGTCGAGCTCGTATGACCAGGCGTGGTAGGGACAGACGAAGAGCTTCGCGCTGCCCTCCTTTTCGTAGCAGATGTGGGAGCCGCGATGGCGGCAAACGTTCATCAGCGCGCGCAAGCTCCCATCCTTGCCGCGCACGATTATTACGGATTCGCCCGCGAACTCGAAGAGGAACCAGTCGCCGGGCTCAGCCGCCCGGCTCTCGTGACCGACGAGCAGCCAGCGGCGCATAAAGATGCGCTCGATATCGCGTTCAAAGATAGCGGGGTCGGAGTAGAACTCCTGGAGCAGCGCGAAGCCTTCGGGCTGGCGCGCGGTCAGCTCGGCGATACGGTCGTCGAGGGGCGCGTCGTCGGGCAGAGGAGCGGGTTGGGTGAGCGGCATGGCGGTTTCGTCCTTGGTCCAAGGCGGTTTTTTGCTGATGGCAGGAATTATGCCCCGAAAGGTGCCGCTTTTAAAAGCATGCCTTCTGGCACCATCGCGACCTCAGGGCCTGACCTCGACGAAATCGAGCACGCGGCGGACACGCCGTCCTCGGCGATGCCCGCGGTACCGACCAGGGTGAGGCCGACATCGGCATCGAGCAACAGGGCGTCAAACCAGTCGAGCAACTCGTCGTCGCGAGCCTCCTGTTCGTCTTCGCTCATATAGACGACGTATCAGTAAAGCTCGCGCACCCCGTCGAGGTCCTCGACCCGGTCCTTGAACTCCGCGTAGAGCGCCTCGCCGTCGAACACTCCGGTGACCAGCAGGCGTTGCTCGTAAATCTGGGTTGAGGCCTTGATGGTCCCGAGGTCGGCCATGATCTCGTTGACCTGGAGCACGAGCCTGTTGCCCTCGACGATGTCCTCGGAGCTGTGTGCTTCGATGGCCAGGTCGATCAGGGTCTTGGGCGCGGTGAGCACGTCGCTCAGCAGGTCGGGGCGGGATGCGGGCGATACGCCCAGGAGAAGCGCGACGGTGAGAATGAGGAGAAGGGCGCGATGGTGCACGGCAGGCCTCCAGGAGTTGACGGACCGGGCAGCTGAACTTCCAGCTGCCGCCTGGTCCACCTATCCGTCCGCTGCCATGGTGCCCTCAGGCACCTTTCGAGGGCGTGATAGCTTTGCTAGGCTAGGGCACCGATCACGGGTCAGGACAGCAGAGGCGGGCCTATGGATGAAATTACCTCGGTTTACGGCGATCTGCGCGGGCGGGTGGGGCCCGACGCGGCACAGACTTATGCGCTCGACGCCCGGCTTTATACTGATCCCGCGATCGCCGAGGCGGAGCGCGAGAATATCTTCTTCAAGACCTGGCGCTGGGTCTGTCACAGCTCGGAGCTCGCCAAGCCGGGCAGCTATGTAGCGATCGAGATCTTCGATCAGCCGGTGGTCGTGGTGCGCGGCGCCGACGACATCATCCGCGCCTTCTACAACGTCTGTTCGCACCGCGGCCACGAGCTGCTCAAGGGTCGAGGGACGGTGAACACCAAGACCATCACCTGCCCCTATCACGCCTGGGCCTACCGGCTCGATGGTAGCCTGCGCGCAGCACGGGGCAGCGAAAAAGTCGAGGCGTTCGATGCGACCGAGTTCGCGTTACGCGAGGTCCGCGTCGAAAAATTCGCCGAATTTATTTTCGTCAATCTCGACGCCGACGCGGTGCCGCTGGCTGAGCAGGCGCCCGACCTGCTGGCCGATATCGAGAGCTTCGCTCCCGACCTTGACCAACTCACACATGCCCACCGCATCACCTATCGCATGGAAGCAAACTGGAAGGTCGTCGTCGACAACTTCCTCGAATGCTACCACTGCCCGGTTGCCCACCCCGCCTTCGTCGATCTCGTCGATATGGAGAGCTATCGGGTGCGGACCTTCAGTATCTGGTCGAGCCACCATGCGGGCGTGTTCATCCAGGACAACCCGGCCTACGACGTGAAGGGCGCGACGGTGCAAAACCACGCAGTCTGGTGGCTATGGCCGAACATGTGCTTCCTGCGCTTTCCGGGCAGCGGCAACATGATGGTGCTCCACATCATGCCCGACGGGGCGGGCGGGACCTTCGAGACCTACGACTTCTATTTCGAAGCGCCCGAGCCGACGGCCCAGCAATGGGACGCGATCAAATATGTCGATGACGTGCTCCAGCCCGAGGATATCGTGATCGTCGAGAGCGTCCAGCGGGGCTTGCACACGCGCGGCTACCGGCCAGGACGGTTGATCGTTGATCCCGAGCGGAGCGAGATCAGCGAGCACGGGCTGCACCACTTCCACTCGCTCATCCTCGACGCCCTCGGGGGCTGAGCGGGGGACGGCAGGCCGCGCGCGGCTTACTCGTCGCCGGGCACGCCGTAACTCGGTGCGTCGTCGGGATCGAGCGCGCGGGTGACGTAAGCCTCCGCCTGGGGCTGGTAGATCTGCCACAGCCGCGCGAGTTCGGCGACCGGATCGTCGTGCCAGTCGACCCTGAGATCGACATAGGGCCAGCTCTGCTCTGCGACCACGAGCAGCGCCGCCGACTTAACTTCACCCACCTCGCCGCCGGCAGCCAAGGCCTGGCCTAGCGCCGTGGCCAGTCGCTCCGCCAGCGCCAAGTCGCCGTTTGCCTCGAACGATGCGATCATCGCGCGGGGCACATCGGGCGTGGCGAGCAGGTTGCCTGCCGCGACGCAATCCGCGCCGGTCTGGGTAGCGTTAGTGCCCAGCGTCTGCTTGCCCGAGTAGGTTGCGGCGCGGCCCTCGGCGTCGAGCAGGGCGAGTTGGCGGTGATCGAGGTGCGGCGCGTCGGCGACCAGCGCCTCGAGCGCGGCTTCGGCGCTAAGCCCGCCGGCCATGAAGTCGAGGCCCTTTGGTCCTAAGCGCGGGTCGGTGACGTTCTGCGAAAGCACCACGCCGACGCCCGCGCGCGCCCAGGGGCAGCGGCTGCCCACGGCCGGGCTCGAGGTGGTAATCGCCGTGCCTATCTGGCCGCTGCGCCGGCACAACCCGGCGACCGAGAAGGTCACGAGGCGTCGCCCGGGATGACCGCGGTGACGTCGATTTCGATGACCCATTCGGGCCGCGCGAGGCCGTCGATGATGACTCCAGTCGAAACCGGGTAAACCCCTTTCAGTCGCCTACCGATCACGGCGTAGACCTCTTCGCGGTAGGCCCGGTCGGTGAGGTAGACGACCATCTTGCAGATATGATCGAGGCTGGACCCGGCCTCTTCGAGCAGGGTCTGGACATTGCTCATCGCTTGCTCGGTCTGGGCCGTGGGGTCACCGACGCCGACCGGCTCGGCGGTGTCGAGGTCCTGGCCGACCTGGCCGCGCAAGAAGACGATGTTGCCGGCGCGCACGACCTGGCAGAGATCGTTGTCCATGCGGCTGCCGGGATAGGTGTCGCGGGTGTTGAATTTGCGCAAGCGGGTATGGGTCACCGCAGTTCCTCCCTTTATCTCGTTGTTATGGCGGATCCTAGTTAGCGCGACATCACCCGGTCCGACAAGTCGGCCGCGCGGCGCACGAAGTCGAGCGGGCCATCGAAGTCAAAGTTGACGTAGGCCGCGTTGAGATGGGCGAAGGGCGGCGACTGGGCGAACAAGGCGAAGGTGAGCCGGTGCCCGGCATAATCGGAGTTGAGCAGGTCGCGTGCGAAAGCGAGCAGCTTGCGCCGGTCGTCGGCGATCCAGCTCTCGTTCACGCTATAGTACTTTTCGAGCCAGGGCCCGCTCTCGGGGTGGTCGAATGCCGCCTTGTCCGGGGTGACGCAGATCTGTCCGCCGCACAGCTCGCGGGCGAGGTGCATCATCTCGGGCAATTTCGAACAGGCGTGGATGCGCCCCGTATAGAGCAACGACTGGTTGGGCATCAGCAGGCCGGACGGGCTCTTCTCCGCCAGCGCGATCGAGGCCGTCAGGTGAGCGCGGATCGATTCGCGGTAGCAAGCCAGGGTGGCGAGCTTCTCGCGGACCGCCGGCTGCTTGTCGAGACCGGTCTGGCGGACATTGAACAGCGCCACGCCGATCATCATGTCGGCCAGGTACTGGAAGCGCGACATGAAGGCGTAGGCCGAATAGCGGTGCAGTGTGCTACGGATGAAGGCCGCCGCCCGGGTGTGGCGGTAGAACAGCACGTTCTCCCAGGGCACGAGGACGTTGTCGAAGATGATCAGGGTGTCGACTTCGTCGAACTTGTTGGCCAGGGGATAGTCCTCGGCCGGGGCCCGTCCGGTAAAACCGGTGCGGCAGATATGCTTCATGCCGGACGCGTTCATATCGCCGATGAAGCCGACCGCGTAATCGGACAGCTCGGCGTCGCCCCAGTTGGCAATGGTCGGCTTGACGAAGGCCTGGTTGGAATAGGCCGCTGCGGTCTCGTATTTTGCGCCGCGCACCACGAGCCCCGCATCGGTCTCCTTGACCACATGGAGCAGGCTGTCGGGGTCTTGGTCCTGGGGCCGCTTGGAGCGATCGCCCTTAGGATCGGTATTGGCCGAGACGTGAAAGGTGTCGGACCGCAGCGCGGACAGGATGTGGCGTTCGATGTTCTTGCTGAACTGGGGATCGATCTCGTTGAGCACGTCGGCGCCGTCCCACAGCGACCACATCTCGCCGATGGTCTCGTCGCCGACCCGCATAACGACGCCGCAGATATCGCTCATAACCGCGTCGATGGCGACGCGCTTGTCTTCCCAGTCGGCTTGCGTCTTGGGCAGGCGGTAGCCGATGTTATTGCGCTCGCCGCTCTCGGGATCGTCGTAGGCCATGACGTCGCGGTACTTGTCTTCGTGCGCCATGTCGTAGATGCGCGCCCGGACGTCGACGAGAGGTTTGAAGGCAGGATGGGTCGTCGCATCCTTGACCGTCTCGCCGTTGATGTAGATCTTGCGTCCGTCGCGGATAGAATCACGATAGTCGTCGCCGGTTTTCAGCATGTCGTGGTCCCTTCCCGTATTCGTTGGCCCGGTTTCATCCGGATTTGTTTTATGGGCCACGCTACGCAAGCGCGTTGAATTTGTTAAATATAATTATATTGAATCTTGAATAGACTATAGCTAAGCAAGGCGAACCCGCTCGACAAGACGTGCCATGAACGCTTCGCAGCGGGCCATTTGCTCGATCGCCACGTATTCATCGGGCTTGTGCGCTTGCTCGATTTGGCCGGGGCCGCACAGCACAGCGGGAATGCCTGCCTGCTGGAACAACCCGGCTTCGCTGCCGAAGCTGACCATCGCGGTGTCGTTGGCGCCGGCCAGCGACTTGGCGAGACGCACGATTTCGGCGCTCTCATCGATGGCGAGCCCGGGATAGCGCGACAGGACGTCGATCTCGAACGCGGCTTCCGGCGCGCGCTCGCGCAGCTCGGGTAACAGGGTCTCCTCGGCGAAGGCGCTGAGCGCCGCGATCACGTCGTCGGGATCGTCGCCCGGCAGATTCCGCAGCTCGATCTCGAAGCAGCAGGCCTCGGGCACGATATTGACCGCGACGCCGCCCTCGATCCGCCCCGTTTGCAGGCTCGAATAGGGCGGGTCGAAATCGACGTCGAACGGACCCTCGTCGCGATAACGTCGCGCCAGCCCCGAAAGGAAGGCGACCGCTTCGGCAGCAGCCTCGACCGCGTTGGCGCCCTGGTGGACCAGGCTCGAATGACAGGCCCGCCCGCGTACCCGGCAAGTCAGTGCGAGCTTGCCCTTGTGACCGCGCACCACCTGCATGCCCGTGGGCTCGCCTACGATGCAGGCCGCGGGGCGCACCGCCAGGCCTTCGAGATCGGCAAGCAGCCGGCGCACGCCGATGCAGCCGATTTCCTCGTCGTAGGAAAGCGAAAGATGGATCGGGGTTGCAAGCGGGGCGTTTGCAAAATCAGGCACGAAAGCCAGGGCGACGGCGATGAAGCCCTTCATGTCGCAGGCCCCGCGGCCGTAGAGCCGGTCGTCGGCCTCGGTCAAAGCGAAGGGGTCGCGGCTCCAGGCCTGGCCGTCGACGGGCACTACGTCCGTATGACCGGAGAGCGCGACGCCGGGCTTGTCCGCAGGCCCGATGGTGGCGTAGAGGTTGGCTTTAGTGCCGCTTTCGTCGTGGACAAGGCGTGCCTCGATGCCGTGGCCGGCCAGATAATCGCGTACGAATTCGATGAGCTCGAGGTTGGAATTCCGGCTCGTGGTGTCGAACCTGATCAGGCGCCGGAACAGCTCAGCGCAACGCAGGGGTTGGCCGGCCGTCATTGCGCCTCGTCCAGTTCGGAGGGCGGCACGGGGCGGGGGCGGCCCTGCTCGTCGATGGCAACGAAGACATAGGTGCCCTCGGTGACGCGGACCTTTTCGCCCGAACTCTTGCGCGTCGCCCAGGTCTCGATGCGTACGGTGATCGAGGTTGTGCCGACCTGGGTGACCTCGGCATAACAGCTCACGAGATCGCCAATCGCGATCGGAGCGTGGAAGCGCATCGCCTCCACGGCGACCGTGGCAATACGCCCCTTGGCGCGGCGCGCGGCCGGTACGCCGCCCGCCAAATCCATCTGGGAGAGCACCCAGCCGCCGAACACGTCGCCGTTGGTGTTGGCGTCACGCGGCATGGCGAGGTTCTGGAGTGCGAGTTCGCCGGCGGGAGGGGGTAGAGTTTCGGTCATGGAATCGACGGTCTCCAAGGGGTGAGGGAACTACAAAGCGCAGCTTCGAAAGCCCGCGATGATATCGCGGCGCTCAGGCGTAAAGAAGTTCCGATGGGTGTTGTTGAGCATGCGCGCGCAGCTGGCCCAGCCGCCACCGCGCAGGACGGGACGGCCTTCGGGGAACCAGGGTTCGGAGTATTCGACGTAGGCGTCGGGCGAAAATTTGGCGAAGGGCCCGAACGGGCTCGCGGTCCATTCCCAGACGCTACCCATCATCTGGCGGCAACCCAAGGCGCTGTCGCCTGCCGGGAGGGCGGCGACGTCAAGCAACCTGCCAAAGTGATAGTCGAGATTGGTGCGGTTCTTGTCGGGCGGGACATCGCCCCAGGGATAGAGCCGGCAATGGTCGCTCAGCCCGCCCTGGCCGTCGGGCTCGCGGCTTGCCGCGACCTCCCATTCCGCTTCATCGGGCAGACGCCGGCCCGCCCAGCGGCACCAGGCTTCCGCCTCGTACCAATTGACGTGGATGACCGCCTCGTGCGGAGGCAGGGGCTGCCAACGGTCGAAGCGGCGATGCTGCCAGCCCGCACCGTCGTGTCGCCAATAGACCGGGGCCTCGGCTTTCGCCCCGACCCGCCAGCGCCAGCCCACTTCGCTCCAGTGGCGGGGCTCGCTATAGCCGCCGTCGTCGACGAAGGCGGCAAACTCGGCGTTGGTGACGGGGGCGCGCGCGATGGCAAATGGTGGGACCTCGACCGGATGCGCCCATTTTTCGTTGTCGAACGCGAAGCCTTCGCCGGGCTCGGCGCCCAGCCGATGGCTGGACCCCGGAACCCCGACATCGCCAGGTAGCGGCCCGGCGGCATTGGCGGCGGCATCGAAGTCGGGCAGGAAGGGGGGTGCGGGCAGGCCAAGGGTCTGGCGGGTGCAGGTCATCGCCTCGTTGTGCATATCGGCATGAAACACGGTGAGGCGGTGAAGGTAGGAGTCGGCTTCGCTCGGCTCGCGACCCTCGATTCGCTCGATCAGTGCGTCGCGCACGCCGTTCAGGTAGGCCAGGGTGCCGTCGAAGTCGGGCAGGGGCAGCGTCCAGCGGTCGGCGTGCTGGATGGTCATGGAATCATACAGCGCATCGGCGTTGACGATGCGCTGCGCGTGGCCGTCGAGGCGGCGGAGCACGAAATTTTCGTGAAACCAGGCGACGTGGCCAACCTCCCACAGTGGCGGGTTTATGATGTCGAGCTGCGGGCCCATCCGCTCATCCGGCGCGAGGCTGGTGATGAGCGCGAGCGCACGGGCGTGCGAATCCTCGAGGATTCGGGTTAGATACTCGGCCGGGACCACGGGCGTCGGAGGGACGCCCGGCACCGGAACAGGTTTGGATACTGCCATGAAGATAGACCTCATCACGCCCGCGCCGCCAGCGTCAAGGGCCGGAAACCGGATCACGGCGCTGCGCTGGGCCGAGCGCCTGCGCGAACTGGGTCACGAGGTCGCGATTCGCAACGACGCGGCGCCGCGCGCGGCGGACCTGCTGATCGCGCTTCACGCCTGGCGGAGCGCGGAAGCCGTACGCCGTTTTCGTAAAGCGCATCCCCGCCGCCCCATTGTCGTCGCGTTGACCGGCACGGACATCCACCGTTTCCAGGTGAGCCATCCCGGGACGACGTTAGGCGCCATGGCGGATGCCGACCGGCTGGTTGCCTTGCACGAGAAGGTTGCGGGGAAAATTCCGGTGCGGTTTCACAAGCGGCTGCGGGTGATATACCAGTCGGCACCTGTGGTTCCTCGTTGGGAGATGCCGCGCGGCGGAGACGTCGAGATCTGCGTGATCGGCCATCTGCGCGAGGAAAAAGACCCGTTTCGGGCGGCGCTTGCGGTGCGCGCGGTCCGTTACGGCTCACGGTTGCGAGTGGTGCATCTGGGAGCGGCGAAGTCGCCAGAGTGGGCCTCGGTCGCGCGGCATGAAATGGCGCATAACCCCCGCTATTACTGGCTGGGCGAGGTGCCGGGCGAGGTCGTGCGGGCAACCCTGGCGCAGGCCCGGGCGATGGTGCTGAGCTCGGTGATGGAAGGTGGCGCCAACGTTCTCTCCGAAGCAATCATGGCGGGCCTGCCGGTGCTGGCCAGCAATATCCCGGGCAATGTCGGTCTGCTGGGCGAGGATTACCCCGGTTATTTCCCGGTCGGGCACACGCTTGCGCTGCGCCGCCTAACGGCCCGCATTGAGCGCGAACCGGGTTTTGTCCGTAGGCTCCAAAACGCAATTCGTGCGCGTCAGGGATTGTTCACCGTGGCCGCTGAGCGCGCGGGTTGGCGACGCCTGCTGGCCGAGTTCAGCCCCGTAGGCTGACCGGTTCGAGCGCGCCGTCGGGCGTCGTAACCGTTCCGATGATGGCGGCGTTGCAGCCGACGGCGCGCAGCGCATCGAGACAGGCTCCAGCGTTTTCTTCCGGCACGCCGCCGAGTAGGCCGCCCGATGTCTGGGGGTCGAAGAGCAGGGGATAGACCGGATGGGCGCTCCAGCGCTCGAGGTCGTGGATGGCGCGGCGCAGGCGGACGTTTTCGGGCTGCAGCGAACTTAAAATTCCCATCGCTACGGTCTCAAGGGCGCCGTCGAGCAGGGGCAGGGCGTCGAGGTCGAGGGTGACGTCGACGGCGGACGGCTTGATCATCTCGACCAGGTGGCCGAGCAGCCCGAAGCCCGTGACGTCCGTGCAAGCCCGGGCGCCGTGGGCGAAGAGAATTTGGGCGGCCTCGCGGTTGGGCTGAAGCATTGCCGCCAGCGCGCCGGTCAGCCAGCGGCCCTTGGACTTGCCGCGCATATCGGCGGCAAGCAGCGTGCCGGTGCCGAGCGGCTTGGTCAGGACCAGCCGATCGCCCGCGACGAGGCCTTTCTTTTTCAGCAAGCGCTCGCGCTCGGCGGTACCGTTGACCGCAAAGCCCAGTGCCAGCTCGGCGCCCTCGCAGGTATGGCCGCCGACCAGTGCCGTATCGGCGTCGGCCAGCACGCGCGCGGCGCCGGCCATCATCTGGTAGAGCTGTTCCTCGACCTTGGCTTCGACGCCTGGCGGCACGGCGGCGATCGCGAGCGCCGTGATCGGTTCAGCACCCATGGCATAGATGTCGCTCAGCGCGTGGTTGGCGGCGATCTGGCCGAACACGTGGGGGTCGTCGATAAAGGCGCGGAAGAAATCCACGCTCTGGACGAGCACTTTGCCGGGCGGCGGCGGCTCGATGATCGCGGCGTCATCGGGGTCGTGCAGGCCGACCAGCACTTCCGGGCGCGCCGCTGGTTCGATCGAGGCCAGGGCGCGGGTCAGCACCGTGGCGCCGACCTTGGCGCCGCAGCCGCCGCAGCGCATGGCCAGGGCGGAAATGTCCTTGAGCGTCGCCGCATCAGTGAGCCCCGCAGCGATGCGCGGGCCCTCTGTGGCTTCGTCCATCTCGGGAAGCTCGTTGAACTTGCGCATGAAACGGCGGTCGATCCATTCCTTCCAGCGCCAAACCCAGGCGCCCGCGAAGGAAACTCCCGGGCGCGAGGCGATGGCGTACTTCTCGCCGGTGCCTATCAACGCGAGGTAATGGCGCTGCGGCGCGAAGGGGCGGGTCGGTTGGCCCTGAAGCGCGCGGCGCAGGTTGCGCGTGAGCGGCGGGCCCTGGCGGACGGCGAAGACTCCGGCCTTTTCACGGGGGAAGGGCTCGACGGCCGCGATGTCTCCGGCAGCGAAGACGCCCGGATGGGAGATGGATTGGAGATCGGCACCGACCCGGACGAAGCCGTTGTCGTCGATGGCGAGGCCGGTCTCGCCCAGCCAGGACGCGCCGCCCGCCATGGTCACCCAGAGGATTTCGTCGCATTCAAGGCGCATGCCGTCGGCGGTTGTCAGAGTGCGCTCATCGACGGAAACGACGCGTCGGCCGTTATGGACAGTGATGTCGCGCCCGGCCAGCAGGCGCTCGAACTTTGCACGGACCCCGGCGTTGTGGCTTGGCAGGATCGTCGGGCTGTCGCTGATGAGGTGGAAATCGAGCCCGTCGATGCCCGAACCGGTCGACCGCAGTGCGGCGTGCAGCCGGTGGCGGGCCGCGAGGATCAGCTCGACGCCCCCCGCGCCGGCGCCGACCACTACAATTCGGGACTTTCCGCCGGTGGCGGTGACCCGGGCTTGGAGGTCGTTCCAGCGGGCCACGAAGCGGTTGATCGGCTTGACCGGGACGACCCGCTCCTCGGCGCCGGGAACGTCGGTCATGCGCGGTGTCGAACCGATATTAATCGAGAGCAGGTCGTAGGCGACGGGCGGCCGGTTGCGGCAGAGGACGCGGCGGTTTTCGAAATCGAGACCGATCGCGTCGTCGTGGTAGAGCCGCGCCTTGGCAAAGCGCGCCAGCGGAGCGAGGTCGATATGGATGTCGTCGAAACTGTAGTGGCCCGCCACGAAGCCCGGCAGCATCCCCGAATAAGGCATGTCGACGTCGCGGCAGATCACCGTGAGGCGCACGCCGGGCAGCGGGCGCATGCCGAAGCGCTTGAGCACGGCCACATGGCTGTGCCCCCCGCCGATCAGGACGAGGTCCTTGACGATGGGCGCGACGGTCGGAGTCATCGGCGCAGCGGGCGCAGTTCAGCCATCCCGACGAAGGCTAGGTGGCGCGTTCGGGGCCGAAGCCCGGAATCTTGTGTTCTTCGGCGAAGACCTGGCCGAGGGCGGTGACCATGATGGTTTGTTCATGTCGTGGTAGTGCGCGTCGCTGTTCGCGATGTTTTCCAGCGCCATGCTCCCGACAAAGCCGATGATCCCCGGATAGCTTGGCTCCAGATTCGAATAGGTCTGGCGGTAGGTCTCGGAAAGCTTGGTCGTGAAGGCTTCGACGACGACGTCGGCGGTATCGAACATTGGGCGTTGTCTCCCCGCGGCGTTTCTTCCTTGCGTAATGGCAGATGATAGGCGAATTCCCCGCCCGTTTCGGTAAAAAAAGGTGCTTAGGCCAGTTGTGGTCCGCGCGGGGTGCTCGATTGTGAGCGCTCCGGGGCTCTGCTAGTCTGTCTGCCACGCGCGCACAACCCCATTGCGCGAGGGAGAGAGCGTCGATGGCCGATCCGAAATTCCTGAACTTCGATACGCTGAGCCTGCATGCGGGCCAGCATCCCGACCCGGTAACGGGCGCGCGGGCGGTGCCGATCTACCAGACCACCTCCTACGTATTTCGCGACGTTGATCACGCCGCCTCGCTGTTCAACCTGGAACGGGCGGGTCACATCTATTCGCGGATCTCCAACCCGACGGTCGCCGTGCTCGAAGAGCGTATTTCGGCGCTCGAAGGCGGGGTCGGCGCGGTCTGTACCGCAAGCGGCCAGGCGGCCTGTCACCTCGGCATCGCGACCCTGATGGGCGCGGGCGGGCATATCGTCTCCTCGGGGTCGATCTATGGCGGCACCCATAACCTGTTCACCCACACCCTGCCGCGCTTCGGTATCACCACCAGTTTCGTCGATCCGCGCGATCCCGGGGCCTTCCGCCGCGCAATTCGGC
>CAVOEB010000058.1:0-18075 GCA_963694715.1 Alphaproteobacteria bacterium | reverse complement strand
GGCGGGCATGAACAGCCGGCAGTTCGACATGCCCGCAACCGCATCCCACGCCGAGGTCCTGGCCAAGGTCGAGGAGCTCAACGCCGACCCCGCCGTGCATGGCATTCTGGTTCAGCTTCCCCTGCCCGACCAGGTCAACGAAACCGTGATCATCAACGCGATCGACCCGAACAAGGACGTCGACGGCTTTCATGTCATCAGCACCGGCCGGCTATGGACCGGGCAGGACAGCATGGTGCCCTGTACGCCGCTCGGCTGCCTGCTCATGCTGCGCCATTACGTCGGCGACCTTGCGGGCAAGAGCGCCATCGTGCTGGGCCGCTCGAATATCGTCGGTAAGCCGATGGCCTCGCTGCTGATCAAGGAAAGCTGCACCGTGACGGTTGCTCATTCCAAGACCCAGGACCTGCCCGGCGAGTGCCGGCGCGCCGATATTGTGATCGCCGCCGTCGGGCGGCCCGAGATGGTGCGCGGCGACTGGATCAAGCCGGGCGCCACGGTGATCGACGTGGGCATCAACCGGATCGAGCGCGACGGCAAGAACAAGCTGGTCGGCGACGTTGCCTTTGACGAGGTGAAAGAGGTCGCCGGCGCGATCACGCCGGTGCCGGGCGGGGTCGGGCCCATGACCATCGCCTGCCTGTTGCGCAACACGCTGCACGCGACGTGTCATCAGCACGGCGTCGAGGTGCCGGCGGAGGACTAAAACCCCGTCGGGGTGGCGCCTTAAGAGAGCCGCCCGCGCAGGCGCAGGCGAAGCGCGTTGAGCTTGATGAAGCCCCCGGCGTCGCGCTGGTCGTAGACCGTGTCTTCCTCGAAGGTTGCGATGTCGGCGTCGTAGAGGCTGCTGCCTGAGCGCCGGCCCTCGACTATGACGTTGCCCTTATAAAGCCTGAGCCGCACCGTGCCCTCGACGCGGGTCTGGCTTTCGTCGATCGCGGCTTGGAGCATCTCGCGCTCGGGCGAGAACCAGAAGCCGTTATAGATCAACTCGGCGTAGCGTGGCATCAACTCATCCTTGAGATGGGTCGCACCCCGGTCGAGCGTCAGGCTCTCGATCGCCCGGTGGGCGGCGAGCAGGATGGTGCCGCCGGGCGTCTCGTAGACGCCGCGCGATTTCATGCCGACGAAGCGGTTTTCGACCATGTCGACGCGGCCCACGCCGTTGGCCCCACCCAGCCGGTTAAGCTCGGTGAGCAGGGTGGCCGGCGAAAGCGCCGTGCCGTCGATCGAAACCGCATCGCCCCCCTCAAAGCCGATCGTGATGGTGGTCGGCGTGTCGGGCGCAGCCTCGGGCGAGACGGTCCACTCGAACATGTCCTCGTCGGGCCCCTCCCAGGGGTCTTCGAGCACCTTGCCCTCGTAAGAGATGTGGAGCAGATTCGCGTCCGTCGAATAGGGCGCCTCGCCTCGCTTGTCCTTGGTCACGGGGATCTGGTTGGCGTCGGCGTAGGCGATCAGCTTGGCCCGGGAATCGAGGTCCCATTCGCGCCACGGCGCGATAACCCGGATGTCCGGGTCGCAGGCGTAATAGCCGAGCTCGAAGCGGACCTGGTCGTTGCCCTTGCCCGTGGCGCCGTGGCACACGGCGTCGGCGCCGCATTCGTGGGCGATCTCGATCTGGCGCTTGGCGATCAGCGGGCGCGCGATCGAGGTGCCGAGCAGATAGACGCCCTCGTAGATCGCGTTGGCGCGAAACATCGGAAAGACGTAGTCGCGCACGAACTCCTCGCGCAGATCCTCGATATGGATGCCCGCGGCGCCCAGCATTTCCGCCTTGGCCCGTGCGGGCTCGAGCTCTTCGCCCTGGCCGAGGTCGGCAGTGAAGGTAACGACTTCGCAGCGATAGGTGTCGCGCAGCCAGCGCAGGATGACAGAAGTGTCCAGGCCGCCGGAATAGGCGAGCACGACCTTCTTGATGTCGCCGGACATCTCCAGCGCTCCTTCGGATTGAGACAAGGCCGCGCAGTATAGGCCAACCGCCAGGTGCGGCAAGAGCTCGCGCTCAGGGCGCGGCGGACGACGCTTCCGCGGTGCCGGTTTTCTGCCCGCGCGCCCGCACGCTGGCGGATTTGAGCTGGCCGCAGGCGGCGAGGATGTCGCGCCCGCGGGGCTGGCGAACGGGTGCGGAATAGCCCGCGCGGTTCACGATATTGGCGAAGGCCTCGATTACCTCGGGCTCGGAGCATTCAAAGGGCGCGCCCGGCCACGGGTTGAACGGGATTAGGTTGACCTTGGCGGGGATGCCCGCGATCAGGCGGACGAGTTCTTTCGCGTCCGCCGGGCTATCGTTCACGCCCTTGAGCAGGATATATTCAAAGGTGATGCGCCGCGCATTGCTCGCCCCCGGATAGGCGCGGCATGCGTCGAGCAGGTCGGCGATGGGGTGCTTGCGGTTGATCGGCACCAGCTCGTCGCGCAGCTCGTCGCGCACGGCATGGAGCGAGACCGCGAGCTGGACGCCGAGCTCGGCGCCGCAGCGCCCGATCATGGGCACCACGCCCGACGTCGAGAGGGTGATCCTGCGCCGGGAGATGGCGATGCCCTCGTTATCCATGGCAATGCGCAACGCGGTGGCGACGTTGTCGAGATTGTAGAGCGGCTCGCCCATGCCCATCATAACGATGTTCGAGATGCGCCGGCCGTCGCGGGGGCTGGGCCATTCGTTAAACGCATCGCGGGCGACGAGGATCTGGCCGGCGATCTCGCTAGCGGTGAGGTTGCGCACCAGCTTCTGGGTGCCGGTGTGGCAGAACTTGCAGGTCAGCGTGCAGCCGACCTGGCTCGAGATGCAGAGCGCGCCGCGGCCCTCCTCGGGGATGTAGACGGTTTCGACCTCCTGGCCGTCATCGAGCCGGAGCAGCCATTTGCGCGTGCCGTCTTCGGAGGTTTGCGCGCGCGTAATCTCGGGTCGGCCAGCGTGAAAGCGCTCGGCCATGGCGGCGCGCAGGCCCTTGTCGATGCTGGTCATAGCCTCGAAGTCGGAAACGCCGCGGTGATAGAGCCAGTGCCAGATCTGCTTCGCGCGCATCTGGGCCTTCTCCGGACGTTCGCCCAGCGTCGTCATGCGGGTCGCCAGCTCGGCCCGCGTAAGGCCGATCAGGGATTCGCGCGCTATCGAATCGTCCGCGGGCGCAGTAGGGGAAGGCTTGTCCATGGGGGAGATATACGCCTTGCTGGGCGCGTTTCCAACGCCGTATGGCGGATTAGTTACAGCCTTTTCCGTTTAGCTTTACAGAGTAAAGCTAAACGGCGTTCAGTCGCCACTCAGGCTTTCGCCGCATAAGCGGCGGCCCCCGCTTGCGGGCTCGCGAAACCCAAGCGGTTCCCTTGACAGAGATTTCGCGCTAGTTGCCGCAGCTCGAGCGGATCTCGTTGAGCGCGGCGGTAACGCCCGCAAGGGAATAAGAATCGAGCGAATAGGTACCCTTCTGCGAGGTGCCGCGTACGGTCAGGCTCGAGCCCGCGCGCATCGCCTTGACCAGCGCCTTGTCGTCGTCGGCCAACGTGGTCCAGCCCTTTTCGCCGTCGGCGAAGAGTATGATCGCCGTGCTCCCGATCGTGACCTCGATGTCGGCGTCCGGCTTGTAAGGATAGCCCGAGGTGACGGAGACGTTCTCGGCGCCGTCGGGACCGCGGATGACGAGGATGTAGGGCTCGCCGCGCTTGGTGTAGTTGCCGCTCTGCTCGGTGGGCGAGCTGTGGATATAGCAGTAGCGCTTGCCATTCTCGACATAGCCGATGACGTTCCAGTCGCCGTGCTTGCCCAGGAATTCTTGGGCGGACGCGGCGCCAGCGCCAAGGCCGAAAAGAGCGACCGCGAGCAGGAGGGTCGCCAGGGTGCGTGATATGATCGTGCGCATGTCGGTTCCGTTCTGATCCGTCGATCTCGTCACGAGCGCCGGGAGTCAGCCCCGCCCTCGATAGGTGGGAATGGCCGGGTCGGGAATCCAGACACCCTCGGGCGGCGACCCGGACTGGTAGAACACGTCGATCGGGATGCCGCCGCGGGGATACCAGTAACCGCCGATCCGAAGCCAGAGCGGGGAGACAGCCTCCTCGATGCGCCGGGCGACGAGCAGGGTGCAGTCCTCGTGGAACGCGCCGTGGTTGCGAAAGGACGCCAGGAAGAGCTTGAGCGACTTACTTTCGAGCAGCCACTCGCCGGGCAGGATGTCGATCACCAGATGGGCGAAGTCGGGCTGGCCGGTGACCGGGCAGATCGAGGTGAACTCGGGGCAGGAAAAACGCACAATATAGGGGGTTTGCGCGTTTGCATTCGCGACCCGCTCGAGCACGGCCTCATCCGGCGAGGCGGCGATCGGGCTGTCCACGCCAAGGGCGCGAAGCTCCGAATAACGGCTTTCGTCGGTCATGAGGTGGCCTTTCTGGAGCGGGCGCGGGGCTCGCCAAAGACGTGGTTGGGGTTCGGCTCGGGCAGCGCTAGCTCGGAGACCGGGCGGGCGGCATACCGGCCCAGGGTGAGGATCCGGTCGTACATCACGATCGCGCCACATACCCCGAGGTTGATGCTGAATTTTGTCGGAATTTTGACCAGTTTGTCGCAGCGCGCGAGTAACCCGTCGGAAAGCCGGCCGCGCTCGGGCCCGAGAACGTAGGCCGCGCGCGAGGGGTGGCGAAAGGAGGGCAGTTCGTCTGCATCGTCCATCAGTTCGATGCCGACCAGCTTGCAGCCGCCGGGCAGGCGCAGATCGGCCGCGCTCGCAAACTCGTAGAACGGAAGCTGACCCGGCGTTTTGGCGGTGTCTGACGGGGTGTGCTCGGGATCGTAGCAGGCGTCGATGGTGAACACGAAGCTTGCATCGAAGGCATGAGCCGAGCGGAACAGGGTGCCCACGTTCATCGCCTTGCTGATGCGCTCGACGCCAATTCCAAAATAGCCGCGCATGGCGTCAACTTGCCGGGGGGCGCGCGCCGAGGCAAGGAAATTCGTGCCGCCGGCAGAGAGTAGAGAAAACCGCTTAGAATCAATTTCTTGGCGAGCAATGTCCGGGCCTTGTATGACGAACTGCCTCAGGCGGGACGTCGCGGACGCGGACTGAGTCTCACGGGGATTCGCCCAGACTCTTAAAAATCGACTCGCGAGTTGCGGCAAAACCGGTTGCTCTGTCGCGGTTTCTCTGAGGGTTGCATTGAAGGGCGCTTGCGCTCCAAAGTGGCGCATGGCGACGCTCAAGCGAAAACGCCGCATCCTTGATGGCCGGGCACTGGCCCGCGCGCTGGCCGAGGCGGGCTCTGCGCGAAGCCGCCGGCTTGGCGTGCTCAAGGCCGCGCTCAAGCAGGGCCAGGCGGAGGTCCGGGTGCGCCTCGAAGCGGGCGAGAGCGGGGCGGCGGTGGTGGCGGCAAACAGCTACCTGATCGACGGCCTGCTTCGTGCCGTGCTCGAGCGCGAGACGGCGGCCGCGGGAATAGCGAAAACCGAACCGCCTCTCGCGTTGGTCGCGGTGGGTGGTTTTGGCCGCGCCGAGCTCGCGCCGGCGTCAGATATCGACCTGCTGTTCCTGTTCGAGCGCGAGCCCGATGTGGCGCTGCGCAGGCTGGTCGAGGCGGTCCTCCACCTGCTGTGGGACCTTGGGCTTGCGGTCGGCCACGCAGCGCGCACGCTCGAAGACTGCCTGGACCAGGCGCGGGCCGACATGACGATTCGCACTAGCCTGCTCGAATCCCGGTTGTTGTGGGGGCGGGCCGCGCTGTTCAAATCCCTGCGCGCGCGCTTCTTCGACGAAATTGCGACGGGCAGCGAGGTCGAGTTCATCGCCGCCAAGCTCACCGAGCGCGATGCGCGCCACCGCAAAATCGGCGATTCGCGCTACGTGCTCGAGCCCAACGTTAAGGAAGGCAAGGGGGGCTTGCGTGATCTGCACACGCTCTACTGGATAGGCAAGTATATCTACCGGGTCGAGCGCTTTGCCGAGTTGGTCGAGCGCGGCGTGCTCAGCGGTGCGGAGTGGCGCCGCTTTTCGCGGGCCGAGGATTTTTTCTGGCGGGTGCGGGCCCACCTGCATGTGCTGGCCGGGCGGGCCGAGGAGCGGCTTTCGTTCGACGTTCAGCCCGAGGTCGCGCGCCGGATGGGTTACGCAGGCGCAAGCGTCAACGAAACCGTGGCGCGGTTCATGAAGGATTATTTCCTTGCGGCCAAGAACGTTGGCGATCTCACGCGCATCCTCTGCGCCCAGCTCGAGGCCGAACACCACCGCGCCGCGCCGGGACAGAGCACGGGCGCGGGATTGGGGACGGCGAACGCGGACGGCTTCGTGGTCGAGCAGGGGCGACTCTCGGTCGCAGCCGACGACGTCTTCGAGCACCGCCCGGCGCGTATCCTGCGCCTCTTCCATCTGGCCCAGGAGCTGGGCATCGACATCCACCCCAAGGCGCTGCGCCTGATTCACCAGAACCGCCGGCTGGTGGGCCGGGAGTTACGCGCAGACGCGGAGGCCAACTGTCTGTTCGTCGAGCTCCTGACCTCGCCCCTCGATCCCGAGACCGCGCTCCGGCGGATGAACGAGGCCGGCGTTCTGGGCCGTTTCCTGCCCGAATTCGGCCGGGTCATTGCCCAGGCGCAGCACGACATGTATCACGTCTACACGGTCGATGAGCACTCCATCCGGGCCGTCGGCGCGCTCGCGGATATCGAGAGGGGCACGCTCGTCGATGAGCTGCCACTGGCGAGCGAGGTGACCCACAAGGTGATCTCGCGGCGCGCACTTTATATCGCCGTGTTGCTCCACGACCTAGCCAAGGGCAGCGGCGGGGATCACTCGGAGGAGGGCGCGCGGGTGGCGCTGCGGGTAGGTCGGCGGCTGGGTTTTTCGGCGGAGGAAACCGAGACGGTCTCGTGGCTCGTGCTCCATCACCTGCGCTTCTCCGATACCGCGTTCAAGCGCGACATCAACGACCCCAAGACCGTGAGCGACTTCATCGCCGAGGTTCAGTCCTTGGAACGGCTGCGCCTGCTGCTGGTGCTGACCGCGGCCGATATCCGGGCGACCGGGCCGGGGCGCTGGAACGGCTGGAAGGGCTCGTTGTTGCGCGAGCTCTACGCCCGGGCCGAGGAAGTTCTCTCGGGTGGCCACGAGGCGACGGCCAAGGCCGCGCGGGTCGCGCGGGCGAAGGAGGCGCTGCGCGGGCGCCTTGCCGACTGGCCGGATGCGGAGATCGCGGCGCATTTCGCGCGCCTGCACCCGCCCTACTGGTTGAGCGGCGAGACCACGCGCCAGGAGCGTCATGCCCGGCTGCTGCGCGCGGCGGGCGCGGACGAGGCTGCCTTCGGGTTCGACGCCCAGGTTGACGATTTTCGCGATGTCACCGAGGTTACGCTCTACGCCCCGGACCATGCCGGGCTGTTCGCCGAGGTCGCCGGCGCCATGGCCGCGAGCGGGGCCAGCATCGTCGATGCCCAAATTCTTACCACGGAGGACGGCATGGCGCTGGACAGCTTCTGGGTCCAGGACGCAGGCGGCGGCGCGCCGGCTGAGCCCGCGCGACTTGAGCGGCTGCGCAACAATCTTGCCCAGGCGTTTGCGGGAACCCTCGACGTCGACGAGGCCCTGCGGCGGCGCCGACGCAGCGCTCGCGGCCGGGCGCGAGCGCTCTTCGCGGTCGAGCCCCGGGTGCTGATCGATAACCGGGCGAGCGGGCACCATACCCTGGTCGAGGTCAACGGAACCGACCGGGTGGGGTTGCTGTTCGACGTTACGCGGGCGTTGAGCCGGCTAGGTTTGTCGATCGTGACCGCGCATGTCGCAACCTTCGGCGCCCGCGCGGTGGATGCCTTCTACGTCAAGGACCGGTTCGGTCTGAAAGTGATCCACACGGCCAAGATCGATGCGCTTCGCGCCCGCCTGCTCGCGGTGCTGGCTAATCCTGACGAGGGCAGTGAAACGGCGAGTAATTCGGACGGGGCGGTTGCGGGCTGAAATCGGGGGCTTGCGCGTCTCGCTTCCCCGGCGGGCAAAAATCCTTTAGATCAGGGCCATGGCGTTGCTCCGCTTCACAGCCACCGTCGGCGGCTACACCATGGTGTCGCGTGTTGTCGGCTTTGCTCGCGATATCCTGATTGCCGCCATGGTCGGCGCCGGCCCCGTCGGCGACGCCTTCTTTATCGCGTTCAAGATTCCGAACCTGCTGCGCCGCCTGTTTGCCGAGGGCGCATTCAACCTATCCTTCGTGCCGCTCTTTGCACGCCGGCTCGAGGAGGACGGCGCGGAGGCCGCCCGGGAGTTCGCCAACTCTGCGCTCGCCGTGCTGCTGTGGTCGCTGGTTGGGCTGGTCGGGTTGGCCGAGCTGACCTTGCCCTGGCTGATGTACGGCCTCGCGCCAGGCTTCGCAGGTGACCCGGAAAAATTTGCTCTCGCGGTCGAGCTTACCCGCATCACCTTCCCCTACATCCTGTTCATCTCGCTGGTTTCGTTGATGGGCGGGGTGCTCAACTCGCTGCACCGCTTCGCCGCCCCCGCGGCGACGCCGATCCTGCTCAACCTGTGCCTGATCGGCGCGTTGCTGGGGCTTACGGATTCGCTCGAAACCCCGGGCCACGCCCTGGCAGTGGGGGTCTCGGGGGCGGGCGTCGTGCAACTGGTCTGGCTCTATCTCGCGTGTCGGCGCGCCGGCGTCTCGCTCGGCCTTCGCCGGCCGCGCCTGACCCCGGCGGTGCGCCGCCTATTCGTGATTATGGCGCCGGTGGCACTGGGCGCCGGCGTCGCCCAGATCAGCGTGCTGGTCGATATGATCTTCGCCTCGCAGATCGATGGCGCGGTCTCCTGGCTCTATTACGCCGACCGGGTCAACCAGTTGCCGCTCGGCGTGATCGGTGTGGCGCTGGGCACCGCGCTTCTGCCCATGCTGACCCGCCAGCTTCGCTCGGGCAACGCCGAGGCGGCAAGGGAAAACCAGAACCGTGCGATCGAGATGGCCTGCCTGCTGGCCCTGCCCGCGGCGGTCGCGTTGATTGTCATCGCGGGGCCGATTATCACGGTGCTGTTCGAGCGCGGCGCGTTCGATGCGCAGGCGAGTGGCGCTGCCGCGTGGGCCTTGATGGCCTATGCCGGGGGCCTGCCCGCCTTCGTGCTGATCAAGGTGCTGGTGCCTGCCTTCTTCGCTCGCGAGGAACCCCGTACCCCTGTGCGTATTGCAATCATCTGCGTGCTCGTCAACGTCGCGCTGAACGGCGCGCTGATCTGGCCGCTGGGCCATGTCGGGGTGGCGCTGGCCACCTCGATCTCGGGCTGGCTCAACGTGGCTCTGCTGATCCGCGCCTTGCGCGCGCGCGGCTACCTCGCCGTTGACGAGCGGCTGGCCGCCCGAATCGGCCCAATCATGCTGTCGGGTGCTGCAATGGGCGCGGCGCTATGGGCGCTGGCCTGGGCGCTGGACGACGTGCTGGCGAGCGGCCAAGGTTTGCGCATCGTAGCCCTGCTGGCGCTGATTGTTGCGGGGCTTGCGGTCTATGGTTGCGTGGGTCGGCTAGCGGGCGCCTGGCGGTTGGACGAGCTGCGCCGGCTGATGCGCCGATCCCCGGACGTGGGTGACGCTTGACCGGCCCGCAGCCCCGCGCGATAACAGCGCCGGCGCGGCGCGGGACGGAATGAATTCCATGGAGCGAGTGTTATCGGGCGTCCAGCCCACCGGGAACCTGCATCTCGGTAACTATTTGGGAGCGATCCGCAACTGGGTGCGGATGCAGGACGAGCATGATTGCCTGTTCTGCATCGTCGATCTGCATGCGCTGACCACCGAGCAAGACCCAGCCACTTTACGCGCCAGCACCCGCGCCATCGCCGCCGCCTACATTGCGGCAGGGATCGATCCCGCGCGCAGCGTTATCTTCAACCAGAGTCAGATCCCCGGTCATTGCGAGCTGGCCTGGTTGCTCGGTTGCCTGACCCCGCTGGGCTGGCTCAACCGCATGACCCAGTTCAAGGAGAAGGCGGGCAAGCATCGCGAGAACGCGGTTCTTGGCCTGTACGGCTACCCCGTGCTGATGGCCGCTGACATCCTGCTCTACAAGGCAACCCACGTGCCCGTGGGCGAAGACCAGAAGCAGCATCTGGAACTCGCGCGCGACATCGCGAACGCGTTCAATCACCGCTACGGGTGCGACGCCCTGCCGCCGCCCGAGCCTATTATCCTCGGGCCGGGAACGCGGGTGATGTCGCTGCGCGACGGCACCAGCAAGATGAGCAAGTCGGACAGCTCGGAATATTCGCGGATCAACCTGACCGACGATGCCGATACCATCGCCAAGAAGATCCGCAAGGCGAAGTCGGACGCCGAGATGGGCATGCGCTACGATGTGGAAGCGCGGCCCGAGGCCTCGAACCTGCTCAGCATCTATGCCGCACTGGCCGATGAGCCGCTTGACGCGGTTTGCACCCGCTACGCCGACGCGTCGTTCTCCGACTTCAAGGCGGCGCTGACCGAGGTTGCGGTCGAGACGCTGGGACCGATCGGCGCCGAGATGACTCGGCTGTCGGCGGATGGCGCTTATCTCGACGCCATCCTGCGCGATGGCGTTGCGCGCGCTGGCGCGCTGGCCGAGACCACCCTGCGGGAAATCCAGGACATCATGGGCCTGCTTCGGCCCTGAGACTCACGCAACAAGAGGCCCGGTGATCCGAGCACGCCATGGACATCTACCTGCCGATCGCCGAATTGCCCGTTAACCTGTTCATCCTTCTCGCGCTGGGCCTGGCGGTCGGCTTTCTGTCGGGCATGTTCGGGGTTGGCGGCGGATTTTTGATTACACCGTTGCTGATTTTCATGGGCATCGCGCCGCCGATCGCGGTGGCGAGCGGCGCGGCGCAGCTGGTCGCGACCTCGTTCTCAGGGCTCATCGCCCACTGGCGCCGCGAGAACGTCGACTTTAAGATGGGCGCCGTGGTGCTGGCGGGCGGCGCGGGCGGCTCGTGGCTCGGGGTCTGGCTGTTCGAGCGGCTAAGCGCGATCGGCCAGATCGACCTCGTCATCCTGCTTTGCTACATCGCCTTCCTGTCCCTGGTAGGGCTGCTGATGGGCGTCGAGAGCCTGCGCGCCATCCGCCGGCGCGCGCGCGGCCATGGCCGGCGCAAGGCCCACAGTCACACCTGGATCCACGGTCTGCCGTTCAAGATGAGATTCCCCAAATCGCGGCTCTATATCAGCGCCCTACCGCCGTTGGCGATTGGCTTTATCATGGGACTTATGGCCTCGGTCATGGGGGTCGGCGGGGGCCTCTTCGTGATCCCCGCGATGATCTACCTGCTTGGCATGCCGACGGTCCTGGTGGTCGGCACGTCGCTGCTCCAAATCGCCTTTGTCGCCGCCGTAGCTGCGTTCCTCCACGCGGGCAACAACCAGACCGTCGATATCCTGCTCGTCCTGCTGCTCGCCGTGGGCAGCGTGATCGGCTCGCAATACGGGGTGCGTGTGGCGATGCGCCTGCACGCCGAGTATCTGCGCGTGCTACTCGCCGCGGTGGTGCTGATCGTCGCCGGCCGGCTGATCTATTTTCTGGTCGGCCCGCTGGACGAGGAATTCTCGTTCACCTTCCTGGGGGTGTTCTGATGGCGCTCCCGAGAGCCTCGACGCGCTGGGGCGCGGCCCTCCTGCTGGCCGCCCTCGGGCTCGGCTGGGCTGTCCCCGGTGGCCCGGCGGGCGCCGAGCCGATCGTCTCCGGGCTGTCGGACGAGGTGATCGAGATCGGCGCCCGCTTTTCGGGCAGCGAGGTGTTGCTGTTCGGCGCGACCGAGCACGAAGGCGACATCGTCGTCGTGGTGCGCGGGCCCTGGGCCGGTGTGGTGGTGCGGCGCAAGCAGCGTATCGCGGGCTTCTGGATAAATAGCGAATCGGTAGGATTCGCCGGAGTTCCCCGTTACTACGCCGTCGCCTCGACCCGCCCGCTCAACGAAATCGCGGGACCCGAGCTGCTGGCGGAAAAGCAGATAGGCCTCGAAAACCTGGCCTTTCAGGCGTTCTACGTCGATAGCGCCGAGGGCACCGGACCGTTTCGCGACGCGGTGCTGCGCAGCGAGCAGCAGGAGCGGCTCTACCCCGCCGAGTCCGGCGCCATAGAGTTTCTAGGCCGCCGTCTCTTCCGGGTCGCGATCGATCTGCCGCCCAAGCTGCCGATCGGGCGCTACGACGTGAATATCCACGTGATCGAGGCGGGTGCGATCGTCGCCAGCCAGACCCAGCATTTCGAGGTGCGCAAGACCGGCCTCTCGGCACAGATCGAGGGCTTTGCGCACAACCAGCCGTGGCTATATGGCTTGCTTGCTATCGCTTCGGCACTGATGGCAGGATGGCTGGGTAGCTATTTCTTCCGCAGGGTGTAAGCGCGCATGGCATGGAAATCGAAGCATCCCGCCGGATCGGTGAGGCAGGATCACGTCGCGGGCGAGGTCAAATTTCTGGTCTGCGTGGGCCACGATCCGCACTCCAGGGTTGCGGTTCACTTCGCCTGCCTGCGGGCGCTGAACAGCGGCGGGCGGGTCGCGTTGCTCCACGTTTTGCCGCCGCCCGAGTTTCAGCACTGGATAGCGGTCGGTGAAATCATGCGCGAGGAAACCCGTGAGGATGCCGAGGCCTTGCTTCGCACCATGGCGGGAGAGGTCCAGGAGCGGCTCGGCTTCATGCCTGAAATCAACGTTCGAGAGGGCGCGATCGGCGAAGAGATCCTCGATCAGGTCGATGAGGATGGCAACATCGACATCCTCGTGGTCGGCGCCGTGCCCGGCAGCGAGGGCCACGGCAAGCTGGTTTCGTGGCTCGCCGGGCAACTGGCGGGAAAGCTGAATATCCCCCTGGTCATCGTGCCGAGCAACCTGACCGACGAGCAGTTGCGTAACCTTACCTGAACGCTTCGGGCCGACTCGAAATTTCAGATAAATTGGTAAGCGCCGATGCGCGCGCCGTGAAATTAATTTTCTAGGCTCTTGTGGGGTGACGGTTTTTCAGAAATACTGACGCGAAGGCTTGATATCCGCCGATTCCTCAGCCATGTCTTGAGAAGTTAACGAGCGGTTAACGTCCGCTCATAAGGAGCGTTGAATATGTTCATCCAGACCGAACAGACGCCAAATCCCGCCACTCTGAAGTTCCTTCCCGGCCGCGACGTAATGGCAGAAGGGACAATTCATTTCGGAGATGCGGAGACGGCGAAGCGCTCACCGCTCGCGGACAAGCTGTTCCGCATCGAGCAGGTGGAGGCGGTCTTCTTTGGCGCCGATTTCATCACGGTGACGAAGCAGGACGGTGCCGACTGGAGCGTGCTCAAGCCGGCGATTCTCGGCGGCATCATGGAACATTTCGTCTCGCAGCAGCCCCTGCTGACCGACGATCACGTGGCCGACGCGGCGGCCGACGCGGCTGACGAGGGCGAAAATGCCGATATTATCGCCCAGATTCGCGAGCTGATCGAGACCCGGGTGCGCCCCGCTGTCGCCCAGGACGGCGGCGACATCGTCTATCGTGGGTTCGAACGCGGAATCGTCTTGCTTGAAATGCGCGGCGCCTGCTCGGGCTGCCCGAGCTCGACGGCGACGCTCAAGATGGGAATCGAGAAAATGCTGAAGCACTACGTCCCTGAAGTTCTCGAGGTGCGCGCCGTCGTTTGACAAAAAAACCGGAATTCGGTGGCGATAGTTAGCCGGCAATGGCGCTTGGTAAAGGCCTGGGCAGATATACCAGAAGGCGAAGACGACGGAGCCAAGAGACTCCTTCAGTGATAATCGGGGGCTAACCTCCCGACACGACGATGAGGATAATCGGAGGCTAATAGATGGCGAACATGAGACGCCATCGCCCGTCGCGTACAGGTTGGGGCGTTAGCCTTGTCAGTGTGCTGGTGCTCGCCCTCTTTGGGCTGGTCCTGGCCGATCCCCAGGGCATAGTCTTCGGAGCGCACTCGGTGGCGAGCGCGGGCACAGTGCCCCGGGTGACGGACATCGAGGCGGAGCATGACGACGGGCTGGCCGGCTCGCCGTCGAAAATTATCCTGCGCAACAGCAGCGTGGCGCTGCTTGACGAGTTCGAACAGTTGGATTACGAGCTTGCGGCTGTGCGCGCGGGCAATCAGGAAGTGCCCCGCCTCTACCTTGTCAGCCTGCCGAGCGACCTGGCCGACGTCGCCGCGGCGGCGACGCGCAAGCAGCTCTTTATCCAGACCATACTTCCTCTTGTCCTGCGGGCCAACGAGACCGTGCGCGCCGAGCGCGACCTGCTGATCGACATCGTCGCCCGGATCGATGCGGCCCTGCCGCTTTCGGACAGCGAGAGCCGCTGGCTCGAGAACCTGGCCGAACGCTACGGTACGGAGCCCGGTGATATCGCGGGGTTGATGGGTCGCGTTGATGTCCTGCCGACGTCGCTGGCCATTGCGCAGGCGGCCGTGGAATCGGGTTGGGGTACCTCGCGGTTCGCCCGTGAAGGCAACGCGGTGTTCGGGCAACGGGTGTTCAAGGAGGGGTCCGGCATTGTACCCGAAGGGCGGGATTCGAGCGGCACTCACGAAGTCCGCGCGTTCGAAAGCCTGTATGATTCGGTGCTGGCTTACCTGCACAATCTGAACAGCCACTGGGCCTATGGCGATTTCCGCGCCAACCGCGCCGAGGTGCGCGCGTCCGGTCAGCGGCCGCAGGCCGGTGATCTGCTTATGGACCTTGTGTCTTATTCGGAAGAGCGGGAAAAATACCTGCGCATCCTCAAGCGGGTAATCAATGAGAATGATCTCGAGCAGTTTGATTATGCTCGGCTTGAACGTGTGCGGCTGGTCCGGCTGGAGTCCGTTTATCAGTAAACCACCGGCGGAGATGCCGAACGAAAAGGGCCCGGCTAAGCCGGGCCCTTTTTTTATCCGGGTCTGCGAGATCGGTTGTGCGCTAGGGCGCGGCGACGATGAACTGGTGGCCGAACCAGCGCCAGCGGCCCTCGCTCGCCGGCATGGTGCAGTTGATTCGAGAGCGGCCCTGCGGAAGTGGCTCGTCGAGCCGAATTTCGATACGGCTGGAGCCGAGACGCTCGATCCGCGCCTCGCCCTGATGGGAGGCGAAACAGGCCAGTGCCCCGACCTCGTTCAGATGCGCTGTGACCGTAAAGCCGAAGGCCGGCGGATTGGGCGACGAAATTAAAGGATCGGCTGGGGTGACGTCCGTGACCGGCAGCGGTAGCGTGCCGACGATCAGGCTAAACCGGTCCATGCCACCGAACCGCTCGTTGAGTGCGAAACGCGACAGGCCTTGGAAATCGGCAGCAGGGTGGACCGTTCCAGAATGCTGGCCGAACGCAGCCTCGAAACCGAACTCGTTCACGACCTGGCGGGTTGGAAGATCGTACTCGCCATAGGGGTAGGCAAACAGGCTGGGTTTGAAGCCAAGCTCCTGCTCGAACCGCTGTTCGGCCCGGGTAATATCGTCACGCGCGGAGGAGGGGTCGCCCTGCCAAAGGTGGCCGTGAGAGGCGCCGTGACTGCCGATGGTGACGCCCGCCGCGGTAAGCTCGCGAAGCTGGTCCCAGCTCATGGTGCCAAACGTGCCCGCATCGACCGGATCGGTGGCGATGAAGAGGGTGAAGGGAAATCCCGCCTCGGTGAGGCGGGGCCAGGCTTCGTCGTAGACCGAGGCGTAGGCATCGTCGATGGTGATGCCGATGGTCCGCTCCGGCAACGGTGTCCCGGCGCGCAGGGCGGCGATGATGTGAGGTACGGGCAGCACGGAATAGCCGCCCAATTTGAGATGGGCCAGATGTTCCTCGAACTGGGCAAGCCCGATGTTGGTCGCTGGGTAATTATCCTCGCCGAAACGATGATACATCACGACCACAGCAGAATCGGTGGCATGCGCGGGTGTCACAAGCGGAAGGGCAAGCGCAAGTCCGAGTACGAAGGGGATCAGTGCTGCCACGCGGCTTCGGGAAAGACGTCGAACAAGGCTTATCATGGCGGCATTATAATTCAGAAAAATGCAGTAATTACAATAATCTGTTTGAGATTCCCTGGGCCGTTCCCAGGTCTGAATCAGTTACACCATTAGGTGGGTTTCCGCGGCCTCGTCACTCAACTCAGGGTAGCTGCGGGGGCGAAAAAGCTGATAATGCCACCACTCGTTCATATAGAAATCCCAGCCTGCCGCGCTCATCAACCCGAGCAGGAGATGACGGTTGCGCTGGGCGGCGAGGGGAACCTCGGGGCTGCCGTGATGGGATTCGGGTGTCAGGGCGTCGAATGGGGTACCCATGTCGAGGGCCGTTCCGTCGCCATCGATCAGGGTGAGGTCGATCGCGACCCCGCGCGAATGGGGTGAGCCGCGCCGGGGATCGGCGATGTAGTCTGGATCGGGCGTATGGTCCCACAGGCGCCATTGCGCTTCGGTCGGGCGAAACCCGTCGAACAGGCGAAAGCGCAAACCGAGGCGGCCTGCGAATTCGATCGCGCGGGCTAATCGCTTGGCGCCATTCGGGTGAAGAAAACAGGCGGACCGGGTATAAATCGGCTGAGCGGTAAAATTACCGGGTCCGGCATAGGCCAGATCAAGCTCGACATCGAAGTCGGGAGGCGCAATGGAAACCAGTAGCATGGCGAGTGTTGGGTCGGCGGAATGACTATAATATTCCAGTATAACACGCTCACGGGGATGACCCTATGAAGTTGCTGGCCCTGGATTGCGCCGGCTTGGCCTGTTCGGCCGCGCTGTGGCGCGATGGGGCGATTGTGGCGGAACAGACCCGGGAGATGGCACGCGGCCACGCCGAGGCGTTGATGCCCATGCTCGGCGAGGTCATGGTGGCGGCGGGCGAACGGCTCGACGCTCTCGACCGCCTTGCGGTGACCGTCGGGCCGGGCAGTTTTACCGGCATCCGGGTCGGCTTGGCGGCTGCGCGCGGCCTGGCGCTGGCGATTGGCTGTCCCCTGGTCGGGGTCGGAACGCTGGCGGCGCTTGCTGAGGGAACTGAGCTGGCGGAACGCACGAACCACACCGTACTCGCGGTTCTCGATGCGCGCCGCGGTGAAGTCTATGCCCAGGGCTTCGAAGAGGACCTGACGCCGCGGGGGCCGCCCCGAGCCTGCCTCGCGAGCGAGGCGCTGATCGGGCTCGGGCCACCCGTCTTGCTGGTTGGTAGCGGCAGCGCACTGGTCGCGGCGGCGCACCAGGGCGCGCGCCTTGTCCAGGCCAACGCGCCCGATTTTCCGGAGGCCGCCCGAGTGGCCGCTTTGGCGGTGCGCCAGGACGAGCGGGCCCGACCCGGTCACGAGGTCTCACCGCTTTATCTGCGCGGCCCTGGGGCGCAGGCGCCCGACGAGCCGCTGCCCGGCTGAGAGCGATGAGCGATCAGGGGATTCGCATCGCGACGGTAGGGCCGACCGCTTACGGGATAATTGAGACGCTCTACGCCGAGTGTTTTGACGACGAGTGGAGTACCACAGCGATAGGGCGGGTGCTCGAGCCCGCAGGCAGCTTCGCTTTGCTTGCCCGCCCTGGGCCACGATCCCTCGAGTTCTTGCTGTGTCGCCTGATACTCGACGAAGCGGAAATCCTGTTGATCGGCGTGCATCCCGACCAGCGTCGGTACGGCTTGGGGAAAATGTTGCTCGCTGCGGCGATGGCCTGGGCCAGGGCGCACGACGCCCGGTGGATGCTTCTCGAGGTCGCGGAAGACAACACACTGGCGCGGGCCTCATTATGGCGCGCTGGAGTTTGAGCAGACAGGCTGGCGGCCGGGCTATTATCCGCGCGGGGAAGGGCAGAGCGTTTCGGCGGCGTTGATGTGCCGGCGGCTCGGCACTTAAGCGGTCAGGTTTTCTTTCGAATCAGCAGGAGGTGCACACCGTCGGGCCCTTCTTCAGGCTCGAGGCTGAGCACCTCGTGACCCTCTTCGCGAACCGAGCGCGGTACGTTTTCGAGCGGCTCGCCGGCGTTCAACCGAACCTCGGCAACCTCGCCGTCGGCCATCCGCTCGATCTGCAGCTTCGTCTTGACGAAGGTTATCGGGCAAATTTTATCCGTGATGTCGAGAAAATAGTCGGGACGATTGACCATAAAAATTACCTAGATGCTACGGGTCGCTGAGAAAGCAAGAGAAAAT
>CAVOEB010000057.1:0-18121 GCA_963694715.1 Alphaproteobacteria bacterium | reverse complement strand
ATGACCAATCGTGCCCACGTTGCAATGCGGCTTCGTCCGTTCGAATTTTTCCTTACCCATCGAATACGTCTCCGTACTTTCTTAAAGTGCCTTCGTTTCTAAACTCTACCAAGCGTCCCGCCCGTTACCTTCCTGGCCCGCAACCTCTCATCTGGAGCGGGTGATGGGGATCGAACCCACATAACCAGCTTGGAAGGCTGGGGCTCTACCATTGAGCTACACCCGCCGAATTGCTTTTCCCAATGACCTCTTCCCGTCGAAGCCGACAACCGGCACCGCCCAGTGGTGGAGGGGGTAGGATTCGAACCTACGTAGACGTACGTCGGCAGATTTACAGTCTGCTGCCTTTAACCACTCGGCCACCCCTCCGCTCCCCGACGCTTACGGCATAACTGGGGAAGTGCGAAGTAAGAGGTTTCCCGACCGGTTGTCAACGCTAAATGGGCGCGAATCAAAGCGTTTCGAAACCACTCCCCCTCCAGAGGGAGTCTCGAACCGCTTCGAGCGCCGTCAAATGACGAATCAGAGTATAGTGTGCCCCATGTCCGCTCGCAAGGGGTCTCGAATACATACCCACCGCTCATCGCCGCGCGGCGATGGTGCTCGACGTGGCCCTTCCGCCGCGGCGTCCGGTATCTGGCTCTACGGCCGGCACGCGGTAGAGGCCGCACTCGTAAATCCGGAACGGCGCTGTCGGCGGCTGCTCCTAGGAACGGCGGCGCCCCGGCCCAACGATAGCGCTGCTGCGTGGCCTCTGCCCGCCGGCCTCGTGGCCGAACACACCTCGCGCGACGCTATCGAAGCCCTGCTGCCGCCCGACGCGGTTCATCAGGGAGCAGCACTTCTGGTTGACCCCCTAGCCCCGCCCGATTTGACCGAAACCTGTTCGCCGGTCACCGGCGGCCCGGTGGTGGTACTCGATCAGGTCACGGATCCGCGCAACGTCGGCGCGGTGTTGCGCTCGGCTGCAGCATTCGGCGCCCGCGCCGTGCTCCTCCAGCAACGTCATGCCCCGGACGAAAGCGGCACCCTGGCAAAGGCGGCATCCGGCGCGCTGGAACGGGTTCCCTTGCTGCGCGAAACCAATATTGTCCGGGCGCTCGATACGCTCAAGGAGATCGGCTACTGGTGCGTGGGCCTTGACGCGGGCGCCGAACAAACCCTCGCCGCCCTCGGTCTCGACCGCCCGGTCGCCCTCGTACTGGGCGCCGAAGGCGCAGGCCTGCGCCGCCTGACCGCCGAGCATTGTGACCATCTCGCCCGGCTACCCATCGATAAGCAGATGGACAGCTTGAACGTATCGGCCGCAGCCGCCGTGGCGCTTTACGAATTCTCCCGTTCCTGACGCGAACAGGTCGCGCCTAGTCGAAGACCAATCGCGGCAGGTAGCACGACACCACCCAGTTCGGCTGATCCACCACTTCGCTGATGCGCATATCGGCACAGACGCTACACAGCATGTAGGCGTCCTCCGGAGCCATCTTCTGCGTCACGCCCAACCGCTCGATCATGCCGCGCACGGCATCCTGGGTCGCCGCCATCAAGTCGGGGCCGATCCCCGTGGTGACCTCGTAGCCCTTTTCGTCGAGATGCCGGCTGACCGGTCCGTGGGTGACAAAGCGCGGGAACCGGAGATTCTCGCCCTTGGAGAGATCAAATTTCACGGTCACGCTCATGGGCGATTCGATCGCCGTGCCGCAGACCTCGCCGTCACCCTGGGCCGCGTGGGTGTCGCCGATCGAGAACAAGGCGCCGGGCACCTGTACCGGCAGGTAGAGATCGACGCCAATGCCGATATCGCGGATATCCATGTTGCCGCCGCTGGCGTAGGGCGGGATGGTGCTCAATTCCCCGGCCTCGGCGGGGGCGACGCCCGTGGTGCCGCAGAACGGCTTGAGCGGGACGCGCGCGCGCGGTCCGTAAATAGCGGGCGTTCCGAACCCCTTGTCGTAGTTCCAGATGTTCAGCGCGGCCTCGGGAAAGTCATCGGCCAAGAGACCGAAGCCCGGCACGATTGCGGTCCACGCCCAGCCGCTCGCATCCATGTCGAGAATGGTCACCTTCAGGGCATCGCCCGGCTCCGCCCCGTCGATATAGACCGGGCCCGTTATCGGGTTTACTCGCGAGAAATCTAGGGTGCGGATATCCTCGACCGTGGAGTCCGCGGTGAGCTGACCGCAGGTCGCATCGATATCCTCAAATGTCACTACATCGCCAGGCGCCGCGGTAACGGCGGGGGCGCGCGAATTGTCCCAGGCCAGATGCTGATGAGTGGCGTGGATGGTGTGGTTGGCCGCTACCCGGTCGAGTCGCTTATCCATGACTAACATCCTCCTGCTTCGCGGCGTATGGCTGCGTGCGAATTTAACCCTGCCACGACGCGCGTGGCAAAACCAAACCGGCGAATGCTCGTCGGTCGAGACCGCGCCGGGTCGGGTGCCGCTTGTGCGGCACCGCCCGCGAGGCTATTTTCCGCCTGAACGGAGTCTGCCGGTTGCGCGGACCACGGTTCGCATCAGGCGCCTCGCTCATGTATCTGGTTTCCTTCTGCAATCAGGATCGGTCGCGCCGGCGCTTAGCCTTGGCCGCGTTCGAACGCCCCGGCGATCCGCTGGCCTGGATCCACATCGGCGCCGGGCGCCGGGACTTCGGCGCCACGGGGATGATTTGCCATGATGGGTTCGTCTTCGCCGTGGTCCAATCGAACCAGAACCCCCGCCTTATAGCCCTAGATACGCAACGCTGGACCCTTGCCGCGGCTAGCCCGCTCTCCCAGGTTCGCGATCCCCACTCCTTGGCGCTGCGCGACGGGCGTCTATACATCGCCAGCACGGGCGACAACGCGATCTACGAACTGTACCTCGACGGCCCCCGGCTTGCCTCCGAACGGCTGCACTGGCGTTACCCGGAAACCTCCGACGACCGCGACGACGTCCACCTGAACTCGCTGGCCTTCGTCGAGGGAGAACTTGTGGTCTCCGCGTTCGGGCCGCGCGGCTCCGAAGGCCGCTGGACGCCGGGCGGGCGGATACTCAACGTCGACGCAGGCGCAGTCCTGGCCGAGGCTGTGAACCAGCCTCACAGCCTGATCTGCGACGCGGGTCTAGTGATGTTCTGCGAATCCAAGGGCGGGCGTCTCCATGTCGTGCGCGATCCCGAAAAGAGAATCACACTCGGCGCACACGTCATAGCAGGCTACAGCCGGGGCCTGGCGCGCACCGGGGACGGCATCCTGGTTGGCGTGAGCGCGTCGCGCGCCGCCTCGCGCAGCACGGGGCGGTCGCTTAGACCATCGCCCGACGCGGCGTCGTGTGGGTTGTGGAGGCTCAGCTCTGTGAGCGGCGAGGCGACGTGCCTGATCGACCTTTCGAATTCGGGCAACGAAATCTACGACCTACTCGCCGTCGATGCCCCGATGCCCGCACTCGAACGCGCGCCGGCGCATAACGCGCTCGCGGAGACCCTGAGGGGTCTGCTATATAAGGCTTAATAGCTGGTTTTCCCGCGGCGATACGTGCGCCCGCCGGATTAGCTCAGCGGTAGAGCAACTGATTTGTAATAAGTACATTGAAATTACGTAAGGTATTGCATTGATGAAATGTAATTACTGGATATGGGCTTGAGTACCAAGTGCGGCTAACATCCAGGTTAACAGGTGGCCGGCGTAGCTCAGGTGGCAGAGCAGGGGTTTTGTAAACCTCAGGTCGTGGGTTCGAGTCCTACCGCCGGCACCACACCTTAAGGGGCGGCTGATGTGACATTAGCTCTCCTGGCCCAAATCATCTGACAACGGACAAGTCAGTCGTTGTGCTCTTCCCACCACTCATCCCACCACTCGCTGGCGAGGCGCTGGGCTTCAGCAACGTGGTCGGGGGTCATCTTATCTTCGAGCATGTCCAGAAGTAGATCGACGTCCTCAATCCCGTTCGCCATGGCAATTACCGACCACATGTAGGCCTTGATGTAGTTCTGCGTAACTCCACTGCCATTGAAGTATTAAAATCCTAGCGCTTGCTGGGCCTTTCCATACCCCTGCTCGGCAGACTGGTGATATCGCCAATTTGACCCGACCCCGCTCACCTCGCCACAGAGAGCGCTGCACAGTTGTCCGGCGTGGAACTGGGCGCTTACATCTCCCTGATCGGCGCTCTCTCTCAGGGTCGCAAAATCCCCGCCGTCTTCTTCCCAGTCGGCCTGCGCGAGGGATGTGCTCCCCAACATCAGTGCGGCCGCTAGGGCTATATTAACTGCTAGATTTCGTACCTTCATCATCACCGCGCCTCCTGCCACTCAGTAGCGCCTCCGGGTCTATTCATTTTGCGGACAACGTATCAGAGATCGCCGCCCTGTTCTGCTCCGCCGATACAGACTGCGTAGATCGCCCTCCTTGGTCTAGACTGGCGGGCCCGATGAACCGCTTGGGGGAAAGGGCCCATGTCTGGCGATACGCGAAGCGATCTGGACCGGCGCGTTGCGCGCCTGGAAGACATCGAGACGATCAAGCAGCTCAAGGCGGACTATGCCGCTGCCTGCGACCGGGACTACGACGCCACAGCCGTAGCGGACCTCTTCGCGGAAGACGCGGTGTGGGAAAGCAACGTGCTCGGCATCCACAGGGGCCGCACAGCAATTTACGATTTCATCGACGGCTCCGATCGCGAGACCCCCTGGATCGTCCATATCATTACCAACGCGCGGATCGACGTAGCACCGTCGGGCGAGAGCGCGGCAGGGGCCTTCTCGCTGCTGGAAATTTCCACCGTGACCGACGAGTACAGCGCCGAGGGCGGCGATTCCGTCGTCAGCACCGCGACCTACGACGATACCTTCGTCAAGCGCGACGGGCGCTGGTATTTCCAGCATGTGATCGCCAACTGGCACCAAATTTCCAATCTCGACCAGGGCTGGGCGCGCCAGCGCTTCCGCGGCACGACGGCGTAAGAGGCTTCAGGAGAACGAGGCATGTCGATTATCCGGACGATTATGTGGAAGCTGGCCAAGCGGGCCGCGGCCGATCCACGGGTGAAGCGCGCCGCCGTCGATGCTGCGGTTAAGGTCGACGGCAAGATGGATCAGGCGGCCGACAAGTTCGTCGAGGTCGCGGCAACCGACGACCCCGTGCGCGAGGTTGGCCGCATCGTAGGTCGCTTTTTCGGTGGCGCGAACAAAGAGAAGTAGGTGTCGGCCGGAACATGCACCTTGAACGAGAGAGTAGAAGGGAGAGAAGGGATGAAAAAGCAGCGTCTCATGCCGGCAAACCATTGGGATTGGAGCATGCCGGTTGCGTTCTCCCAGGGCTGGAAGACCGATAACCTTCTTTTCATCGGCGGGCAGGTCTCTCTGACGCCCGACTCGCAAACCGTCGCGCCCGGCGACATCGAGCAGCAGACCCACAATACCTTCGGGTTCGTCGAAAAGGTGCTCCACGAGGGGGACAGCGGCCTGGCCGATCTCGTGAAATTCAACACCTGGTATCAGTTCGACGGCCACGGCCCAGCGCTCAAGGAATATTGGGAGAAGATGACCCGGGTGCGGCTCGAATACTTACGCGACCCCGGCCCGGTCGGCACCGCACTCAGGATCGCCGGCCTGGGTTATGAAGACCTTCTGATCGAGATCGACGGCGTCGCCGCGGTTGGCGGGCACCGCAAGCGCGTGATGCCCGAGGGCCACTGGGACTGGAGCATCCCCGTGCCGCTCTCCCAAGGCTGGATCGTCGACGACCACCTGTTCCTGGGCGGGCAGGTCTCGGCCGACGCCCAGGGCAACCCTATCGATGAAGGTGACATCATCGCCCAGACCCGCAACACCTATGACTTCATCCGCAAGGTGCTCGACGCCGCAGGCGCGGACTTCAATAACATTGTGCAACTCAACATCTTCTACCGCTATGACGGCGCCCCGAGCGGGCAGGCGGACTATGTCGACAGGATTCTCGACGTCAGCCACGACTACATCGACGCCCCCTATCCCGCCGGCGTCGTCATGCAGGTGGACGGGCTGGCCTACGAGGGTCTGTTGATCGAAATCGAGGCGATCGCATCGATTAGCGGCGACAAGCGTGTAATCGCGCCCGACGGTCACTGGCAGTGGAAGGAGGAAGCCCCCTTCTCGCAAGCCATACGGATGGGGGATTTTGTCTATGCCTCGGGGCAGATCTCCGCCGATCCGTCCGGTGAGATCATGGGACCCGGCGACATCGAGACCCAGACCCATAACGCCTTCCAGAATCTTGCCAACGTGTTGGAAGTAGCTGGGTCGAGAATGGGTGATCTGGTCAAGCTTTATACCTTCTACCACTGCGACGAGACGGGCGACGCCCTTAAACGCTATTGGGAGCGCATGACCGACGTGCGCATGCAGTATCTGACGACCCCGGGGCCGACCGGAACCGCGATCCGCGTCAACGGCTTCCATCGGCCGGGACAAATCATCGAAATCCAGGGTGTCGCGGCAATCGGCGACTGAACAAGACCGTAGCAAGCCGCACCCCTCGATCACAGAAAAAGGAGACACGATCATGGCCACGGAACTTGGACTTCACCAGGTCAAGCAAGCGCTCAAAGGAAGCAAAGAGCCTCATTTGATGACAGGCGCCCAATACAAGGAGAGCCTGCGCGACGGCCGGCGGATCATCGATGCCAACGGTGAGGCGGTCGACGATGTGACAACCCATCCCCAGCTCGCCCGCGCGGTCGACAACGTCGCGGGGCTGTTCGATCTGCAATTCGACCCGGCCCATCGGGACGTACTCACCTACGTCGATCCGGACGACGGCGGGCGCTACGCCATCGGCTGGCAGGTCCCGACCAACAAGGAGCATCTGCGCCAGAAGCTGGCGGCGATCCGGATCCTGACGCTCAAGACCATGGGCATCTTCGGCCGGCCGCCTGATTACGGCTCGATGATGGCGCTCGGCTTTCTCGCCGTGAACGACAAGATAGAGAAGGAAAATCCCGAGTTCGCCCAGAACGTCCGTGACTTCGTCAAGCTCAGCAGCGCCCATAATCTGATGAGCACGGACCTGATCCCCGACATCCAGGCGGACCGGCGGATTCCGGCCTCGGAAAAGCCGGGACGCTTACGCGTCGTCGAGGAGCGCGACGACGGGGTCGTGCTTTACGGCGCGAAGCCGTGTGGCAGCATCGGTTCGATCAGCCATTTCTGCACCCTGTCGACGGCGCTCAGCCCGGGGCTCGACGAGGCGGCCTGCCTGTGGGCCGTGTTGCCCGTCAACCTCGAGGGGCTCTCGCTTTTGCTGCGCGAGCCGGTGACCGATCCAAACTCGAACTGGGAGGACCATCCGCTGGACAGCCGGGGCGAGGAAATCGACAACCTGCTGATCTTCGACAACGTGTTCCTGCCCCGCGAATATCTGGTCAGCTTCAAGAACAAGGAACTGCTCGGGCTTTATCACGAAAGCGGCGTGGTCGGTTTCTGGCATATCCTTGCGCGCCTCGCCGTGCGCGCGGAGCTGTTCGCCGGCGCCGCCCAGACCATCGTCGACATCCTCGGCATCAGCAAGATCCAGTCGGTCCGGGAAGCCGTGAGCGAGATCATCAAGTACGCGGCGATTCTGAAGGCGGGAATCGTCGCCGCCGTGGAAGATGCGGAGGTCTGGAACGGGATGACGGTTCCAAACCTCGAATACGTAACCCCGGTGCGCCTCTATTCCATCGAGGAATATCCCCGGATCATGCATCTGCTGCGCGACCTGTGCGGCCAGGGCATGGTCAGCCGCTGGCCGGCCGCGATTTGGGACCATCCCGAATTCGGCCCGAAGCTGGAGGAATTCGCACCGGGCGTCGGCGTAACCGGACGGGAGAAGAACCGGGTGTTCAACTTCATCTGGGATTTGGCCTGCAGCAGTCACGCTAACCGGGTCGCGATGTTTGAAAACACCAACGCGACACCGCGCGCCTTCGTCTCCGAGGAGCTCTACCAGCATTACGACCGGGACGAGGCGTGCCGGGTTATCCGCGATTACCTGAAGATCAACCCGGATCGGGTAATTATCTAGACGCGGCTCATGCCCGGCTAGTCAGACGCGCCCAATGTGGGAATGTCCGAGATGCGCCCGTCCTTGATGGGCATGGTGGTCACCCGCGGCGTGTAATTGCCCGCGTCGATCTCGGCGCGTACGTGGATCGCGATCTGCTCCAGGGTCGCGAACCAGACCTCGCCCCGCTCCATCATCTCCTGGATCATGATCTCGGCGCTCGCGAGCCGGGCGACGCGGCCCGAGACGAAGGGGTGCCAGACGCTCTGCCAGAAGCCGCCGCCGTAGGTCCAGGAGGCGTCGAACTCAGACATGAAGATTTCCCTCGCGCGCGCTGGCGCCATGATCGGCATCATGTAATCGAGGTCCGGGCTGTGGACGTAATGGGGCCAGTCGTCGAGCGCCCACATGGGCGGCATCTCAATCAACTGGTTGCCCTTCTGGTCCTGCACCACGTAGGGCACGTCATCGCTCTTGAGCGTGCTGTCGTAGAGAAAACCGAGATCGGTCAGGAACTCGGTGGTGTATTTCGAAAACGAGCCCATCGGGCCGCGATAGCCGCGCGGGCCCCGGCCGGTGAGTTTCTTTAGACTCTCGTAGGAGCGCTCCAGCCAGTACTGCTGCCGATCCCGGGTAAAGGTATTGGCCAGCTCGTGCATCCAGCCGTGATGGGCGACCTCGTGACCGCCCTCGACCATCCGCTCGACGGCCTGGGGGTGCTCCTCCGCCGACCAGGCGGGAACGAAAAAGGTGAGCGGGATGTCGTAGGCCTCGAACATGCGGCAGATGCGCGGCACCGCGACTTCGGGCCCGTAGCGCAGATCGGTCATGGACATCAGCCGGGTATCGGCGTCGTCGGGATGGGCCAGGTGCAGGATGCTGTCCGCATCCATGTCCCAGGTGAAGCTGACGGCGCAGCGCGCCCCATTGGGCCACGGCACCGGGTTCTCGACCATCGTGAACTTGCCTTGGGTCATGTTGCGCCTTTCCTTTCCTAACCGCCCGGCCGCTCCGGATTGATCCCGACATATTCCCGCACGAAGCGGCAGATCTCGTCCTTGTCCCACTTCAGGTAGACCTGCTCGGCTATGACCGAGGGCGGCGTTGCGTTGTTGTGCTCGAACATGGCAACCCGCGCCGCGTGATCGCTGCAGACGAGGTCCCAGACGAAATTGAAGAACCGGTTCTTTTCCCGGCCCGTCACGTCGATCCCGGGCAACCACTCCTCGAGAGTCTTGCCGAGCTCGGGATCGTCCCACACCGCCGCAGGCCAGCGGCTAATGATGCCCTGTCCCGCCAAGTCGCGCATCAGGTGCAGCATCCGCGGATATTCATCGGTCGAGAACAGGCGGCCGGGAATCAGGTACTTGTTGTTGGGGATCAGCACGCCGTTGCGCAATTCCGCCTCGGCTTCCGAGGCGATGACGGCGGCCTTGAGCATGGCCGCATAGCGGACGATCTCGGCCACGGCATGTCGAACCGACTGGACATGCGCCGTGCCGAGGATATCGACAGTGGTTTGCGCGACGCCGGCGAAGATCTCGGCGCGATAAGCGAGGCGCGAGAGGATGTGCCAGAAGGCGAGCACGCTGAACTCGTTGTACAGCCCCAGCAGCACCTTGTTGTTGTAGCCGAACAGGTGATCCCAGGGCATCAGGACGTGATCGAAGATCAACAGGTTATCCATTTCCTCGCCCCGGGAATTGAGCGGGTGATCTTCGGCACTCGCCTCCGGATCGACCAGCGGCTCGCGCAGCAGCAGGGTCAGGCCCTTGGCGTTCATGGGCACCGCCGCATAGATCGCGTCGGCATCCTCCAGGTCGGGCGTAAAGACCGTCGCAACGGTACAAAAGTGGGCGATCGTCCCAATGCTGGCGCAGGCCTTCGCACCGCACAGAACCACGCCCTCCGGGCGCTCTTCGACGACGTGCAGGCGCGAGGTCCGCTCCGAACGCGGGACGCGCCGGTCCGACTGGACATCGATGCCGACGTCGGCGCTGATCAGGTTGTGACGCCGGCTCATATCGACGAAATTTCGGACGTTCTGGGCGTATTCCGGCCGATCCCCTTCGATCTTGTCGATAATCGAGAGATAACCCATGGCCCAGGTCGAGCCGTAGTCGGGCGGGCGGCCAAACACGCCCAGCGTCTTTCGAGTGCTGAGCCGGAGCGTTTCCCGGCGCCGTTCGAGATGCTCCTTCTCGGTCGGCACTTGCCAGCCGGTGCTATAGCGCCGCCCGTCGTCGGGATCGACGTAGGTCGTAACATCACGCGTCTCGGGGTCGAACTGCGCGTCGAACGTTTCGGCGATGGTGTCGACGGCTCGCCTGAGGTGAGGATGGGTCGTGACGTCCTCGATCACCTTGCCGTTGCAATCGATAATGCGCCGCCCGTCGCGCAGGCTTTCCTTGTATTGCTCGCCGGTCATCAGATGGGGGTCCGAGCCGCCCGCGAGCACCGATTTGAGCTTCGCGAGCCCCCAATCCTTCAACGTCTCGTCTTCTCTTCGCTCCACGGAATCTGACACCGTTTCATTCCCTATCAGTTGAGCACCGCTATGGCTTCGATTTCGATCAGCAACTCCTCGAAGGCGAACCCGGTGACCCGCAGGTTGGTCATCGCCGGGCCCGGATCGGGGTAGAATTCCCGCAAGACGTCGGCAACCGTTTGGTTGACGGCGTCGATTTGGTCCCCGTTGCCTTCGGCGCAGTAATAACTGTTGACCTTGACCACGTCGCGCTCACTCGCGCCGGCCTCGTGAAGCGTGTTGCGCACGAACTGCAGCACGTTGCGGGTCTGGCTCGCCATGTCGCCGCCCACGGCCCGGGCGTTCGCATCGGCCGAAATCTGACCGCCGACGAAGACGATATCTCCCACTCGCCAGCCCTGGGTAAAGGTATTGCCCGGGATGCTCCAATCCCAATGATCCGCCGGCATGAGGCGTTGTTTTTCCGTGTTCAAGGTGCCCATGCCCTCGACCTGGATCAGCTCGTCCGGATCGGGCAGGCCGTGAACCCGCACCCCGGTGCCGCAGGCCGAGGGGGTCGCCCAGTAGCGCATCCGCACGCGGGTCATCTTTTCCCAGTAGTCGGTGACGTCATGGCCTTCGCCGAGAAACCGGTAGTAGGTGTTCTGGCGCAGAATGCTGTTTCGATCGCCACCGGCTTCCTTGAAGATGGTCTCGAAATTGCGAAACGCGTTGTCGGTCTGGATCTCGATATCGCCGGTGCCAAGCAGCCGTCCATCGCCGTCGAGCGAACGCTGACCGCCGCAAAACACCAGATCGCCGACCCTCCAGCCCTGGCAGAACGGCGAGCGCTCGGACCAGGTCCAATGATCCGCCGGCATCAGGGGTTCCTTATCCCCGCCGAGTGCGGCAATGGCTTCGACCGCGATCAAGGCGCCTTCGACGGTGAGGCCGGCGCGAATCTCGGTCGTCGTCGGACCCGGAGAAGAGAAATACTCCAAACGGACCCGGTTCATCTCGCGCAAAAACTCGGCCTCGTCGGCGTCGCCGCAGTCGTAATAAACGTTATGCTTGACGATATCTGCCATACTCGCGCCCGCCTGCGCGAGGTGCCCTTTCACCGCCTCGAAGACATTGCGCGTCTGGGTGGCTATATCCTCACCGACCACCCGGCCATTCGCATCGAGCGAGAGCTGGCCGCCGACGAAGATTAGATTTCCCGCCCGGATAAAAGGCGCAGCTATATCTGGAACGCCCCCACAATGGCTGTTTTTCGTCATCGGTCTCTCCTGTTTGGTATCCTCCCAGCACGATTACCACAGCCTGATGGCGCTACGAGGTTAGAGCGGCACTGTACGGCACCCTTAATAGAACTGGTCTACTCAACCGAACCCCTTGCAATCATAACAGCGATATCCTCGAATAAGGGAATCGATCAGCCGCACCACCAATGTTGCAATGCCGGAAGCAAGGGGACCCAGGGATGGAAATTTATGTCGAGGCGGAATCCTATCCGTTTCCGTGGAACGGGGACCTGCGACCGGAGAACACGGCTGTCCTCGTGATCGATATGCAGGTAGATTTTTGCGGCAAAGACGGCTGGGCGGAGATGGCCGGGGCCGATATGGCCGTCATGCGCTCGCCTATCGAAGGTGCGCGCAAGGTTCTCGCGGCGGCCCGCGAGAAGGGCTATCACGTCATCTATACTCGGGAGGGCCACCGGACGGACGGCTCGGACCTGACCGAGGTCAAGCGTTTCCGCAGCCGGCGCATGGGCGCTGGCATCGGGGACAACAGCAAGATCGGCCGTAACCTGGTTCGCGGCGAACCGGGCTGGGAAATCATCCCCGAACTCGCCCCCCAGGAGGGCGAGCCGATCATCGACAAGCCGGGCAGCGGCGCCTTTTACAGCACCGAGTTGGAACACATCCTGATCCGACGCGGGATCAAGAACCTTGTCATCATGGGCGTGACCACGGAGGTCTGCGTCCATACGACGCTCCGCGAAGGCAGCGACCGGGGCTTCGACATCCTTTTGCTGGAGGATTGCTGCGCCGCCACCGTACCCGAACTGCACCGCGCAGCAGTCGAAATCGTGCGCAGCCCCGACAGCATCTTCGGCACCGTCTCCACCGCCGATAAATTTATCCATGCAATCTTGTAAAGTCGCTGTGATGGCAATAAACCGATGACCCTTCTCGTCCTCACGCCGGCGCCGCTTAGCGCCGAGGCGTTCGCGCCTTTTGGCGCCGTGCTGCAAGCTGACGGCAATACAGGCTTTGACGTCAACAGCGATTGGGCGCACCAAGTCAACCAAGATCCGGGCTTCACCCATTCGACGGGCCAGGCGCTGCCCGCCACCTCGATCTACCGCAACCGGCCTCGGCCCTTGCCGGTCGTGATCGACGAAATCGAACGCCACCCCTTGAGCAGCCAGCTTTTTATGCCGATCACCGCGTCCCGCTGGCTCGTCGTCGTATTTCCCGACGACGCGGCGGCCGAACCGGACACAGCCAACGCCCGGGCGTTTCTCGCCAACGAGCGACAGGGGATCTGCTACCGGCCTGGAACCTGGCACAGCCCGCTGATTGGGCTCGACGCCGAGAGTGATTTCTTCACGCTGATGTGGTCCCGTAATCCCACGGACGACACGGACGTCCGTCCGCCGGGGAGAGAAATTCAGGTCCGGCTCGGCTAACCGTCAACCGCGGTAACGGGTGACTCGAAGGGCGATGAGCGCAACGCCGATCGTGAGCGTCATGAGGATGAGCGCGACCACATTGATCGAAGGGTCGACCCCCTTGCGCAACATGCCCCAAATAAAGGTCGGCAGCGTGTTGCCGCCACCGATCGTAAAGAAGGTGATGATGAAATCGTCGAGCGAGATCCCCATCGCCACGAGCGCGGCCCCGATGATGGTCGGGCGCATGTTCGGCAAGGTAACCGTGAAGTAGGCCTTGAGAGGCGAGGCGCCGAGGTCCCGCGCGCTGTTGACGATTGCCTGGTCGAATTTCGATATCCGCGCGTAGACGATCAGGATCACGAAGGGTTGGGTGAAAACGAGATGGCCCAGGATCACCATGGGCAGGCCGAGACCCACGCCCACGCTGGTAAAATAGCTCAACAGTGCAAGGGCGAGGACCAGCGGCGGCGCCATCACCGGCATGGTCAGAAGAATCATCGAGACGCTGGCGGCCCGGGCCCGGAGCCGGACCAGAGCGCTTGCCGCCATGATCCCGATGATCGTGGACACAACGCCGACGGACACCACGATGATCATGCTGTTCTCGAACGCGGCCCAGAACTCGGGCCGGTCGAATATTTTCATAAACCAGTCGGTGGTGAGCCCCGTAATCGGAAAGGCCAGGAGTTTCTTGTCGCTGAAGGCGAACAGCAGGAGGATCAGCAGCGGCGAGATCATGAAGAGGAATGTCACCGCCCCGAACAGGCGCCAGAAGAGAGTGGGGATATCTCTCATCGGACCCTCAAGGCGCGCCGGAGTGTCAGAGCGGCCACGCCGACGATGATCAGGCAGACCGCAATAACGCTGAACGCCATGGCTGCACCCAGCGGGGCGTCGAAGCGGAGCCCGAACTGGACCTGAATAAAGACCCCGATCATCGAGGTGTAGGGCCCGCCGACCAGCTTGGGCGTGACGTAATCGCCGGCAGAAAACAGGAAGGCCAGGGTAAAGCCGACCATAATTCCGGTCTGGCACTGGGGCGCGATGATGTCCCAGAACACCCGCCAGCGGCTGGCACCGAGGTCGCGTGCGCCGCGCAGCGGCACGTCGTCGATCGCGCGCAGCGATCCGTAAATCGGCAGGATCGCCAGCGGCAGCATGTAATGGGTCAGCGTGATGACGACGGCGGCGGGGTTGTAGAGGAACGCATCGAGCGGCGTGTCGATGAAACCCAAGCCAAGCAAAGCGGAATTGAGAATGCCGCTTTGGCCGAGAATGATCTTCCAGATATAGACCTTCGAGAGATAACCGCCGAACAGAGCAATCAGCACGCCGAACAGGAGCAGATTGCTGTACCTGCCCGCCTTGAAGCGCACAACGAAGGCAAGCCCGAAGGCCAGCAGGGTGACGATCGCCGCGATGATCAGGGCGATGCTGAAGGTGAACAGCAGGGCTTCGTGGTACTGGTCAAACACCCGGATGTAGTTCGCCAGCGAGACATCCGGAACCAGCTTGTAAGATTTCACTCGCCAGAAACTGAGGATGAAGAAATAGGACAGCGGCGCGACGAAGACGAGCAGGAAGACCGCCGCCGAAGGCAGCATGAGGGGTCCGCTAGTGCGAAGCCCGCGGATCATCCGCCCCGACACCTATGTTGCATGGACGTTCCCATCAAGCCGGCTCGTTGCCGTATTCGACAGGCAGGCAGATCGGTGAGATTTCGTCAGCGTTCCGACCGTCCCAATCCATGTCGGCCACCCGGGTGAGCGCCCGGCCCTGGCCTGCTTGGAGGCGGGTCAGTACGTCTTCATGGTCGAGCATCTGGAGTTCGCGGTCGCGCAACATCTGCTCGCCGTTCACGAACACGTCGCACACCGCCGCCGCGACGCCGGAATAGACCAGCGAGCGGATCGGATCGCGCAGGGGCCGCATGGAGGGATGCTTGAGGTCAACCAGCGCAATGTCGGCCTTGGCCCCTGGCGCAAGCCGCCCGAGGTCGTCCCGGCCCAGCGCCTTTGCGGCGCCGAGCGTCGCGATCTCGAAGACATGCTCCGTGCGCAGCAAATCGACATGGCCGCTCGCCACTTTCGAGAGCAGGCCCGCGATGCGCATCTCCTCGACCATGTCGTGGGGATAGCAGTCCGTGCCCAGGCACATGTTCACTCCCGCCGCCCGGTAGCCGCCCAGGCTGCGCATCATGTCGCCCCATTGGGCGAAGGCGCGCGGGCAATGCACCACCGAGGCCCCGCTCCGCGCGAGGCGCTCGAGGTCCTTGTGCTCGTGGTGGTTGATCCAGGGATGCTGGTCGATGTTGATGGCGTGGCCAATCAGGGTCTGGGGACCCAGAACACCGATATCGTCGAGCCACTCAATCGGTGTCTTGCGGTGGCGGCGGATCATCTCACGATGCTCCATGACCGATTGCGCCGCGTGGGTCTGCATGGGCATGCCGCGGTCCACCGCCGCCTGCTTGCACTTGACCAGCAGCTCTTCGGTGCAGCTATCGACCTGGGCGGCGCCGATCATGCCGTGCAGCCGGCCCGAGGAGTGCTCCTCCGCCGCGTCGACAACGTCGAGCGAGCCGGCGAAGTCTTCCAGCCCCTTCTCTTCGTACCAGGTATAGAGGTGGTCCTTGCCGTTGGGCGTATACCAGTGCCCCGACTGGACCATGGGGCAGGCGTAAGACCTTATCCCCGTCCCCGCCAGGGTCTCGAGCCAGCCTTCGAAGGGCAGCTCGTGGGAGCAGTAAAGCTCGGCCATGGTGGTGCAGCCGCTCTTGAGCAGCTCGCAGGCCGAGGCTTCCATCGCGGCCTTGGCGGAATCATCGTCCTCCTGGAGCAGCCAGGTGTATTCGAACAGCTGGGTCATCCACATATGCTTGGAAGCCAGGTCCTCGAAGAAGCCCTTGCCGTGGATTTCCTGATAGCCGTGCAGATGCAGGTCGAGCAGGCCCGGCATGACCATCCGGTCGGTGCCGTCGATGGTCTCGTCCGCCGGCCCGTCGTAGAACGGCCCAACATAGGTCAGACGGTCGTTCGCGAATGCGACATCGCCGTTGCGGATGTATTTATGCCCGTCGCGCTCGGCGTCGTAAGCGACCAGCCAGTCGATGTTCTTGATTGCCGTCGTCTTGGTCATTGCTTTCTCTCCCGCCACCACGTGGACGCGTTCTTATTTGCCCGCCGCCGCCCAAGCCAACCCGGCGGGCGCGCTAGCGCTCATGGCCGCACCCCCGAAGCGCCGCGCTTGATGAATTGTCCCTGCCCGGGCCGTCCCGTGAACTCCGCGCCGTCGACGATGGTCTCGCCGCGCAGGAACACCTTCTTGACCCGCCCCGTTACCTCGCGGCCCTCAAACAGCGAATAGTCGATCCGGCTGTGATGCTCGGCGGCCCGGATGGTCCAGGTCTCGTCCGGGTCGAACAGCACCAGGTCGGCGTCCGAGCCCACCGCGATGGTGCCCTTGCGCGGATAGAGCCCGAACAGCTTAGCCGGCGCGGTCGCCACGAGCTGGACGAAGCGGTTGAGCGTCATCTCGTTCTTGCCCACGCCGCCGTCATAGACCAGCGGCAGGCGGGTCTCGACGCCGGGCGCGCCGTTGGGGATCTTCTGGAAATCGCCTTTGCCCTGCTGTTTCGAATAGAGCATGCCGAGCGGCTGCTCGTTGAAGCAAAACGGACAATGGTCGGTCGAGATCACCTGCAGGTCGTCGGCCCGCAGACCCCGCCACAGCGCCTGCTGATGGCCGCAATCGCGCAACGGCGGCGTCATCACGAACTTGGCCGCGTCGAACTCGGGCCGTTCGTATTCTTCTTTGGTCAAAAACAGGTAATGGGGGCAGGTCTCGGCATAGACCGGCAAGCCCCGGTCGCGCGCGCTTGTGACCTCGGCGAGTGCTTCCTGCGCCGAGACATGGACCAGGTAGACCGGCGCCTCGGCCAGTTCCGAGAGGGTAATCACCCGGTGCGCCGCCTCGCCCTCCATCAGGCTGGGGCGCGTGGTTTCGTGATACTTGGGCCCCGTATGCCCGGCGGCTAGCGCCTCGGCGATCAGCACCTCGATGACCGGCCCGTTTTCGGCGTGGATGCAGGTCATGGCGTCGTTGTCTCGGCACACCCGCATCGCCTTGAAGATCGCCGCGTCGTCGACCATGAAGACGCCGGGGTAGGCGGTAAACAGCTTGAACGAGGACACCCCCTCATGCTGGATCAACTCGCGCATGTCGATCAGGGTCTGGTCGGTGACTTCTTTCAGGATCAGATGGGCGGCGACGTCGATACAGGCGGTCGAGGCCCGCTCGTGCCAGTCTTCGAGCGCGGCCAGGGGGCTCACCTCGCCCTGGTTGCAGAAGTCCACGAGGCAGGTGGTGCCTCCGAACGCCGCGGCCCGGGTGCCGGTCTCGAAGGTGTCCGCAGTACGGGCATGGCCGAAATCCCAATCGAGATGGGTGTGGACATCGACCCCGCCCGGCAGCACCAGCAAGCCTGTCGCGTCGTGGACGGTCACGTCGTCACCGACGGGAAGGTCCTTCCCAATCCAGCGGATGACGCCGTCCTGGACAAGAATGTCCGCTTCGAAACAATCCACGGCGGTCGCAACGCGACCGTTTCTAATGACGACAGACGACATCTTATTCGCCTCCCCCGTTAATCCGGCGCCTTGAGCGGACCGTGATCCCTGCCCGACAGGTTAGTCCGAACCGGGCACATACGCCAAGCAAAGCTCCGCATCTGAAAACCACGCCGGCACCAGGCGGCCTGCACCCGCAAGGCCGTCAGCAACGGTTGAGCGAGCCGACCGTCTTGATTCCACAGAATACAGGCCTGCCACGGCCGAACCGGCTGCCCCTCGAGCTGCCGGGTCATGCTGTGAACCGACAACACCACGGGGATCAAACCCGATGCCAGCCATTGGTCCAGCCAATGCTCGATCGCCGCATGGTAGGGCTCGTAGGCACGCTTACGGCGCACGTC
>CAVOEB010000056.1:0-18257 GCA_963694715.1 Alphaproteobacteria bacterium | reverse complement strand
GGCCAGGAACGCGGCATCCGCTCGGGCACGCTTGCGACCCCGTTGATCGTTGCGCTGGGCGAGGCCTGCGCCCTGGGTGCCGCGGGTCTTTCAGAGGAAGCACCCCGGCTGGTTGCATTGCGCGATCGACTCTACGAGGGCCTGTGTGCCGGCCTCGAGGGGGTTCATCTGAATGGCGCCGCGGGGGACCAGCGTCTGCCCGGGAACCTCAATGTCAGCCTCGAGGGCGTCGAGGCCGGGGCCTTGATGGCGGCGGTCGACGACGTCGCGCTGTCCTCGGGCTCGGCCTGCACCTCGGCGTCGATCGAGCCGTCCTACGTGCTTCGCGCGACGGGCAGTTCGGACGAACTGGCCTTTGGCTCGATTCGCTTCGGGCTTGGCCGCTGGACCTCGCTATCCGAGGTTGACTACGCGGTCGAGCGTGTCGTCACCGAGACCCGTCGCCTGCGTGCAGCGGGCAAAGCAGCGGTCGTCGTCGCGGAGTGAGGGAAAGGGCTGGACAAGCCGGCTCCGCCGACCATTTATGGGCGACACAGCGAACCCCCACCGAGGGGCCGACCGGGGCGAGAATTATGCCGAAAATCACCTTTGTTGAACGCAACGGCACGCGCCGCGAGCTTGACGTGCCCGTCGGTCTCTCGGTCATGGAGATAGCCCACCAGCACGACATCGATCTGGAGGGCGCCTGCGAAGGTTCACTCGCCTGCTCGACCTGTCACGTGGTCGTCGAGCCCGAGGATTTCGACCGCCTGTCCAACCCGACCGAGGATGAGGAGGACATGCTCGACCTTGCCTTCGGCCTGACGCTGACCTCCCGCCTGGGTTGTCAGATTATCATGACCGAAGAACTCGACGGGCTGACCGTCACCCTGCCGGCGGAAACCCACGACATGCGGGGCGGCGACTGAGCCGCTCGGCGCTTGCGCCAGCTCCTTGATCTGAATCAATGAAGCCCGCCGCATCGGCGGCTTAGGCTGAATTCGTTCGATCGGCGAACGATAATGACGAGGAGGAGCCAAGCCATGGCGATGCGCGACACCCTTCTACGGTTCGACGGTGCCGCCCTTGACAGCCCGTAGCGTGACCCAGTGATCGAGTTGGACCGCGCTCAAGAGGCTAACCTAACCGGTCTCTTCGTACTCCAGGCGCCGGAGTTGCCGAGTTTCACCACGGCCGAGGTCCTGATCGACATGATCCGAAATTACGAGGAGGCGGAGCGCGATTCGGCACAAGCAACGAAGCAATTGCAGCAATTGGGAGCGCTATGCAACCCCCGCCCCGTTGGCCGGTGTTTTCATACCTGTCCCGACCCACTATAATTTTCACCATGAATTCGTTTGGATTTAGTAAACCGCCCCATCGGACCCGCGTCGTCGTCGCCATGTCGGGCGGCGTGGATTCGTCGGTCGCTGCGGCTTTGCTCGCTGAGCAGGGCTACGATGTCGTGGGCATCACGCTGCAGTTGTACGACCATGGCGCCGCGGTCAAGAATTCGCGCGCCTGCTGTGCGGGGCAGGATATCCACGATGCGCGCCATGTCGCCGGTCGCCTGGGAATTCCCCATTACGTGCTGGACTACGAAAGCCGCTTTCGTACGCAGGTCATGGAAGATTTTGCCGACAGTTACGTCCGGGGCGAAACACCGATTCCTTGCGTGCGCTGCAACCAGACCGTCAAGTTCCGGGATCTTCTCGCCACCGCGCGTGAGCTCGAGGCCGAGGCCCTGGTTACGGGTCATTATGTGCGCCGTCGCGAGACGTCGGCGGGGCCGGAATTGCACCGAGCGCTCGATGCGTCGCGCGACCAGAGCTATTTTCTCTTTGCTACCACGCGCGAGCAGCTCGACTTCCTGCGCTTTCCGCTGGGCGAGTTGACCAAGGACGAGGTCCGGGCCGAGGCGCAACGCTTCGCCCTGTCCGTGGCGGAAAAGCCCGACAGCCAGGATATCTGCTTCGTTCCCGGCGGCCGCTATGCCGAGGTCGTCGCCCGGTTGCGCCCCGAGGCCGACCAGCCCGGCGAGATCGTCGATCGCGAGGGCCGGGTTCTCGGGCGTCACGGCGGCATCGTGAATTACACCGTCGGTCAGCGTCGCGGCCTGGGCGTGGCCTCGCCCGAGCCCCTGTTCGTACTCCGCGTGGAGCCTAAAACCCGGCGCGTCGTGGTCGGTCCGCGCGCAGCGTTGGGTACGGACCGGCTCAGCGCTAGGGAGCTGGTCTGGCTCGATGCGGAGCCGATCCCCGAGATGGGCCGGGCGGTCGCGGTCAAGCTGCGCTCGACCCAGCCGCCGACGGGGGCGACGGTCTATCCGCTGGGGGCCGCGCGCGTCGAGGTGCGGCTAGATACGCCCCAGGAGGGCGTTGCGCCCGGCCAGGCCTGCGTGATTTATGACGGCGAGCGCGTGCTCGGCGGCGGTTGGATCGAGCGTCCCGACGCGGCGACGCACCCGGTCGCCGGCGCCGCCGCGTGAGCGGTGCTTGACAGGGCGAAGCGCAGCACCCTATACCCACTTCGCTCCTACTGGGGCGGAGTAGCTCAGTTGGTAGAGCAGTGGAATCATAATCCATGGGTCGCTGGTTCAAGTCCGGCCTCCGCTACCATTTAAAAAAGCCCGCTAATTCAATGAATTAGCGGGCTTTATTTTAAATTGTTCCAGGTTGGATGCGGAGCAATTTGCGGCCCTGAACCGCACCGGCGCATGCTAGTGTGGCGCGCTTGCAATAGGGAGAGCATCATGGCCGAGATGGATAGTTTCGAGATCGTCGACGACCGTTTTGCGCGTTACCTGCGCCCCGATTCACGGGTCGAGACGTTGTTCACGGGCATGGAGTGGGGCGAGGGGCCGGTTTGGTTCAACGACGGCAATTACCTCCTTTTCAGCGATATCCCCAACAACCGAATCCTGCGTTATTCCGAGGCCGACGGGGTCTCCGACTGGCGCAATCCGTCCGACTTTGCCAACGGCAACACGCTCGATCTGGAGGGCCGGCTCATCACCTGCGAGCACGGCCGACGCGCCGTCTCGCGCACCAATCACGACGGTAGCGTCGAGCTCCTGGTCGACCGTTACGAGGGCGGCCGGCTTAATTCGCCCAACGACGTGGTGGTCAAGTCCGACGGCACCATCTGGTTCACCGACCCGGAATACGGCATTCAGGACGACCAGATAGGATTCGAGTCGCCCAACGAGCAGGGCGGCAAGTGCTATGTTTTCCGATTTGACCCCGCAAGCGGCGAGCTTTCGGTCGTGGCGGACGATTTCATCATGCCCAACGGGCTCGCCTTCAGCGCCGACGAGAGCCTGCTCTATATCGTCGATAGCGGCGGCGACCGGGGGCTCGATCTGTTTTCGATCCCCGACGAGCTGCCCGATCCCCACGAAATCCGCGTGTTCGACGTGATCGACGGAGCCCGGCTAGTAAACAGCCGCTTGTTCACCAAGGTCTCGCCCGGCGTGCCCGACGGCATGCGCCTCGATTCCGACGGCAATGTCTGGTCGGTCGCCTTCGACGGGGTCCACTGCTACTCGCCTAAGGCGGAGCTGCTGGGCAAGATCAAGATTGCGGAGATGGTGGCCAATCTCACTTTCGGCGGGCCCGAGCGCAACCGCCTATTTATCGCCGGCGCCACCTCGCTCTACGCCGTCGATCTCGACTGCCTGGGCATTCAGCGGCCCTAGCCGGCACCCGGCCTAGCCGCCCGCGCCCTCGCTGCTACCGAACGCGGCGATTATTACGGCGTCGATCCAGGCGCGGGGCTGCTTCGTCTTCGGGATGCCCGTTGAACAGCCGTTCGCAGAGCGTCGAGAAGTCCGCGCCCGCCATCAGGTCGTCGAGTGCAACCGCCTCGTCGGTCTCCAGCGAGCGAAATTCAGCCGTCAGGCGGCCCATTGCACCGGTGGGTTTTCCAGCAGAGCGGGCTCGGGCGGCGTCTCGTCAGCATCGAGCGCTTGCCAGATTACGGTCACGCCCATCGCCAGCTCGAAGCGACGAAGCGAGGGCAGGGGCGAAACCGCAAGCCCGGCCATTGGGCGTGCGCCACCGCGGCCACGGTCTCGAAGGCAAGCGGTTCGGCGTCGGCGGCCTCAAAGGTTTCCGATAGCATCCATTGGGCTTGGCCAGGTCGGCAATCACGGGCTGCTCGCTCCAGGGCGCGGTTGTCGCCAGAAACTCCGCCAATCGGTGACCGAACCACGAGGACGATTCCGACGACTCGCTCGGCACCCGGCGCGATACCAAGGTCAGCCTCCAGGGCAATCAGGAGCTGTTCTCGGGCTTCGCCACCCAGGCGGGCGCCGGGGGAGGCCGCGCAGTTCTACCGCGCAACCATGGACGCAGAAGCCTTCGCCAAGCGCTAGGTGGCCGAGGAGCTTCGGCTCGCCTAGCAGGGCCTGCAGACGGCGCGCCAACGCGTGCTGCGGCTGCAAAACGCCATCAACATCACAGTCGAGGTTTGGGGCTCGCGCAAGAAGCTCCGCGAGGCGGGCCACTAGACGGTAATCAACGTGCTCGACGCCGAGGGCGAGGTCTTCAACGCGAGGATCAAATTCGTCGGCGCCCAGCACGATGCGCGAGTTGCGGTCTATCGCCTGCTGCTGGCGACCGGCCAGCTGGTGCCCGCCAACCTCTCTATCGCCAGCAACTAATTTTTCAACATTTTGCGCGAAGCAGGTTGCTCCGGCGCATTGCACCGCGCCCGCTAGCGCGGGCTATTTAGGCATCGCTCCCGTTCGGGTGGGCTACTTTGAGGTCGCGATGAATACTCCTTCCCAGTCGTCGCCGGGCGGTGCGGCCTCGTAGTCCGCGACGCGTTCGTCGTAGAGTTTGTAGAGGACGTCGAGCTTGCCCAGGAAATCGAGTTCGCGGCATGCGCCGATCTTGCGTCGGCACACCGCCCAATCCTGCGCTCGGTAGGCGGCCATCATCTCACCATGGCGTTCGGCCAGGGTCTGGAATTCCGCGCTCTGCGCCATGGTCTCGTCGCCCAGCAGGGAGAAGACACGCACCGGCACGGTCTTGCCTTTGACCTGGATGAGGTCAAGCTCGATGGTTGCAAACTCGGGAACCTGGGAGTGGGTCGTCTCGCCCAGCACGACGTCCGCACCGTAGGTCTTGCTCTGGCCTTCGAGACGCGAGGCGAGGTTCACGGTGTCGCCCAGCACGGAATAGTCGAAGCGCATGTCAGAACCCATGTTGCCGACGCAGCACTCGCCCGTATTCAGCCCCGTGCCGATCCGGATCGGGATGAACCTGCGCTCCTCGGCCTTGGCCTGGGCCTCGAGCTCGTCGTTGAGCAGCACGAGGCGCTCCTTCATTTCGAGCGCCGAGCGACAGGCGTTAGCGACGTGGGTTTCGTCGTCGAGCGGCGCGTTCCAGAACGCCATGATGCAGTCGCCCATGTATTTATCGATGGTGCCCCGGCGATCGAGAATGATCTCGGTCATCGGAGTGAGGAAGCGGTTGATGAAGCTGGTCAGTCCCTCGGCGTCGAACAGCTCGGAGATCGGCGTGAAGCCGCGGATATCCGTAAACAGCAGGGTCATCTCGCGCATCTCGCCGCCAAGCGTGAGCTTGCTCGGATCCTTGGCCAACTGCTCGACCAAGGCGGGCGACATGTAGTGGCTAAACGCGCTGCGCACCTGACGTTTCTGCGCCTCCTCGTTCATGTAGTTCATATAGGTCATGGTGGCGTAGAGGATGCCCGCCGCGATCGCGCCGTAGAACATATCAAAGAGCATGCCCGCATCGATATAGAGCCACCAGGAAAAGCCGATCAGGCCGACGCTGACACCGCCGCCGAGCAGCAGGGTCCAGACCGGTCCCAGGATCGGCACCAGGATGATCAGCAACAAGCCGACGAAGATCAGGGCAAAAAGCTCGGCCCCGGCGACGAAACCGGGCCGCGAGAGGAACGACTGGGCTAGTATCGTCTCGAGCAGCTGGGCGTGGATCTCGACCCCGGGCACCGCGTCGTCGACCGGGGTCGAACGAATGTCCTGCAGGCCGATCGCGGAAGTTCCGATCAGGACGAAATGCCCGGCGAGCAGCTCAGGCGGCACGGCCCCTTCGAGAACATCCTTGGCGGAAACGAAGCGCTCCGGATCGTGGGGCGTGTAATGCACCCACGTCCGGCCCAGATTGTCGGTCGGGATGATCGGGAACTGCTTGTGCACAATGACCCCGACCATGCCGCCATGATTGAGCGAGACCGCGATGGTGGGACCGCCCGTCGCGACGCGGAGCATCTCGACCGTGAGCGAGGGGTAGAGATTGTCGCCGACAGCGACAATCATGGGCACGCGACGCACGATGCCGTCCTGCTCCGGCTTGATGGTAAACAGACCGATACCCTTGGCGGTTTCTTCGAGCTCGGGCCGGTTGCGCACGAGCCCACGGAAAGTGAGCACAGTTTGGCGCGCGTCGGTGAATTGCGAGCCGCGCGTCGACTTGGTCGCAAAATTCGCTTTTACAGAGATCCGCTCCAGCTCTACCGGATCGGGCACCGACTTTGTCGACTGACCCAACACGACGCGCCCGGAGCGCGCAATTGCGGCGGCTAGGATCTCTTCGTTGCTTGGCAATTGCTCGAGCGCCTCGCGCGTTTCATCGTCGATTCCCGGCAGTGAGCCAGCAATCAGACCCGGCGAAGTCCGGTCGGGCTCGGCGAACACAATATCGAAACCGATCGGGCCGGTCTGGTATTCCGTTAATTTATCGACCAGCTCAGCGACCAGCGTCCGCGACCAGGGCCACTGGCCATAGGCCGCGAGGCTCGCCTCGTCGAGATCGATCACACGAACTGGATATTTCGTCTCAGGGTCGCGCGGCTCGATCTGCTGGTAAAGATCGAATACCTTAAGTCGCAACGTCTGGAGCGGCGAAGGATCGAACACTCGAAGCACCACGAACGCGGCAAGAATTCCGAACGCGATTATATGGATGGTGCGGATCGCCCGCACCCAGCGGATCGGATTCAGATCTCGAAGAAGCCCGCGAAGGATGGCTCTTGGTTTGATCCAGCCGAGAAGCCGCATACAGTTCCCCCTCGGCCGCCCGGCGGCACTAGACTCCAAGAATGAAACATGCGCCGTGCGGGGTCAAGGTCGCACGAGCTTCCAACCCGCCAGCGAGCTGGTCAATCGTTAACCATTTACAAGTAATCTATTCATACTTTGCTACGTCATGGAATGCGTGGCTTCCGCACGAGCGTTATGGCATTTCCCCCCGCTGGCGCACCAGGCGATTCGTAGGATTTCCACACACCGCGCATTGGTCCAGTTCCGCATTTAAGCCCTTAAGAGGCCGTCATTGAGCACCTACAATCCGGCCTTCCCCGCGCCCGCGCCTGAAAACTCGCCCTCCAACGCCACGGCCGACCTGGTTTTTGACTCGCCAAACAACGGTTTACTCACTAGTCCCAACGGCGCGGCCCTGCTCGACGCGAATTTCCCCTGGGCCGGTAGCGGCCCGCTGAGTTCGGGGTGCCGCGGGGGTCCTTCATCTCCCGACATGCCGTTAGCAGGCGCTCAGAGGAGACCCAAAGCGTTTCCCCGGTTTGGACGGCAGGAGATTTTGTTACTAGACGAAGAAAGAACAACTCCATGGGCTGCTGACGGGTTTTGAGGCTTCGAGGGCAGGGAGGAAAAACTACCGGTCGACTGTTCGAGGGTCTTCAACGATACTTCGATATATGACACACCCCACATCCCGAGCGTCTTTCTAACGACTTTTCTTCTGCCACCCTATCGCCGAAATTGGAACTAATTTCAGAATTAATTGCCCCCAGAATCTTCACCTGGAATGAGGGCAGGAGAGGGGAAACGAGCATTGCCCTTAGATATGGCGATCGTCGTGACCGGTGCTGCGTCCGGGATTGGTAAGGCGACGGCACGGCGCCTCGCTGCGGACGGGGCGCGGGTTGTGCTCGCGGATCGCGACGATACCGAGGCGTTGGCGCGCGAGATTCGGGACGGGGGCGGGCAGGCGCTTGCGTACCAGGTAGATGTCATGGCCGCCGAGCAGGTCGACTCCATGGTGCGCGGTGCACGGGACGAATTCGGCGCTATCAACGGCCTTGTCAACGCCGCCGGAATTTGCATTTCCAAGCTTCTCGAGGAGATGACCGAGGAGGAATGGGATCGCCAACTGGGGGTCAACCTCAAGGCTGTCTTTCTCTGCTGCCGGGCACTTATTCCGGCCCTGCGCGAAGGCGGCGGCGGGGTGATCGTCAATATCGGCTCTACCGCGGGGCTTGTCGGCGGGCCGCAGACTCCCGCCTACTGTGCCTCGAAGGGCGGCGTGGTGCAGCTAACGCGCGCGCTCGCGGTCGATCACGCAGCGGACGGAATTCGGGTTAATTGCGTCTGTCCGGGACCCGTCGAAACACCCATGCTCACTTCCGTCGACGAAACCGATTTCGACGTCGGGGTCTTGATCGACGCGACCCTGATCAAGCGGGTCGCCCAGCCTGGGGAAATTGCGGGCGTCATCCGCTTTCTGCTTTCGGACGACGCCTCGAACATGACCGGGTCCATCGTCGTAACCGACGGCGGCCAAACTGCTATCTGACAGGAGGAAAAGCCGGTCGGCTAGGGCAAAAGGCGCGCCCCTCCGAGCGAAGTGTCCGTAAATCCCTTGCTTCGCCCGGCCCGAAGATCAGGCAGGGCGGGCGGCCCGCACTTGGTGCGCCACCGTAAATCGACAGACAATTACGAGAGGCTCCCGCTCAGGGCGTGGGCCCCATCGCGGGCGCGGTAAAACGGACCGCGTCAGTCGGAGAGCTTGATATTCTCTGCCGAGCTTTTGCCGTCACGTCCGGGCTCGATATCGAACTCGATCCGCTGGCCTTCGGCCAGGGTGCCAAGACCGGCCCGCTCGACCGCGGATATATGGACGAACGCGTCCTTGCCGCCGTCATCGGGCGTAACGAAGCCATAACCCTTGGTCGGGTTGAACCACTTCACAGAACCTTTAGCCATCGAAACTCGTCCTCATAACGTTTCTTTGCGTCCTTGCACCTTGCGCGGACGAATTACAGTTCACCGATGTCCTGGAGTATAGCCGCTTTGTCAGCGTGTGACGCAGCATTTAATACGCTGAGGTTGTCGTAGACTGGTTCCGCCTAGATAGGCGGTAGATTATCCAAATGCAATCTGTTCTTTCGCCCGTCGGGCGGTGTGGCGAGGCAGTGGACAGCCGGACGGCCATTCTGCCTTGACGATTTCGTCCGGCAGGCCGTGTGCCTTTGCCGCCACTATCGCCACGCCTGTCATGACCGATCCCATCGCAGATGTTCGCGACATTTCGAAGCTCGGCTACGGTTTTATCGTCTCCAAGGCGCTGTTTTGCCGCGCTCGATCTCGACCTGTTCAGCCGACTGCCAAGCAAAACGGCGAGTCTGCCCGAACTTGCCGCTGCAACTGAAATCGCCGAGACTCAGCTCGCCACTCTGCTTACCGTGCTGGCCCCGATCGGACTACTTGCCAAGCAAGACTATTGCTACGCCAACGCGCCGGCCTGCGAAAGCTATATGGTGCGCGGCGCACCGCTCTATTACGGCGATTCTTTCCGCCATCAAATCGCGCGCCAGATATATCCCCTGCTGCTCACGCTCGACGCCACGCTCGCGGGCACTGGCAGCGCCGTCGCCAGCGATCAGATCGACGAGCTGAACGCCCGGGCTTACGCGGCGCTCAAGCCGGGCGGCCTCATGCTGGTGCGCGATTTCATGGCCGAAGACGATTTCACCGGACCCGTCGTCGCCGCCTCCTTCATGTTGGTCAACCCCACAGTTTAGACCCCGGAACGCTTTGCCTGACCCCCGGCCTGGTCGGCGAAAAGCTCGCCGCGACGGGCTTCCAAGACGTGGCGACCCGCGACCTGATTCCCGGCATCACCAAGCTCACGAGCGCTGTAAAACCGACCTGACATCCGGCCCGCGACAAGCTACCCAGCACATTGCTTGCGAGGCTCGGGCGGGCGTCCTATCGTGGTCCGCTATCAATCTGGCCGCCCATTCGCTCTGCAAAGAATCGGTGACGGCAGTTGTCGAAGACGCACTCAGTGCTGGAGGTTCACCATGAAACGAGTCCTGATAGGCGCGGCGCTGGCGGCGTTTCTCGCGTTTCCGGCCCTTGCGGGCACGCCCCAGTCCGGTTGGAACGCCTACCTCGCGGGCAACTACGCTAAGGCTTACCGCGAGCTCAAGCCCCTGGCCGATAGCGGCCATCCCGCGGCGCAGTATTATCTCGCGACCCTCTACGCCCACGGCAAGGGCGTCACGCGCGACGAGGCCATGGCGCTCGATCTCTACCGCATAGCGGCCGAGCGGGGTCATGCCGGCGCCCAGTTTGCCCTCGGCTTTGCGCTCTACCAGGTCGGCTATCATGCTGGCGCCGCAAAGTGGCTCAGTCAGGTCGCGCGGTCCAACGCGGCGGCGGCCTCCCTAGTCGGCCAGATGTATCTGTCCGGCAGGGGCGTATTTCAAGACGAAGATACCGCCTTTCGCTACCTCGGCATGGCGGCGGACGCCGGCAATCGCGACGCCCAATATTTCCGGGCCGTGATGTATGCCGACGGCCGGGGCACCTGGCAGGACCTAGTTGAAGCCTACGCCTGGCTTAGCGTCCTGTCCTTCAAGGGCCATCCCGGCGCTGAGGCCAAGCTCATGACGGTCAGGGCCCAGCTTCCCGAAGAGGACATGTACGCCGCCGATGCACGGGCGGGGACGCTCGCGTTGCAGATACGCTAGCGCGCCCGGCCCCGTCGGGTCGGTTTGGTCGCCGTAATCGCCCTAATCCATGGTAGTAGGGCGAGTGCGCCCATGCTGGCGCGACCACTATCGGGAGGTCACCTCAGTGCAGGCATGGAGCAAGCATACCGGGGCGTTAATTCTGGTTTCAGGCCTCGCTCTCTCCGCGGCACAAGCGCAGGAGAGCGTCGTCGATTTCGACGTCTGGCTGAACGGTGTGCGCACCGAAGCGGCCGGGCAGGGGATCTCCGAGAACATCATCGCGGTTGCGTTGACCGGAATAGCCCCGATTCCCCGGGTCATCGAACTCGACCGCGCCCAGCCCGAATTCACCCTGACCTTCGAGCAATATTTGGATCGGGTGGTGCCCGAGTCCCGCGTCGCCAAGGGACGCCAGATGCTTGCCGACAACCGTACGCTGCTCGACGAGGTTGGCGCCGCTTACGGCGTGCAACCCCGATTCATCGTTGCCCTGTGGGGAATCGAGACCGATTTCGGCCGCCTGACCGGCGGCTTTTCGGTCGTCGAGGCGCTTGCAACGTTGGCTTATGATGGCCGTAGAAGTGAGTATTTTCGCAAAGAGTTGTTTTGTGCTCTTCAGATTCTGAATGAGGAGCATATCAGCCCTGCCGCCATGACCGGGTCGTGGGCAGGCGCGATGGGGCAAAGCCAGTTCATGCCGTCGAGTTTTCTCGGTTATGCCGAGGATTACGATAAGGATGGGCGGCGCGACATCTGGACGACGAAGGCGGATATTTTTGCCTCCGCGGCCAATTATCTGGCCAATTACGGCTGGACGAGCGACCAGACCTGGGGCCGCGAAGCTAGCTTGCCCGATGCTTTCGATCCCGCTCTCATCGGGCTCGAAGTCAAGCGTTCGCTGGCGGGATGGCAGGGCCTCGGCGTGCGCCGCGCCGACGGTAGCGATCTGCCGGTGCGCGAGATGGCGGGCTCGATCGTACTCCCCGACGGCGAGGGCGGACGCGCCTTCCTAGTTTACGGCAACTTCGAGACCATTCTGCGCTGGAATCGCTCAACTTATTTTGGCATTGCCGTCGGGCGCCTTGCCGACCGCATCGCTGGGCGCTAAACTCAACCATCCCTTGGGGTGGTTAGGGGCAAATTTACCAGATGCTGGGTTCTTCAAAGGTGACAGAACGGGTGCGCCCGCTGGCGGCGGCTGGCGCTTTGCTTTTGGCCGGTAGCCTGCTCGCGGCCTGTGCCGAGACCGAGTTCGCCGTTCACGCGGCCAAGACCCTTACCGGACTGGAAGACGAGGCGGCGCCCGGGCAGGGCCGCTTCAAGGTCGGCTCGCCCTACGAGGTCCGGGACGTCTGGTACTACCCCGCCGTTGATCCCTTCTACGACGAGACCGGAATCGCATCCTGGTATGGCGACCCGTTTCACGGCCGCGCCACCGCCAACGGCGAAATCTACGACATGAACGGAATGACGGCCGCCCACAAGACGCTGCCGCTCCCGACCCTGGTCCGCGTAACAAATCTCGAAAACGGGCGTTCGATCGTGGTCCGGGTCAATGACCGCGGCCCCTTCGTCCATGGTCGAATCATCGATATGTCGCGCCGCGGCGCCCAGCTCCTGAGCTTCGACATGGCGGGAACGGCAAAGGTTCGCGTCACAGTCCTCCCCCCCGAAGAACAGGAGCCCGAGACCCGCCAGGCGATGCTCGAACAAATGGGCGAGGAGGTGATCGTGGCCGCGGCGGAACCCGATACGCGCACCGACGTGGCCGCGAGCGGGGACGAGCCGGTCGTTGGCGCGGCACCGTCGGGCGAAGTCTCCGTCACCGCCCTTGACGCACCGGAAGCTGCGGAAACCGTGGCCGGTGCGGTCGAACCCACACCGGACCTCATGGTCGTGCCTGACGAGGTACTGCGGATGTACGTGCAAGCGGGGGCCTTCTCCAATTCGGACAACGCGCGGCTTCTCGAGGCGCGGATCACCCCGGTGGGGCCGACCCAGGTCACCGAGGTCATGATCGACGAGCGCCTGTTTTTTCGGGTTCGCCTCGGCCCCTTCGACGATTTGGGCCAGGCCGACGCCGCCCTCGAACGGCTGATCGAGCTTGGCCATCCCCAGGCCCGGTTAATCGTGGACTAGGGCGGCAGGGCAACGCCCCCGCAGCATAGAAATCGTTATCGCCTTGTGGCCAGCCGGCGCTTGCTGCCTGTATAGTCGGGCCGGTCACACCGGTTCTCAAGCCTGCGAGGCTAGCGATGCGTTGCCCTGTCCCTGATAGTTTCCCAACTTCCCGCTTTTTGCGCCGGGCCTTGTTCGGTCTGTTTGCCGCTCTCTGTCTCGCAGTTGCGACAGGCGCCCCTCGCGCGGCAACCTTCGAGACCGAGGGCTCCAACGCGATCCTGGTCGATTTTTCCACCGGCGCGGTGCTCTACGAAAAGAACGCTGATCAGCCCATGCCGCCGGCGTCCATGAGCAAGCTGATGACCGTCTACATGGTGTTCGACGAACTCGCCGCCGGGCGCCTTTCGTTGCAGGACACCTTCCGGGTCAGCGAAGCAGCCTGGCGCAAGGGCGGCTCGAAAATGTTCGTCGAGGTTGATTCGCGGATCACCGTCGAGGACCTGCTGCGCGGCGTGATCGTCCAGTCGGGTAATGACGCCTGTATCGTTCTGGCCGAGGGTCTCGCCGGATCCGAAGAGGCCTTTGCCGACCAGATGAACTACAAGGCACGCACGTTGGGTATGACGAATAGCCATTTCACGAACGCGACCGGCTGGCCGGACCCGCGCCACGAGATGTCGCCCCGCGATCTGGCCATTCTTACCCACCGCCTGATCCGGGACTTTCCCGAATATTACGGCTATTTCAGCGAGCTCGAATTTACCTACAACGGGATCCGCCAGGGCAACCGCAACCCGCTGCTCTACAAGAACGTCGACGCGGACGGCCTGAAGACGGGTCACACCGAGGCTTCCGGTTATGGCCTGGCGGCGTCGGCGGGGCGCAGCGAGCGCCGCCTGATCCTCGTGGTCAACGGGCTCGGCAGCGTCAACCAACGCTCGGAAGAAGCCGAACGTTTGCTCGATTACGGGTTTCGCGAATTCGACAACTATCTGCTCTTCAAATCCGGCGAGCTGGTGACCGAGGCCGATGTCTGGCTCGGTGACTCACCCAGTGTGTCCCTGGTGATGGAGCGCGAGGTCCTGGTCACCATGGCGCGTAACACGCGCAGCGATATGAAAGTGACCGCGGTCTACGACGGTCCCGTGCCCGCGCCGGTCGAGAAGGGCACACGGCTGGCGACGCTCACCATCGAGGCCCCGGGCATGCGCACGATCGAGGCGGCACTTGTCGCGGGGGCCGACGTCAGAGAGCTATCGACCTTCGCGCGCATCGGCGCCGCGCTTAACTATTTGCTCTGGGGGCCCGCAGCAGGCCGCTAGCGGCGGCCCAGGCAAGCGGGTTGGGGGAGAACCATGGCGCAGGGCCGCTTCATCACGCTCGAAGGTGGCGAGGGCGCCGGAAAGTCGACCCAAGCGACCCGGCTTTGCGCGAGCCTGAGCGAGCGCGGCATCGAGACCCTGGCCACCCGCGAGCCCGGCGGCAGCCCGGCGGCCGAAGCCATCCGTACGCTGCTCGTCTGTGAAAGCGAGGGCGGGCGCTGGGACCCGGTGGGCGAAACCCTGCTCCAGTTCGCTGCCCGTGCTGATCACCTGCGTCGTACCATCCTGCCCGCGCTCGAACGCGGCGTCTGGATCGTTTGCGACCGCTTCGCCGATTCCACACGGGCCTACCAGGGGGCGGGGCTCGGCGTGCCCCAAGACGAGATCGAGGCGCTCTACCACATGGTGATGGGCGATTTTGCGCCCGACCTAACGCTGATTTTGGATCTGGCGGTCGAAATCGGACTTGCCCGGGCGAACGAGCGCGACGCCGGGCGCTCGGCCCATTACGAACGCCTGCCGCGCGCATTTCATGAAAACGTTCGCGCCTCGTTTCTCTCGATTGCCGCCCACGAACCCGCCCGCTGCGTCGTGCTGGACGCGAGCGCGGATGCCGACAGCCTCCACGAGGCGATGATCGGTGCAGTGAACGAACGGCTGGGGTTGCAGGGCGATGGCTGAGGGTGCGGGCACGCAAGATCCAGCGTCAGATCCCAGGAAAACCGCCGATCTGACCGGGCACGATAGCGCCGAAGCCGCGCTGCTCGAGGCCTGGCGGGCCAGTCGGCTACATCATGCCTGGCTGCTCCACGGCCCGCGCGGCGTTGGTAAGGCAACGCTCGCCTACCGATTCGCCCGCTTCCTTCTGGCCGAAGACGTGGCCGGCGAAGCCGACGCGCGGCGCGGTGACGGGCTTGCCATTGACCCGGCAAGCCCGGTGTTTCACCGCATCGCGTCGGGAGGTCATGCCGACCTTCTGGTGCTCGAGCCGGACCGTGACCCCAAGACCGGCGCGCCGAAGCGCGGCATCGGCGCCGAGAATGCGCGCCGGGTCGACCGCTTCCTCGCGCTCAAGCCCGGCGAGGGGCGCTGGCGCGTGGTCATCGTGGATACCGCCGACGCTATGAACCGTCACGCTACCAACGCCGTGCTCAAGTTGCTCGAGGAGCCGCCCGAACGGGTCGTCTTCCTCCTGCTCAGCGCATCGCCCGCCCGGCTGTTGCCAACCATCCGCTCGCGCTGCCGCCGGCTAGCACTCCAGCCGTTGGTTGCGGCGGACCTCGGCCAAGTGTTACGCGATCGTCTACCCGAGCTTGGGGCAAAGGAGCGTGCCGTGCTGGGCCGTCTCGCCAAGGGCTGCCCAGGCCAGGCGCTCGATCTGGCGGCCCGTGGCGGGCTCGAATTGCAGGGCCGGCTCTCCGGCCTGCTCGACGAGCTGCCCGCACTCGATACGGCCCGGCTGCACGCTTTGGGCGACAGCCTCGCGCGCAGCGGGGCCGAAGCGGATTTTCGCACCGTCGGCGAACTCCTCGCCGACTGGCTCGCCGGGCAGGCCAAGGCGGCGGGCGCTCGGCGCGCCGAGCTTGAAACATGGTTGGGGCTGTGGGAGAAGGTGAGCCGCCTGTTCGCCGACACCGAGCGCTACAGCCTCGACCGCAAGCAGGTTCTGCTGACCGCGTTCGCCGCCCTGCAACACGCCCTGCGCGCCTGACCGAAGAAACCCGCCGGCCACGCCGCCCACACGAGAGCCCCATGCCCCGAGCTGAAGACGCCTACTACATCACGACGCCGATTTATTACGTCAACGATTCGCCTCATATTGGGCACGCCTACACGACACTCGCTTGCGACGCGCTGGCCCGTTTTGCGCGCCTCGACGGCCGCCGCGTGAAATTTCTCACGGGCACCGACGAACATGGCCAGAAAGTCGAAAAATCGGCGGCTGCAGCGGGTGAGGAGACGCACGCCTTCGTTGAGCGCATGTCCAAGCGTTTCGAAGACCTCGCAAAATTTATGAACTTCTCGAACGACGATTTCATCCGCACCACCGAAGAGCGTCACATCCGCTCGGTCCAGAAGCTGTGGCGCGAAATCGACGCCAACGGCCACATCTATTTGGGCAGTTACGCGGGCTGGTATTCCGTGCGCGACGAGGCTTATTACGCGGAAGACGAGCTCATCGACGGGCCCGGTGGCGAGAAGGTCGGCCCCACGGGCGCGCCCGTCGAGTGGGTCGAGGAGCCGAGTTATTTCTTCCGCCTCTCGGCCTTCGAACAACCCTTGCTCGACTATTACGCGAAGGGTGCAGTCGGCCCAGAGAGCCGCCACAACGAGGTCAAGAGCTTCGTCGAAGGCGGCTTGCGCGATCTCTCGATCTCGCGCACCACATTCGACTGGGGCGTGCCCGTGCCCGACGATCCCGACCACGTCATGTATGTCTGGCTCGACGCGCTGACGAACTACCTCTCGGCGGTCGGTTATCCCGACACGGAGACCGATGATTACAAGACCTTCTGGCCCGGGGACCACATGGTCGGCAAGGACATCGTGCGCTTTCACGCGGTCTATTGGCCGGCATTCCTGATGGCCGCCGGCATCGAGCCGCCCAACCTGGTCTACGCCCACGGCTGGTGGACTAACGAGGGGCAGAAAATCTCGAAATCTCTAGGCAATGTAATCGACCCCTACGACATCGTCGAAACCTACGGCCTCGACCAGATCCGCTATTTCCTGCTCCGCGAGGTCCCGTTCGGCAACGACGGCGATTTTTCCCACCGCGCCGTGGTCGGGCGCATGAACGCCGATCTGGCCAACGATTTCGGCAATCTGGCCCAGCGCGTGCTCTCGATGATCGCCAAGAATTGCGCCGGCGCGGTGCCCGAGCCCAGCGCCTTTACCGACGCCGATAAGGCGCTTCTCGACGGCTGCGTCGGGTTGACCCAGTCCATGCGGCAAAAAGTTTTCGATCACCAGTTTCACCTAGCGCTCGGCCACCATGGCGAACTGGTCACGGCAGCGAACCGCTATGTCGACGACCAGGCGCCCTGGGCGTTGCGCAAGACCGACCCGGAGCGCATGGCCACGGTGCTCTACGTACTCGCCGAAACCATCCGCAACCTTGCCATGCTCGCCCATCCGGTCATGCCCGACGCCTGCGACCGCATGCTCGGGCAACTCGCGGTCGAGCCCGGCACATGGACCTTCAAGAACAATATCTACCCGAAGGGTGGCCTCGTGCCCGGCACGGCGCTGCCCAAGCCCGAGCCGGTGTTTGCCAAGCTGGTCGACGCGGATGCGGACGAGGGCGGGGCCTGATGCTGGTCGACAGCCACTGCCATCTCGACTACTTCGCGGGCGACGGCGATCTCGACGCAGTAATCGGGCGCGCCCGGGCCGCGGGCGTCGGCTATATGCAGACCATCGCCACCCGGCTCGACGAGTTCGACGCCGTCGCCGCCATTGCCGCCGCCCACGACGACATCGGCTGTTCGGTCGGCGTCCATCCCCACAACGTCGCCGACGACCAGCCGCCTGCGACCGTGGAACGCTTGGCCTCGCTGGCCGAATGCTCGGACGTCATCGGGATCGGCGAGACCGGCCTCGATTTCTTTTACGAACACAGCCCGCGCGACGCCCAGGCCGCGAGCTTTCGCATCCATATCCAGGCCGCGCGTGAGACCGGTCTGCCCCTGATCGTGCATACCCGCGATGCCGACGAGGCGACTGTCGAAATTTTGCGCGAGGAGGCGGAGCAGGGGGCCTATCCAGGCCTGATCCACTGCTTTTCAGCCAGCCCGGAGCTGGCGCAAGCCGCGCTCGATCTGGGCCTGTTCATCTCGCTCTCGGGCATCGTTACCTTCAAGAACGCCGACGCGGTGCGCGCGGTCGCTCGAACGGTGCCGCCCGAACGGCTGCTGATCGAGACCGACGCGCCTTATCTTGCGCCTGCGCCCAAACGGGGCAAGCGCAACGAGCCCGCCTTCGTCGCCCACACCGCGGCCTTCCTCGCCAAATTGCTGGGAACCGATAGCGACACCCTGGCCGTCCGAACAAGCGAAAATTTCTTTCGTCTGTTCGCCAAGGCGC
>CAVOEB010000055.1:0-19568 GCA_963694715.1 Alphaproteobacteria bacterium | reverse complement strand
CCTCGTCGCACAGCTCGGCGAGCCGCTTGAGCGGGGGGAAATGGAGATGGTGACCGCACGCGCTGCAGACGAAACGGTTCGCGTCGAGATCGCGATGGAACAGCATCTGCTCGCAGGCCGGGCATTTATCCCACAGGTTCTCGGGAATATCTGATTTGCGGACGAGGGCCCGGATCTTGGGCCGTACGAAGCGTTCGAGCCAGTTCACTCGCCCCTAGCCCTTCCGCGCGCCGCGCACGCCCGACGCCAGCGCCGCGACCAGCTCGAGCACCCGCTCGGCGCAGCCGGGGAGGGCGTTACCCTGCGCGTCGAGGCCCTCGGCCACGGCCAAGACCAGCGCCGAGCCGACCACCGCGCCGTCGGCCACCTTGGCGATTTCGGCCGCCTGCTCGGGCGTCTTGATGCCGAATCCGACCACGACGGGCAGCTCGCAATGGCGCTTGATACGCGCGACCGCGTCGCCGACCGCGCCGGTCTTGCCGCGCGCCGCCCCGGTAATGCCGGTGATCGAGACGTAATAAACGAAGCCGCTGGTATTCGTGAGCACTCTGGGTAGGCGGGCGTCGTCGGTGGTGGGCGTAGCGAGCCGGATAAAGCGCAAGCCCGCGGCCAGCGCCGGCAGGCAAAGTTCGGCGTCTTCCTCGGGCGGCAAGTCGACAATGATCAGGCCATCGACCCCGGCGTCGAGCGCCGCGGCGATAAACGTATCGACGCCCATATGGTGGATCGGGTTGTAGTAGCCCATCAGGACGACCGGCGTCTCGGCGTCAAATCTGCGGAAGTCGGCGACCTGGGCGAGTAGCTTTTTCAGCGTCGCCCCCGAGGCCAGCGCCCGCTGCCCGGCGACCTGGATCGCGGGGCCGTCGGCCATGGGATCGGTGAACGGCATGCCGAGCTCGATCACGTCGGCGCCGGCGGCGGACAGGCCCTTGAGGATGGCAGCACCGGTCTCCATGTCGGGATCGCCGCCCATGACGAAGGTGACCAGAGCAGCGCGACCCTCAGTGGCAAGCGCCGCGAGGCGTTTTTCGATGCGCTCCGGTGAGCCGCCCATCACAGTTTTACGCCCAGGTGCTCGGCGACGGTGAAGATGTCCTTGTCGCCGCGCCCGCACATGTTCATCAGCAAAATATGATCGGCCGGCAGGTCGGGGGCGATCTTGGCGACGTGGGCCAGCGCGTGGCTGGGTTCGAGCGCCGGGATAATGCCTTCGAGCCGGGAGCAAAGTTGGAAGGCGTCGAGCGCCTCGTGGTCGGTCGCGGTGGCGAACTCGACTCGCCCCTGGTCGCGCAGCCAAGCGTGCTCGGGACCGATGCCCGGATAGTCGAGCCCCGCCGAAATCGAGTGGGTCTCGATGATCTGGCCCTCGTCGTCCTGCAGTAGATAGGTCCGGTTGCCGTGCAGCACACCTGGGCTGCCGCCGGTGAGCGAGGCCGCGTGCTTGCCCGAATTCAGGCCCAGCCCGGCGGCCTCGACGGCGACGATGCGCACGCTTTCCTCGTCGAGGAAGTCGTGGAACAGGCCCATCGCGTTCGAGCCACCGCCGATGCAGGCGCACAAGCTGTCCGGCAGCCGGCCTTCAGCGGCCATCATCTGTTCGCGCGCCTCGCGCCCGATCACCGACTGGAAGTCACGCACGAGCTGGGGATAGGGGTGCGGGCCCGCGACGGTGCCGATGATGTAGAAGGTGTCCTCGACGTTGGTCACCCAGTCGCGCAGTGCCTCGTTCATGGCGTCTTTCAGCGTCCGCGAGCCCGAGCTGACCGGCTCGACCTCGGCGCCCAGCAATTTCATGCGAAAGACGTTGGGCATCTGACGTTCGATATCGACCTCGCCCATATAGACGGTACAGGGCAGCCCGAAGAGCGCGCACACCGTCGCCGTCGCGACGCCGTGCTGGCCGGCCCCTGTCTCGGCGATGACGCGCGTCTTGCCCATGCGCCGCGCCAGCAGGATCTGGCCCATGCAGTTGTTGATCTTGTGCGCACCGGTGTGGTTGAGCTCGTCGCGCTTAAAGTAGATCTTAGCACCGCCGAAATGCTCGGTCAGCCGGCTCGCAAAATAGAGCGGGCTGGGGCGGCCGACATAATGGGCGAGATAGTCGTCCAGCTCGATCTGGAACGCGGGGTCGGCCTGCGCCGCCTTATACGCGCTCTCCAACTCAAGGATCTGCGGCATCAGGGTCTCGGCCACGAAGCGTCCGCCATAGATGCCGAAATGCCCCGTATCGTCAGGCCCGGCGCGGTAGGTGTTCAGGCTGTCGCTCACCCGGATCTCCTCTATCTCGTTACGTGCGCGCGGCGCCCGCGGCCTCGAGGAAGGCGCGAATTCGCTCAACGCTTTTCTCACCCAGTTTTTCCTCGACCCCGGACGAAACGTCAACCACCGAAGCGCCGCTGATCTCGGCGGCCTCGGCAAGATTGTCAAGGTTCAGCCCGCCGGAAAGCATCCAGGGCCGCCCGCGCGCGGGATCGTCGCCGCTGGTTGCCTGGCTCAGAATTTTCCAATCGAAGGCGACCGCGTTGCCGCCGGGTAGCGCATCGACGTGATTGGGCGGGGGCTTGGCGTCGAACATCAGCCAGTCGGCTACGTCGGAATAGGGCGCGGCCTTCTCGAGATCAACAGCTTTCGCGACCTTGATCACTTTCATGACCGGCAACTCAAGGCGGGCGCGGATCTCGGCCACCCGGGCGGGCGATTCTTCGCCGTGAAGCTGGAGCATGTCTACGGCGGGACCGATCGCGGCCAGCGCGCTGTCTGCCGGGTCGACCACCACACCGACCTTGGTGACGCCCTCGGGTACCGCGCGGGCCAGCGCGCGGGCGCGCTCGGGATCGACGTTGCGCGGCGAACGCGGATAGAAAACAAAGCCCACGAACCGTGCGCCGCCCCGGACCGCCGCGTCGAGCGTCTCGGGCGTGGACAGCCCACAAATTTTGACGTCGAGTTTCATCGCGCAGGCCCTAATCGTTTTTCCGTATCGCTTTACGTAATAAAGCAACACGGTGTTCAGTCGCCGCATAGGCGGCGCCCCGCGCTTGCGGGCTTGTAAAATCCGGCTGACTCCTTTTCATCGGATTTTGCTCTTGCCGCCGCTCGCCGCCATCTCGCCGACGATCCGGCGTGCCGCCTCGACCGGCTCGTCGGCCCGGGTGATGGGCCGGCCAACGACCAGATAGTCGGCGCCCAGCGCTATCGCCTCGCCCGGCGTAACGATGCGTTTCTGATCATCGGTCGAACTCCAGGCCGGCCGGATGCCGGGCACCACGACGCGGAACTTCGCGCCGCACTGAGCGCGCAAGCGCTCGACTTCGTGGGCCGAACTGACGACGCCATCGAGGCCGCATTCCTGGGCGATCCCGGCGAGGCGCCCGACCACGTCGCTGACCGTGCCCGAAAGCCCGAGGGCTGCGAGGTCGACGGCATCCATGCTGGTCATCACCGTGACCGCGACCACCCGAGGGCGTTCGGCCGCGGCCGCCTCGCCGAGGCGGAACGCCGCGGCCATGGCGGCGCGCAACATAGCCGGGCCACCCAGCGCGTGGACCGTGAGCATGAACGGGCTGAGCGGCCCACAGGCCCGCACCGCGCCGCCCACAGTGTTGGGGATGTCGTTGAACTTGAGGTCGAGAAAGACCGGCGCTCCCGCATCGGCAATCGCGCGCACGCCGTCCGGCCCGTGGGCGGTGTAGAATTCGAGGCCGAGCTTGATGCCGCCGACCTCGCCCGTAAGCGCGCGCGCCAGCCCGAGCGCCGCCTCAAGGTCGGTGGTGTCGATCGCAACTAGCAGGCGCTCCGCCGTGCCGATTTCGGCCATGGTAAATCTCTCCCGCGCGCTCGCCACCACGTTTTGCCGGCCCTACAGGCCGCTTCGGGGCACAGTCTACTCCAGAACTCGACTGCCCGAAACCGGCGCAGCCACCGGGGTTAGTCCCCGTCGGTCGGCGGCGGCAGGGGGATCTGGACCTCTTCGGGGGCCGCCTCGTGGCGCGCAAGCTCGGCGCGCAACCCCTCAGTCTCGGTCTCGAGCGCGCCGACGCGGCGCTTGCGCTCGCGCGCGAGGCGGCGCCAGCGTGCGGCAAACAGCCACTGCACCCCGCCGCCCACGAAGAATCCCACACCGAGGGCGCCCAGCGCCAAGACGTAGAGCGGGATATCGATGAGAAAGGGCAGCGGATCGAAGCGGACGGCGACGCCTTCGCGGTTGGCCACCGCAAAGGCCACGACGATCACCAGAGCAAGGAGCCCGGCAGTCCAGCGAATAATCTTCATATGGCGTTCCACTTGAGGGGCCACGCGACAGGCGCCGCGAGCCCTCCTCCACCCGGCGCTGGGCGGACACAGACGAGACTAGGCGTCCTTACCGTTCAGGCGGCCGCGCAGCTCCTTGCCGGTCTTAAAGAAGGGCAGATACTTCTCGCCCACATACACAGCCTCGCCGGTGCGCGGGTTGCGCCCCATGCGCGCGGCGCGCGGGCGCACCGAAAAAGCCCCAAAGCCGCGCAACTCGACCCGATCGCCCCGGGCGAGCGCCGCGGAGATCTCGTTGAACACGGCGCTGACGATACGCTCCGCATCCTGATGCTTGAGGCCCGGATTCATCTCGGCGAGCCGCAGGATCAACTCGGATTTCGTCATCTCAGTAAGCCCTCCCCCCGAGCTTCACAATGGAGCGGCACCCCGGCGACGCTTGCATGTGGCATTGCATCACCGTCTCTTGCATAACCAGCGGGTTCCGATTCCTGACCTAAAGGGTGACAAACCAGCACCGCACCGTCAAGCACAAGTCGTTCTATGAAAATAGCTTTTTTCCATACTCCCGGCCCGGTCCGGAACGAACCGCGGCCCCGAGACACCCAAAAACCGCGTCGGGCGGGCAAAAAACCCCGCCCCGGCGACCCTAGCTGTCGTCTTTGGCGGGCGCGTCTTCGCCGGAAGCGTCTTTGCCCTTCGCCTCGTCGTCCTCGCCGGCGTCGGCCTTAGCGCTCTTCTTTTTCGCAGCCGCCTTGGGTTTTGCGTCCACTTTAGCTTTGGATTTCGCCTCAGCCTCGGCTTCCTCGTCCACTTCAGCCTTGGCCTCGGGTTCGGCTTCTTCCTCGGATTCCTTGGCCTTCTTGTTCATGGCCGCACCCAGGATGTCGCCCAGGCTGGCGCCGCTGTCCGCGGAGCCGAAATCGGCCATCACCTTCTTCTCTTCCTGGACTTCGAGAGCCTTGACCGAGAGCGTGACGCGCCGATTGCTCTGGTCGATATTGGTAATCTTGGCGTCGATCTTATCGCCCTTGGCAAAACGATCGGGGCGTTGCTCCGAGCGATCGCGCGCGAGATCGGATTTACGGATAAAGCCCTGCACGCCGTCGGAAACGGCCACTTCGATCCCGGAATCCTGCGGCGCCGTCACCGTACAGGTCACGCTATCGCCCTTCTTTAGCTTGCCCATGCTGCCGGCGAAGGGATCGTCGCTCAGTTGCTTGACGCCAAGCGAAATGCGTTCCTTGTTGACCTCGATATTGAGCACCTTGGCCTTGATCGTGTCGTCGATCTTGTACTCCGCGAGCGCCTCTTCACCGGGCTTGCTCCAGTCTAGATCCGAGAGGTGAACCATGCCGAAGATCTCGCCCGGCAGCTCGACGAACAACCCAAATTCGGTGATGTTGCGAATCTCGCCCTCGATTTCGATGTCGACCGGGTACTTCTCGGCGAAGGCGTCCCACGGGTTGGCCATGCACTGCTTCAGGCCCAGGCTGATCCGCCGCTTCTGGGGATCGACGTCGAGCACCATCACCTCGATTTCCTGGCTGGTCGAGACGATCTTGCCCGGATAGACGTTCTTCTTGGTCCAGCTCATCTCGGAGACGTGAACCAAGCCCTCGACGCCCGGCTCAAGCTCGACGAAGGCGCCGTAGTCCGCGATGTTGGTGACCCGGCCCTTGAACACCGTGCCGACCGGGTACTTCGCCTCGACGCCTTCCCACGGATCGGCCTCGAGCTGCTTCATGCCGAGCGAAATGCGCTGGGTTTCCGGGTTGAAACGGATGACCTGGACCTTGACGGTCTGGCCGATGGAAAGCGCCTCGGTCGGATGGTTGATCCGCCGCCACGCGATATCGGTGACGTGGAGCAGGCCGTCGATGCCGCCCAGGTCCACGAAGGCGCCGTAATCGGTGATGTTCTTGACCATGCCATCGAGCACCTGGCCCTCGCGCAGGCCTTCGATCAACTCGGCGCGCTGTTCGGCGCGGGAATCCTCGAGCACCGCGCGGCGCGAGACCACTATGTTGCCCCGGCGGCGGTCCATCTTGAGAATCTGGAACGGCTGGTCGGTATTGAGCAGCGGCGTGATGTCTCGCACTGGGCGAATGTCGACCTGGCTGCCCGGCAGGAAGGCGAAGGCGCCGTTGATGTCGACGGTGAAACCACCCTTGACCCGGCCGAATATGACGCCGGTGACGCGCTCCGAATTTTCGAACGCCTTTTCAAGCAGGGTCCAGGCTTCCTCGCGCCGGGCCTTCTCGCGGCTCAGCCCGGCTTCGCCGCGACGGTTTTCGATGCGGTCGATAAAGACCTCGACCTCGTCGCCCACGCCAGGCGATTCGGCGCCAAATTCCTTGAGCGCAACCCAGCCTTCGACCTTAAGCCCGACATCGATCAGAACCATGTCGTTTTGAATGCTCAGTACCTTGCCCGGCACCACCGAGCCCTCGAAACGGGTCGACGAGCCGAGCGTTTCCTCGAGCATGTCGGCGAAACTCTCGATAATCGCGGGAGGCGCTTCGCCCCGCGTTGCCGGAGCGCTGTCGGTCGTGGTCTTCTCGTTCATATCCCTCGGTCCTTTCCGACCCATCCGGCTCCGTGGCCCGAGGCCACCGCCTCGTTCGCGCACACCCAGAGGATCGACAATTCTTCAAATGCCCAAGCCGCGCGGCGTCCCCTAACCGGTCCGTGACGCGCGCCCCGATGCCTCGACATGCGACAAGACGGACTGGAACACGCCATCAGCATCCAAGTCCGTCGTATCGATCTCGATCGCGTCGTCGGCAGGTTTCAGGGGAGCCACAGCCCGTTCTGCATCGCGACGGTCGCGCTCCCCCATCTCCCGCTCAAGGGCGCTATGTATACTCTTGGCCCCTCGATCCTGCAACTCCTTAAGGCGCCGGGCGACACGCGCCTTAAGCCCAGCGGTGAGGAAGAATTTCAGCGCCGCACCGGGGCACACGACGGTACCGATATCGCGCCCGTCGATCACCGCGCCGGGCGGGGTTGCGGCGACCGCACGCTGGTAGTCGAGCAGCAGTTCGCGCACTTTCGGAACGGCGGCCACCTTCGAAGCGGCCTGCCCCGTAGTTTCGTCGCGCAAGCCCGGATCCTCGAGATCGCCCGCCTCCAGCCCTTGCGCCGCCAAGATGGCGGCGGCGGCGTCGCCCGGATCGCCGCCGGAGCGCAAGACCCGAATCGCGACCGCCCGATAAAGCGCGCCCGAGTCCAGATGGGCGAGGCCGCAATGCCGGGCGAGGCGGCGCGCCAGCGTGCCCTTGCCCGATGCCGCCGGCCCATCGACCGCAATGACAAAGCATTCGGCGGGCTCAACCATCGGCGATCGCTCCGCCCAACCGGTTCATCAGAGCCGTGAAACCGGGAAAACTGGTGGCGATTATCGCGCCATCGTCGACGCTCACCGCCGTGCGGGCAGCCATTCCGAGAACCAGAAACGCCATCGCGATTCGGTGATCATAGCGGCTTTCCACCATGCCGCCGCCGGGCGGCGGGCCCCCCGCGCCGTCGATCGCCAGGCTGTCCTGGCGTACCTCGACGCCGACCCCGCAGGCCGCCAGGCCATCGGCGATGGCGCTCAGCCGATCGCTTTCCTTGACCCGGAGCTCAGCGAGGCCGTGCAGCTCGGTCCGTCCTTCGGCACAGGCCGCAAGTACCGCGAGGACGGGATACTCGTCGATCATGCGGGGTGCGCGCTCGGCCGGCACGTTGACGCCGCGCAAGCGCCCAGCGCGCACCACCAGGTCGGCAACCGGCTCGCCCGCCGCCTCGCGGCGCGCGCTCAATGTGACCTCCGCGCCCATCTCGTCCAAGGTTTCGAGCAGACCCGTGCGCAGGGGATTGACGCCGACATTCTCGATCACCAGCTCGGCGCCGGGCACCAGCAAGGCCGCCGCCAGGGGGAACGCCGCCGAGCTGATATCACCGGGCACGTTCACGGCCTGAGCCGTGAGTTCGGGCTGACCGTGCAGCGCCACGGCGCGGCTGGCGTCGTCCCGGTCCTCGACCTCGAGCCGGGCGCCGAAATGGCGCAGCATCAATTCCGTGTGATCCCGGCTGGGCGCGGGCTCGATCACGCGGGTGATCCCCGGCGCGTTGAGCCCGGCGAGCAGGACCGCCGATTTTACCTGGGCCGAGGAGATTCTTGAGCGATACTCGATGGGCAGAGGCTCTGCCGCGCCTTTGATGCAAAGTGGCAGGCGGGTACCGCTGCGCGCAACAACGCGCGCGCCCATGGCTTCCAGCGGCTCGGCGATGCGCGCCATCGGCCGTCGACTCAGAGAGGGATCGCCGGCGAAGAAGGTCGTAATCGGCTGGCTCGCCACAGCGCCCATCAGCAGGCGTACACCAGTGCCGGAATTGCCCAGGTCGAGCACGCCGCTGGGCTCAGCAAGACCTCCCACCCCGACTCCCGAAATCCGCCACAACGAAGCTCCGCCCGCAGGCTTGGTGCGCTCGACGCGTGCGCCCAGCCATGCCACTGCATCCAGCGTGCGCCGCACGTCGTCGCCCTCGAGCAAACCGCTCACCTCGGTTATGCCTACCGAGAGCGCTCCCAGGATCGCCGCGCGGTGCGAGATCGATTTATCGCCCGGCACGCTAACGCGCCCGGCGAATCTTTCGGCGGGGCTCGAGACGAGCGCTTTCACGGCTCTCGTCCCGCCGCGAAGCGTGGCTGCGCAGGGTTAGTCATCGTCATCCTCCCGCTTCGCCCACTCAGACGCCGGGGGGGGATCCGGACGCGGGTGTGCAAAGATTGGTTTTGACAGGGAGTGACGATCATGGCAATTGGGCGGGCATATCTTTTTGCATCGCCGCCTTATCAACTATGAGGATAACAAGCGTGGTCAAACTGGAATGGGGCACGAAGCGAACCTGTCAGAGTTGCGCAGCTCGCTTCTACGATTTGCAACGCAGCCCGATCGTCTGCCCGAAATGCGAGACGGTGTTCGAGCCGCCACCGCCCGTCAAGCCCAGACGCGCCCGTCCCGCGCCCGTGCCGAAAGCGGCGCCGGTCGCACCGGTCGTCAAAGAAACAGACGACACCAAGGCGGACGCTGCGACGGACGATGAAAGTTAGTTAAAGACGACGTGATCGAGGACGTCTCCGAACTCGGCGAGGACGAAGACGACATGGCCGAGGTGCTGGAGACGGCCGTGGTCAAGGACGACCCGGGCAGCGCTTAAGCGTTGCGCGGCTTGGGGTCAACGGGGCCGTAGCTCAGTTGGGAGAGCGCTTGAATGGCATTCAAGAGGTCGGGGGTTCGATTCCCCCCGGCTCCACCAATTTCCGATCAAGACCCGGCCCGCGCGGCCGGGTTTTTTTTGCTCGGCGCGAGCGCCCCAAAGCCCTGCCAAGCGGGCTAGCTGAAAGCCCATGAAGGGAGCGCTGACGATGGCGCCCAGCGCGGGTAGCCAGCGCGGCCACACGCGCAGGCCCTCCGGCCGTGGATCGCGCCGCTTGATCCGCCATAGTGCCACGTTGACCAGCACGAAGATGGCGAGGGTGATCAGGGTCGTCGCCTGCGCCAGCGCCACCAGCGAGAGAGCCTGTGCAACCAGCATGACCAGCGCGGTCGCCAGCGCGATGGCGACAAGCGGCGTGCGGGTGAATGGGTGAGCGCGGCCGAGAGCCGCGGGCAAGCGGCCTTCCAAGCTCAGGCCATAGAGCCACCCGGGAGGCCAGAATAACCTGGATCAGCGCCCCGTTGAGCACCGAGACGATACCGATCAGGCTGATCACCGTGGCCGGACGCCCCGTCGCGTGCTCGTAAATCGCGGCAAGCGGCGCGTCGGCCGCGGCCAGCTCGGCAAACGGCATGGCCAGCACGGCGACCAAGGCGACGGCGATATAGAGAATGCCGGTCAAGATCAGTGTGAGGATGATGGTGCGTGGCGCGTCGTGGACCTTTTCGGCGACATTGACCATGTCCTCGAAACCGATGAAGGCATAAAAGGCAAACACCGGGCCGGACAGGATACCAAGCCAGATCTCGGTCTCGAGGGGCGGAAACAGCTCGTCGATGCGCACGGGCAGGGTGCCCAGAGCGTCGCGCCCGACCCACACGATCAGCTCCAGCCCGGCGAGATTGGCCAGGGTGATGACGGTGACAAGCGTTACGGATTCGAGAATGCACCAGGCCGCGATCAGGCCGAGCGCCACGACGAGGCCGAGCACGCAGAGCCCGTCCGGTACCGCGACGAACTACTGGAAATAGCCGACGAAGCCGTTGGCGAGCGCGGCGCTCGAGACCAGCGCCGTGAATACGACGAGCGGCCCCGCCAGGGTCGAGAGGTGGCGCCGGTGAAAGCCTTCGAAAACGTAGATTACCTCGCCCGCGCTCTTCGGGTAACGCGCGGAGAGCTCGGCGAACGAGAGCGCCGTCGCGGTCACGAGGCCGAGCGCCACGAGAAACGAGACCGGCACATAGATCCCGGCGGAGCACGCGACCTTTCCGATCAGCACATAGATACCCGCACCCAGCGTCGTGCCCAGCCCGTAGAGCATGAGCAGAGGCAGGGCCAGGCTGCGCTTGAGGCTCGGCGTCTCGGACATCGGGCGACCGTCTGGCGGCGCACGGGCGCGCACGGCGGCCTGTCCGGCCGACGCGCGCGGGCGTCGCTCTGACTAGCGCGAGCAGGGAGTGCGATCCAGCGCGCGCACCCGCGGGCCTAGCGGGAGACCCCCAGCCAGCGGGCCACGGTGGGGCCCAGCAGACGGTCGAGCGAGATCGCGCCGGGACCGCGGATCAGCAGGAAGAACAGCATTGCAAACCAGATCAGGTGTTCCGACCAGTTCAACGGATAGACAGAAATCTCGATGATGATGGTCATGCCGAGCAACGGCAAAACGGCAAGCCGGGTGAGCAGGCCGATGTCGATCAGGATCGGCATGGCGAGTTCGAAAATGGTGCCCAGGTACGCCGCCGTCGCCGGCCCAAGGATGGGCAGGTCGTATTCGTACTCGAACAGCATGACGGTGGATTGCCAGCTCTGGATTTTTACGTAGCCGGACTTGAATAAAGACACTCGCCACACCGATGTGCAACAGAAGCTGGGCGAGCGAGAGCGGCATCGCCTCGAGCATAAAAACGATCGATTGATAAAGCCCGGCAAGGCCCGAAACGATGGGCAGGCCGGACGATGACTGGCTCATGGCTGGAACTCCCTGTCGGGTGACGGATGGGCGGATGACGGATAGTGATGCGTATGCAAAGGCGAAAGGGCCTCACGGCGCGCCACGGCGCCCAGCGCGGCAAGGTGCAGGAAGCAGGCCCCGGGGTCGGTCTCGGATTGGACGGCGCTAGCGGCGCCGAGCGCCTCGCCCAAATCCGCGCCCCGACCCAGGGCCGAAAGCAGTGCCGCCTCGGCCTCGCCCAGCCCGGCCAGCTCGATCTCGTCTTCGGTGCGGCGCACCAGGACCCGCGCAGGACCCGCATCGAGCGCCACGGGTTCAGGCTCCGCATCGGTGGCCCGGTTGGCGCGCCAGATCTGGTCGACCGGCCAGGGCGAAATCACGAGCCGATAACGCGGGTGCAGGCCGAGTGCTAGGGCCTCGAGGGCCTCGGCATCGAGCCCGGCCAGTTCGTCCAGCTGGAACGCGACGGCATCGGTAGCATGCCAGGTCTCGTTGATGGCCCATTCCAGGCGCGCGAGATCCGCCAGATAAACCAGCTCCACGGCCGGGCCGTAAGTGCTCAGGAAACTGCCCAGGCCGCTGCCATACTCGAACAGGCAGGGCCGGGCCGGCGGCTCGGCGCGCACGAAGACGCGCGCTGCCTGACGGAAAAAATGCTCTCCCACCACCCGGCGGACCACGGGAAAGGTGGTTTCCAACGCCTCAACCAGGGTAATGACGTAGTGGTTGCGATGAACTTCGAAACGCGCCGGGTCGACCAGCGCGCTCGCCAGCTCGCTCGCGAGCGGCGTGCCCGGCCCGGCCCGCACGGCGGCGCCCAGCGCGCGCTGCAGATCAGGCCACGCCGGCATGACGAGCCTCCGGACCGCGGGCGGTTTCGGTGACCGCGTCGGCTTTCGTAGCCTCGGCGACGAGCACGTCGAGCTCGGGAATGCGCGTGTCCCACTCGATCAGCACGGGGGCGTTGGGGCAGCGCGCGGCGGTCTCGGCGAACAGCTCCCAGACGGGGTCGGCGACCGTCGAGCCATGATCGTCGATCAGGACGACGTCGCCGTCTTCCAGGTGATTGACGTGATGGCCCGCAAGGTGAATTTCGCCGACCCGCTCCGCCGGGACCGCCGCGAGATAGTCCCGGGGATCGAAGCCGAGGTTTTGCGCGCTGACATAGACGTTGTTGACGTCGAGCAGCAGGCCACAGCCCGCGCGCTCGGCCAGCACCGCGAGAAATTCCCACTCGGTCATCGCGGAATCGGCGAACGCCATGTAGCTCGACGGATTCTCGACCAGAACGGGGCGGCCCAGCGCGGTCTGCATCGCGTCGATATTTTCGACCAGGGGTTTGAGCGCCTCCTCGGTCCAGGGCAGCGGCAGCAGATCGTTCAGAAAGGCCTCGGCCGTGCCGCACCAGGCGACATGCTCCGAAACCAGTGCAGGCTCGGTGCGGGAGGCAAGATCGGCGATCCGCGCGAGATGCGCGTGATCAATCCCATCGGCGCTGCCGAGCGAGAGCCCGACCCCGTGCAGGCTGATCGGGTAGTCGGTCCGAAGGTTTTCGAGCAATAGGGCGTTTGGGCCGCCGTCGAGATAGTTTTCGCTATGGGCTTCCAGCCAACCGACCGGCGCGCGAGCCTCGGTCAACGCCCGGTGATGGGGCGCGCGCAGCCCGATCCCGGCCTGGGAGGCCGGGATCGGGTTCGCGGGAACTGGATGGCAGGGGCTGCCATCGTAGGTTCCCAGGGGGGTCGGAACGCGCCGAGGCCCTTATCCTGCGGAGGTGCTGCCGCCGGTGATCTTGTCGCAGGTGCCTTCCGGCACGAAGATCCAGGCGTCGGCCTGGTTGTCAGTTTTCGACGTACCGGCGCACGACGTAGTAGCGGTCTGGCAGTCGCTCTGTCCGGCCTTGGCAACGCCGTAGCACTTCTCGAAATCGGCATCGCCGGCGTGGGCCGTGCTTGACAGGACGCCGGCACCGCCGGCGGTGATGAAGGCGGCAAGAGCCGTGGCGGCAACAAAACTGTGACTGCTCATAAATTAATGCCTCCTTAATTTAAATACGCTGCTTTCAAAATTAGGCGCTCTCTACATTTAAGATTAGATACAATCAACTCCGTTGGCAAATTTACTACACACCACTTCAACAAGCCGTGAACGGGCGGCAACCGCGGCGCGTGCATGGCCCGGGCACCCCGTGTTGATAGTGGCTATTAGGGCGTCGCGCCCAACACGCCCGCCAGCGGGGAGGAGACCGATGGCTCTGCAGATCGCCGATCACTGGTTCGAAACCCGACGCGTGGATGACGCGATTACGCTCATCTTCGAGCCCCACGTCCACCCCTTCATCCGCTGCAACATCTGGCATGTTCGCGGCACCGAGCGCGATCTGCTGATCGATACCGGGCTGGGCATCTGCAACCTCGCCGAATTTGCCAAGGATATTCTCGATAAACCGGTCACCGCGGTCGCAACCCATTACCACTATGACCATACGGGCAGTATGGCCGAGTTCGGCGAGCGCATCATCCACCGGCGCGAGGCACAGCTGATGGCCGAGAGCGAAAGCTTCGCCGAGCTGCGCACCGCCAATTTCGGCGCCGACTTCGTAGCGAAAATGGACAAAGCAGGCTATGACCTGCCCGAATTGCTGATCACCGCCCTGCCCCGCGCCGGCTACGACCCGGACGCTTACGATATCGAAGGCGCCGCCGCGACGCGCACGGTCGTGGCGGGCGACGTCGTCAAGACCGGCGATCGGGCCTTCCAAATCGTCGACCTGCCGGGCCATTCACCAGGCAGCATGGGGCTGTGGGAGGCAGGCACCGGCACGCTGTTCTCGGGCGACGCGCTCTATGACGGACCGCTGCTCGACGAGCTCGAAGATTCCGATATCGCGGTCTATATCGAGACCGTCCAACGCTTACGCGAGATGCCCGTCTTGGTGGTCCATGCCGGCCACGAGCCCAGCTTTGGGCGCGAGCGCATGATCGAACTGTGCGACGCCTACCTCGCGCTCCGCGCGGCCTGACGCGGCTGCGGCTGTCGCACCGACGCTGAACTTCCCGCGCCCATCCGATGCCGCTCGCCGATCCCCTGTTCTATATCGTCGCGGTGCCTACGGTGCTGCTCATGGGGATCTCCAAGGGCGGCTTCGGCGCAGGCATCATGGTCACTCCGCTGCTCGCCCTGGTGATCTCGCCGATCCAGAGCGCGGCGATCATCCTGCCGCTGCTCTGTGTCATGGATCTCGCCGGGCTCTACGCCTACCGCGAGGCGCGCGACTGGCGGAACCTCAAGATCATGTTGCCCGGTGCTCTGCTCGGTATTCTCGCGGGCGCGCTGACCTTTCGCTATCTCGACGACGATATGATCCGCCTGATGATCGGCGCGTTGGCCATCGCGGTGCCGCTCTATCGCCTGTTCGCACCCGGTGCCGCCAAGCGCACCACGAAACCGCACATCTTGACCGGCGGGCTGTCGGGCGCGGCCTCGGGCTTTACCAGCATGATCGCCCATTCGGGCGGCCCGCCGGTGCAGTTCTATCTGCTGCCCCAGAAAATGGACAAGGACATCTTCGTCGGCACCACGGTGGTGTTCTTCCTCGTGGTCAACTACGTCAAGGTGATCCCCTATAGCGTGCTCGGCCTGTTCACGAGCGAGACCCTGCTGACCGGCTTGATCCTGAGCCCCATAGCGCCGCTCGGCATTTGGCTCGGCGTGCACTTGCAGCGGCGCATTCCCAAGGAGTCGTTTTACCGGATACTCTACAGCTTGCTGATCCTGGCCGGGCTCAAGTTGCTCTATGACGGCGCCTCGGGCCAGGGCTGGATTGGCTTCTAGGCGGCGGACCGCCCGAGCGGAGAGAGAGCCATGAGCGATACGGAGCTTTGCTATCTGAGCGCCACCGAAGTGCTCGCCGATGACCTGTTGTGCACCTTCGATCACCTCGGCCTAGTCGGCCTTGGTAAAATCGCTGCGCCCGACCCAGGTGAGCGCGACCAGCTCGGCGCGCTAGTCAGTGTTGAGATCGCGCACCGCCTCGGTCAGTTCGCCGAAGGTGGGATCGCCCGCGAAGCCTTCGAGTACGTCGCACTCGGCGTCGTCGATGTTCTCGTCTACCGGCCCGACCTTGGCCTGGTACTCGCGGGTCTTGACCACGATGAAGCAAGCCTGATCAACACTGATATCGCGCATGGCGCGCGCCCCTGCTGCCCGATTAATCGCGCTCAGGCTCGCACCAGGTCGCGTGATCCGCTTTGACCTGAATCCAAGGGCACCAATACGCTAGTTGAACGCCTCGTCGCCATCGAGCGGATAGATCGGCCGGCGCAGCTTCTTGAACTCGAACAGGCTGACGTCCGACGAGGTCACGCCGACCCCCGCGCATTCAACTATATGCTTCGCGATAGGTGCAAAGCCGGCACGGTAATGGATGCGCGACTTGAGCATCAGGTAGCGCTTGTGGGTCGGCTCGATGCCGACCGAGCGAAAGCAACCCAGATCCCAGGGCTCGTGGTTGCGCTCGATCACGACGATCTCGACCTTGCCCGTATCGAGCACCGCCGAGCGCCCCATGGCGGCGCGCACGCCCGTATACATGGGCCCGCGCACGATGAATTCGCCGTCCGAGATATGGCGCACCCGCCCCGTCACCTCGAGCGGTTCGCCGACCCGCCCGATCGCGGGCATGGCGACCTTACCGCCGAGCGAGAGCGTGACTTCCTTGCCCACGCCCACCTCGATCATATGCGCTACTGATTGGGGGTCGCAGATCGCGAAAACGGCGACGTCGTCGAGCTCCTGGCGGATGATCTCGGCAAGCACGGTGGTGGTGTCCTGGGTGCCACCCGAGGCGCAGTTGTCCGCGTGGTCGATCAGCAGGATAGGGCCCTTCTTCATCGTCTTGACCCCGGCGACCGACTGCTCGAGCGGCGGCGAGCGGTAGACAAAATCGGCACGCCTTGCCCAGGCCTCGTCGAGCAGTTCGTCCCGAAGTTTTTCGGCCATCGCTCGGTCACCGTCGGAGACGACGACGCAAGACAGCCCCGCGTTCTCGATATCGGCGATGGGAAAGCCGCCGAACACGGTCGCGGCAGGCAGGCCGCCGGCTTCTTCCTTGCGGCAGCGCTCGACCAGCTCGGCCATGGGGCCGGAATCCGTGCCCATGCACAGCGTGTGCGGCATCAACGGCCGATTGTCCCACGCCATGACCGGGTCGCATTCGCCGTCCAGCGCGCGGATCAGGATCTTGCCCGCGCGCTCACCCGCCTCGTACATGTCGACATGAGGATAGGTCTTGTAGCCGACCATGGCGGTGCAGTTCTCGACCATCCGCGCGGTCAGGTTGGTGTGCAGGTCGAGCGCCACCGCGATCGGCAGGCCGGGTGCGGCTTGACGGATACGCTCGAGCAGGAAGCCCTCGCCGTCGTCGTTGGTCTCGGTGACCATGGCGCCATGCAGGTCGAGGAAGCAGGCGTCGCACCCCGCCTCGATCGATTTCAGGATCGCGTCGGTAATCACCTCATAGGCTTCCGCCGAGACCGGGCCCGAGGGCAGGGCGTCAGCGGCAACCGGGGTAACGATTTCCGCATCCGCCTTGTTGGCGAGGTCGAGAAAGGCGGCGAGCGGCGTGTTGGTGCCCTGGAACTCCATGCGCGCCGCGGCCCCGAAGGCGGGACCGTGGGCGCCGAAGCGCTTGGGCGGCGTGGGCACGGGCGAAAACGTGTTCGTCTCGTGCTTCATCATGGCGATGACGAACCGCCGGGTCATGCTCTTCTCTCCCACCCCCGCACGCGCGGGCTCAATCCCAAAAATACATCGGCGTGTTGGTCAAAAGCTCGTTGCCGTCCTCGTGGACGATGAAGTTCTGCTCGAAACCCGCCGAGCCTACCCCCTCGGACATGAGGAAATGCTCCGAGCTGCACACCATGCTCGCCTCGATGGTCTCGTCGTCCTCGCAGGTCTCCTCACCGTAGATCGGGCGCTCGAAAAAGAGCCCGAGGGAATGACCGTAGAGCGGCCATTGCGCGCCCGCCTGGTCCGGCGGCAAGCCGACCTCGGCATTGAATTTGTCGCCGATCCGCGCCACCTCCTTGGCCTTCATGCCGGGCTTGATCGCGTCCATCACTTTCTGGACAACGCCGCCGCAGGCTTCGATCAGATTACGCTGCTCGTTGGTCGGCCGGCCGATCACGGTGGTCCGTCCGGGGTCGAGCCAGTAGCCATGGGCCATCGGCCCCATCAGCCAGGCGCGCACCATGTCGCCTTGCTTGGCCGCATCGTCGCTAGCGCCGACGATCGGCTCGCGGGCGAAGTTGGTCATCTCCTTGCCAACACCATGAGAGACCCGGAGCAGGGTCGGCACGCCGCCCCGCTCGATCACGATCTTCGCACCCTCGCCTGCCGCCTCGCGCTCGGTCTTGCCCATGAGCAACAGCTCGAACATCTTATTCAGGCCCAGCGTCACAGTCTCGCCGCCCTCGCGAAAGGCGTCGAGCTCGCGCGGGCTCTTGATCAGGCGCGGCTTCTGGACGAGATCGTCCTCGAACACCCACTCGATGCCGGGCGTCAGCTCTTCGAGCTGCTTCATGTATTTCGCACCGAAAAAATCGCTCCCCACCAGCGCTACCTTGCCCGCGATGCCGCGGGCTTTGAGCTCGTCGGCGACACCGACCACCGGATTCATGTGCCAGTCGGCGCGATCGGTCGAGAGCAGCTCGAAGCGCGGGTCGGGCTCGTCCATGTGCAGATGCGGCGTCTCGCCCTTCTGCATGATCACCGCGGCATGCGCCCGTGCGCTCCACAAGGGAGTTTCCGGCTCATGTCCCGAATGGCATGAGTACCAGTTGGTCAGGTAAAGCACGTCGGCGCAGCGCTCGTGGGTGCCCGCCGAACGGCTCCAGATCACCGCGCTCTCATAGCCCCGCTTGGCCATCTCGGCCTGAACATTGGCCCAACGCTGCTCGTACTCGCTTTGCGGAAAATACATCCCGGACATGGCGTCTCTCCCCCTTTGCCGACGCGATGTCCCCGCCGGGCGCTGTGCGGCGTTTCATTTTTTATCGCCGGAGTGGTCCGCCTTGGCCGCTCCGTTCGGGACGCGCCGCCTAGTCCCACCAGTACATGGGCGTCTTCGTGATGATATCGACGCCGTCGGCGGTGACGATGAAGTTGTTCTCGAAGCCCGCCGAGCCGACGCCGTCGCGCGATAGGAAGGCTTCGGTGCTCGCGACCATACCCTCCTGGTAGACTAAGTCTTCGTGGCCCAGGTCCTCGGCCAGCCAGGGCGGCTCCCAGAACAGGCCGTTGCCGTGGCCGAACAGCGGCCACTTCTGGTGCGCCTGGTCGAGCTTGCCGCCAAACTCGGCCTCGATCTCGTTGCCGCGCCGGGCCACATCACCGACCCGCACGCCGGGCTTGATCATATCGGACAACTCCGTGATCAAACTGCCGCAGCCCTCGATCAGCTCCTTCTGCTCCGGCGTCGGCTTGCCGCCGCAGACCGCCGTGCGTCCGGGATCGAGCCAGTAGCCCTGCCAGATGGGGCCGTAGACCCAGCCGCGCACGAGATCGCCCTGCGCGGGCACGTCGGTCGAATAGCCGGCGAGCGGATTGCGGCAGAAGAACTCGATCAGCTCGCCGTGGTTGACCGGGATCATATGGACCGAGCCGCCGTGACGCGTGACCTCGGCCATCGCGTCGGCCGCAGCATCGGCCTCGCTCTTGCCCGCAACCAGCCCGCCGATCAGCAGGCTCAGCGCCCCGGTCACGATCTCGCCGCCCTCGCGGAAACAGTCGAGCTCGCGGGGCGTTTTGATCATCCGCGCGCTCTCGATCAACTGGTCGTCAAACTCCCAGTCGATGTTGGGCAGGCCTTTCTGCAGCTCGGCCCAGTATTTCATGGGAAAGATCTCGGTGCCGCAGAACGCCACCTTGCCGCCGATATTGCGCTCGCGCACCGCGTCCATAGTCGCCTGGATGACGTTGAGACTCCAGCGGTGGCGCGTCGTCGAGATCAGGTGCTCGGGCGGCGGCTCGTCGCAGATCAGTTCCGGCTCTTCGCCCACTTTCAGCAGCACCGCGGTAAAGCCGATGCCGTGATGCTTGGTCGAATCGGGCTGGCAGCCCGAGTTGGTAGAATAGAAATTGGCCAGATAAAGCGCAT